>JAHFVC010000139.1:12176-15146 GCA_023264765.1 Mycobacterium sp. | reverse complement strand
TTCCCGTCCGACCCCCTCCAGTACCCTGCCCCCGCTGCCCTGGCTGCACCTCGCGCAGACGGCGACGCTGCGCGCGCACAAGGAACAAATCCGGACGGTGAGAGCTACGGAACCGGCGAGTCCGCGCAGGCAGATGCTGAACTCCCTGACCTGGTCAGCGCCATCGGTACCGACGGTGAGCTGGGGTACGTCAGGTCGGACGATTTGGTTGGTTCGGCAGTCGACGCTGCTGCGACGCCAGCTCCCCGGATGATTCCCCTGCTGTCGCAGACCGGGGACCCCATCGGGTCGTTCCAGATCGGTTAGCATCTTGATCGTCGGCTCTGGCCTCGGCGCTTCGGCGGCCGAGGCCAGAGTTCGTTTCAGCCTGAAGGAGACGGTGTGGCTCAATACTGGGGCGATTATCCGGTCGCGGATGTCGAGGGTGAGATACCTGAGGGTCTGCCCGCGGGTCGATACGTAGCGCTCGTCGCCAACGGTCATGGGGCGTTGACTGCCTGGGCTGCGGGTCCGGGCCGATGCTTTCGGACGTCGTATCCAGCGGCTCTGCATCCGCCCGTGAAAGTGTCACGCGGTCACCAGGCAACCGGTGACCCGCAGGAAGTTTGGTTCGAGGCCTTCACTGAAGAAGATTTGCGTGCACAGAACGAGGACATCAATGCATATTTGGCCTCGGCAGGAGTTCGTCCACAACCGCGGGGTTACAAGTGGCACGTGCTGGTCCCCGACAACATCGTGAACGAAGAGGCCCTGGAAGACGCGTTACGTGACAAGAACAATTACGTGGATCCGGTAGAAGTCTTTGAATCCATTGCACAGCTGTACGGAAGTTTGTTCCGGTCCTGACCTGTGAGCCGCCAAATTTCCTTGGCAGGGACAGAGGAGGACGTACGACTCCGTGGTATTCGCAGCCGGGATCACAGCTCTGCAGCGAGGGCTCGGGCGCGTAGTTTGAGAGCGCCTCTGGAGAGAGCCACAGGATCTCCCTCCGCCCATGTCGACATGGTCCAGCGGTACGACCCTGTGATCAACGACAGGCTCCGTCGCAACCCTGACAGGAGATCGTGTCCGTCCGGGCCGGATCTAACCGTTCGTGTTCGTCGCTTCATTCGATCGAGCTGTGCGCCGCCGGGGTATGAAACAAGAGCACCCGATTGGCGTCCTATATTCTTCGTCGTCATGGCGGACGCGCGGGCACTGGAAGCGGTGATGGCAGGAGGTGCGGTGTGGAGGGGGTATCGTGCTGATTTCTTGCGTATCAATTTCCCGGAGCGCATCGACCTCACCAACGCTGACCTTGCCGGTGTAAACCTCGAAAACGTAGATCTCTCCAACACGAACCTTTCCGGCACGAACCTCTATCGAGCGTTTCTGTCTCGGACAAACCTGGTCCGTGCGGATCTGACCGGCGCAAACCTTTATCGTGCGCACCTGAGCGGGGCAAACCTCCACAACGCAGATCTCAGTCGAGCGAATTTGACGGCTGCGAACCTCACCGACGCTGATCTCACCTGGGCGACCTTAACGGCCGCGAACCTTTACGACGCTGATCTTACCGAAGCCGATCTCACCGACGCGAACCTTACTGACGTGGTGATGTCCGTACTTACACAAAATGCAAGGAGCCGTAGGGCCGCCGATTTTCTCCGCGAGGCACCGTTGTCCACCGATTCTGTCGATGCACGACCTGCTGACATACCGCACGGAGGCGCAGTGCGCATCGCCATTCCGGAGCTTCCTGGCGGAATGCCCGCAAGTGAGTTGGCTCGTTTGTCGGATGCGATCGCTGCGATTGCGGAACTGTCGCAACGCGTTGGTGTCGAGCTCGGACAACGGATGCTGCGTGAGGCGACAGGGGTGGCGGGACCCGCGTCCTTACTGCAACGGCCGGGGATGAGTTCGGGCCGATTGTTGTGCAGCGCATTCAGTATGGGAGCCCCTGGTTTCAGGAGCTCTGGGACGCCGCGGGGCCTTATCTCGCGGGGGGCGGGGTGGCGGCGACAGCGACTGCGGCAGCGGTCGTGGCGAGACGTGCGCGTGACGGTGCTGAGGATGCGGGCCGTGTCTGGTCGCTGATGCTGACGTTGGCGCGGCGCAGTGAGCGGGATGAGTATTTCGCGGCGCGGGATGCGCGGGCAAGGGCGAATACCGCTGAAGAACTGTCACGGAAGGCTCGTGCAGAGGCGGACACCGCAGAGCATGAGAGCCGTAGAGATAAGGCAAGGGCTACAAGCGATTCGGCGTCAGATGCGATTGAACCGAATGTAGAGATCCTTCGTTTGGGTGGGATACCGACAAGGACCGAGCTTGACCAACATTTGCAGCACTCTGAGCTGGCGGCTGCGGTGTCCAGAGCTGAGCTGAACCGGGTCTCGCGCATCCTCACGCCGTTTTTGGTGTACCCGGTGGAAGTGTCTCGCCAAAGGGAACCGGGGCCGGACGTACGCCGTGATGTGAGCTAATCGGTTAACCCGCAGGCGAACTGAGGTGACGGTAGAGGGTGGCACGGCCGATTCCGAGTACTGATGCGATTTCGGTTTTGGGTGTGCCGTCGTCGAGCATGCGGCGGATGTGACGAGCTTTTTCGGCGTCGATTTTCGCCGGCTGTCCACCGATGCGGTCGCGGGCTCGTGCAGCGGCGAGGCCGGCCATTGTGCGTTCTTTGACGAGATCTCGTTCGAATTCGGCGAGGGATCCGAAGATGTTGTAGGTGAGGCGTCCTCCGACTGTCGAGGTGTCGATCCCCTCGGTGATGCTGCGGAGTGTTGCGCCTTTGTTTTCGATGAGGTTGACGGTATCGATGAGGTGGCTCAGGGAGCGGCCAAGTCGATTCGAGTCGCCATGCAGCGACGACGTCGCCGGCGCGGATGCTGTCAAGGAGTAGCTACGCATACCCCCGCAGTGTCCACTTCGTCGACTCACTCCCCAAAACCCCAAGCGGTAAGATTCAGCGATTCTTACCGCGTCGCT
>JAHFVC010000139.1:0-12166 GCA_023264765.1 Mycobacterium sp. | reverse complement strand
ATAACGACTGGTATGCGATATGTTGACACCAATCGACCTTTTACAGGTGAACCCCGCAACGGCATGAAGGGCAGTGCGATGAACGCTCGTTAGCAACAGAACCGGGAGTTAGTGTTCGCAGCCCTAGCCGACCAGGTCCGCCGCGAGATCCTCGACACCTTGGCCTCCCACGGTGAATGCAGCGCTGGATTCATCTCCGACCACATCTCGTCGGTAGGACGAACCACGGTGTCCGCGCATCTAAAAGCGTTGAAGTTGTCCGGGGTGATCACCGAGCGACGGGCAGGGCGCAATCGCTTCTTCTCCATTGATCCTGCAGGCCCCGCCCACGACGCTCTACAGTTTCTTCGTGGAGTCCTCGAACGTTCTCTAGTGGCACAACCAGCGAGCGATCCACCCGGCGCGAATGAGCACGAGACTGGTCACGCACCACCTCGACGCAGACGGCAGGCGTGAGGGAACGCACCCGGGTAACGCGGCGATGACGGTGGCGTGATGGCAGAGCTGTCGGTCACCGCGCATGTGGTCGTCGCTGACCCACCCGCTGTCGCGTACAGGCGATTTCTCGACGGTGAGCTGCTCGACCTCGAGTGCGCACGGATGGTGGTCGGCGCCCCAGTGTCGGTGGCGCTCCCAGTCGGCGACGGACCGTTGGCATCCCGGATCACGTTGCTGGGTCATATCGTAACCGTCCGTGCGGGGCGTTCGGTAACCATCGTGCACCATCAACCATGGCGCGGCCGCCTTACACTGCGTTTTCATCCCGACGGATCCGGTACACGCCTGACCCTCGAATCCAGCCTGGACCAGGACGGGGTTGCATGGCTCGCGGACAAACGCGGCTACGGGCCACCCGAACCGCTACGACCCGATCGCCACCGCATCGGACTCTTGGTCAGCAAATCCGGTTCTGCCGCGGTGTTCGCTCAAGCCACCGAAACTCTGGCGCAGTTGGCAGTCGACGATATCAACACCGGCGGCGGTGTCGGCGGTGTCCCAGTGGAATTGCTGATCGGCGACGATGCCTCGGACTCGCTCACAGGTGCCGCGGCCACCCGCAGGTTACTTCGTAGCGGCTGCCGCATCATTTTCGCGTGCGTCACCTCCGCAACATTCAATGCAGCCGGGGCCGCAGTGCAGGGCACCGACGTGCTCCTGGTCCACACGGTCCTCAACGAAGGGGGACGCCCGAATCCCTCGATCGTGCGCCTCGGCGAACGCCCGCTCGCTCAGACACGCGCCGGGGTACCTGCACTCATGGCCGACACCGGCGCGCGGACATGGTTTTTCATCGGCCACCGATACTCCTGGTCCTACGGCGCACACTGGGCGGCCCGGCGTGTGGTTGCCGAACACCACGGTGCGGTACTCGGCGACATGTATCTTCCCCTGGGAACCACCGACTTCTCGGCCGCCATCGATGCGATCGACACTTCGGGCGCCGAGTTGATCCTGTCGTCGCTGGTCGGTCACGACGAGGTTGCATTCGAGCAGCAATGCTTCGACGCAGGGTTGCGAGCCCGAACCCGAACCCTGGCGTTGGTGCTCGACGAGGCGACACAGCAGATGATCGGTGCGTCCGCGGCCGACGGACTGTGGGCCGCCTTTTCTTACTTTCAGGGCACGACCGACACCCACCGCGACCTCGAATCACGCTACACAGCGCTCCGCCAAGGCCCGATGCCCCCGATCAGTTCACTGTCGGAAACAACCTACGAAGCCATCACCGCATACGGTCGAATCCTGACCGAACATGGTGGGGACCTCGACACACAAATTCTGCGAAGCCGCCTCATCTCGCAGTCGGCGTCAGTGCTGGGTGACATCGACGGGCGCGCGAGCGGCCGTGGGGGGATCGTGCTGGCCGAATCACGGCACGGCACGTTTCGGCCATTCTGACCAACCCGCACCCAGCTTTCCCAGTTCATATGTCGCCACCCATTGACATGCCGATGCGTGGACCCTACTGTCGAATGTGACGGCAAACACACGGGCTGCGCCTTTATTCGCCTCCGGTTGCGCTGCGGCACAACCAATTCAGCATTTGCGATGCCGAAAACATGATCGAAACACAGAGTTAACGTATGGATATGTCGACACGTATTGACTCTTTTGCGTGGGTGGTTCTACGGTCGAAGCCAACGTTCGAACGCAGTCGCGTCGCCGAGTTCATCGCCAGTCGTCGGTGGTTCGTCGGAAGTATCGAGTGAGGGGTTTACACATGACAGTGTCACGTCCAGGTCCGAATGGAATCAAGTCGGCAGCAGTACATTTCGGGCTGTCTCTGGACACGGTGGATCGTGAGGAGTTCGCGGGATTGGTCGACGGCGCGCTCGGATCGTACGACGTGGTGGACGAGCTGTACGAGGCTATCGCGCCGGTTGCTCCCGGCCGTGAGCATCACACCCCGTCGGGTACCGACAATGTTCTGGGTGCCTGGTACGTGCGAACGTCGATCACCGCGGACTCCCCCGCAGATGATCGCCTTGCCTGCAAGGCCGTCGCGATCAAGGACAACGTCGCCGTTGCCGGCGTACCGATGATGAACGGCTCTCGCACGCTGGAAGGATTCGTCCCCTCCCGTGACGCCACCGTCGTCACCCGCCTTCTCGACTCCGGTGCCGAGATCGCGGGCAAGTCGGTCTGCGAGGATCTATGCTTCTCCGGATCGAGCTTCACCCCCGCATCCGGACCTGTACGCAATCCATGGGACCCGACCCGTGAAGCAGGTGGATCGTCCGGCGGCAGCGGCGCGGCTGTGGCCGCTGGTGAGGTGGACATTTCCTTCGGCGGCGACCAGGGCGGCTCCATCCGCATCCCGGCCGCGTTCTGCGGGGTCGTCGGCCACAAGCCCACGTTCGGACTCGTCCCCTATACCGGAGCGTTCCCGATCGAACGAACCATCGACCACGTCGGTCCCATCACACGCACCGTCGCAGACGCTGCACTGATGCTCTCGGTCATCGCCGGCTACGACGGTAACGACCCCCGCCAACCCGCCGGACTCGCGTCAGCGGACTACATCACCGGCCTCGGCGACGGCGTCGAAGGACTCCGGATCGGTGTCGTCACCGAAGGGTTCGGGCACGAGAACTCCCAACCCGAAGTCGACGACGCCGTCCGCGCTGCCGCTGCGCGCTTCGCCGACGCCGGTGCAGTGGTTGAGGAGGTAAGCATCCCGTGGCACCGACACGCCTTCCACATCTGGAACGTCATTGCCACCGACGGCGGGGCATATCAAATGCTCGACGGCAACGGCTACGGCCTCAACGCCGACGGCCTCTACGACCCGGAGCAGATGGCCTACTTCGCATCCAGGCGTATCGAGTATGCGGACGCGCTGTCGGAAACGGTCAAACTCGTTGCTTTGTGCGGACATCACGGCCTCACCGCACTCGGCGGAGCCAGCTACGGCAAAGCCCGCAACCTCGTCCCGGCCGCACGCGCCGCCTATGACACCGCATTGGAGTCCTACGACGTGCTGGTGATGCCGACCCTGCCCTATACCGCAACCGATCTCCCCGGACCGGGCATCGACCGCGCCACTTATTTGACCAAAGCGCTCGGCATGGTTGCCAATGCGGCACCGCTTGATGTCACCGGGCACCCAGCACTGTCTGTTCCCGCAGGTCTGATCGACGGCCTCCCGGTGGGAATGATGATCATCGGCAAACACTTCGACGACGCCACCGTCCTCAAAGTCGGCCACACCTTCGAAACACTGCAAGGCGGATTCCCCGCGCCCTCGACTTCGGCCGAAACACTCGCCTCGATCTAGCACAACAGGCAGACAGCCGACGCCTCGCACTGGCAGTGACCACGGTGAAGCAGACTCCGCACTGACCGCACCCGCACCTCGTGTTGCGACGCAGCCCAGTTGCACACGCCCCCCGAAACGACGGAGAACACCTTCATGACGACAGAATCTGCGATCGACACCCATCTGGTGTGCCCCCGGCACATCTCCCGCCGTGTCCCCGCGACGTACGAGCCGCCGTTTCCGATGTTCGTCGGCCGCGCCGATCACGGCATCGAGCAGGTCACCATGGGCTACCTCGGAGTGCAGTCGAACGGAGAGGCGAAGCGTCCGGCTGCACTGGCAGCGATCGGCCACATCGTCGCCAGCCTCGATGCCGCCGACGGACCCGCCCATCACGATGTAACTCACCACGTCGACAACCAGGGGTACGACAACTACATCGTCGTCGGATACTGGACCAACCCCGCTACATTCACCGCGTGGCTACGCTCGCCCGACGTCGAAGAGTGGTGGGCCTCCGACGATCGCCTGGATGACGGAATCGGCTACTTCCGTGAGATCGTCGCACCACGTGCGGACCAGTTCGAAACCTTGTATGCCTTCCAGGACGAGCTCCCGGGGGTCGGTGCACTGATGAACGGCATCAGCGGTGAGATCAACGAGCACGGTTACTGGGGATCGATGCGCGAACGTTTCCCGCTTTCGCAGACCGATTGGATGCAACCTGCAGTCTCGGACAGGCTCCGGATCATTGCCGGCGACCCGGATGCCCGCGGACGGGTTGTTGTCGCAGGTCATGACAACATCGCTCTCATCCGTTCCGGGCAGGACTGGAGAGAAGCAGGACCCACCGAACGCGCACTCTACGAAGACGAGATACAGCCCACCCTGCACGCAGGGATGGACTTTCTGCGCGATCACGGCAGCGACGTCGGCTGCTACAGCAACCGGCTCGTGCGCAACATCGAACTCGATGGCACCCCGTTGGACGAGACCTACAACATCGGGCACTGGCACTCGCTGGAAAAGCTCGAACGCTGGGCGGAATCGCACCCCACCCACCTGCGCATTTTCACCACCTTCTTCAAAGTCGTCGCCGACCTCGACAAACTCCGGCTCTACCACGAGGTCTCGGTATCCGACGGAGCCAACCAACTCTTCGAATACATCAACTGCCACCCCGCCACCGGCATGATGCGCGACGCCATCCGTTCCAACTGACAATCAAAAAACACTTGTGCACCTGCCCGACATCACGACAGGAGAATGAAGAATGAACGGAGTTTTCGACCTGGCCGGGACCGACGGTCTGGGTCCGGTTGTTGTCCCCGACGACGAACCGGTATTTCGCGCCGAATGGGAGAAAGCCGCGTTCGGCATGTTCTCGATGTGCTTTCGCGGCGGATTCTTCGGCGTCGACCAATTCCGCTTCGGCATGGAACAGATCGACCCCGCCGTGTACCTGAAATCCCCGTACTACGAACACTGGATCCACACTGTGGAATACCACGGTGAACGCACCGGCAAGCTCGATCTCGACGAATTAGATCGCAGAACCGAGTACTACATGGCCAACCCTGACGCACCGATGCCCGAACACGAGGACGATCCAGAATTGCTTGCGTTCATCAACGCCGTCGTTCCAGCCGGTGCCCCCGCGAAACGCGAAAGCGACAAGATCGCCCGTTTTCAGGTCGGCGACACGGTGAAGGTTCTGCGCGACTCCCCTCGTGGGCACACCCGCCGTGCCCGCTACATCCGCGGCGCCACCGGTGAAATCGTCTTGGCGCACGGGACATTCATCTACCCCGACACCGCAGGCAATAATCTCGGAGAGTGCCCCGAACACGTATACACCGTCCGCTTTACAGCCGAAGAACTGTGGGGCACAGACACCGCAGAACCCAACCAATCCGTCTACTTCGACGTCTGGGACCCCTACATCGAACTCGTCACACCCCGAGGAGCACAGTCAGCATGAGCGACAAGATACGCAGCCAGGAGGAAATCGCAGCACGGGTCAAAGCGCTGGAATCGATGCTCATCGACAAAGGCATCATGACCACTCAAGCCATCGACCGCCTCGTCGAGATCTACGAAAACGAGGTAGGCCCCCAACTCGGGGCGAAGGTGGTCGCCAAAGCGTGGTCGGATCCGGAGTTCAAGGCTCGACTCCTCGCTGACGCGACCGAAGCATGCGGCGAACTCGGCATCGGCGGCCTCCAGGGCGAAGACATGGTCGTCGTCGAGGACACCGACACCGTCCACAACGTCATCGTCTGCACCCTGTGTTCTTGCTACCCGTGGCCGGTTCTCGGACTTCCCCCGAACTGGTACAAGGACCCGCAATACCGGGCAGCGATCTGCAGGGAACCACGCAAAGTCCTCTCCGAAAGCTTCGGATACACGGTGACCGACGACGTCGAGATCCGAGTCTGGGACTCCAGCAGCGAAATGCGGTATTGGGTCCTACCCCGCCGCCCAGACGGAACCGACGGATGGACCGAAGACCAACTCGCCGAACTGGTCAGCCGCGACTCCATGATCGGCGTCGGCCCCACCCTGCAGGCGCAGCCGTGACCACTTCAATCCGACCCGACACCACAGAACTCAGTGATGCACGCCGCCGGGTGGAGAAGCTCGTGTGCAGCCTGCCCGGCGCACCGGGCGGGGACACCGCTTTCACCGCACCATGGGAGATACGCGCCTTTGCGATGGCCGTAGCTGCCTACGACGCCCGCCAATTCGAATGGTCCGAATTCCAGCTTTCCTTGATCGAATCAATCAAGTACTGGGAAGAGAACGAAGGTGAATCCGAACAAGCATCGTGGTCGTACTACGAGCACTGGCTGAACGCGCTTGAAACCCGACTGTCTGGTAGCGGCCTGCTCAGTGACGCCGACCTCGACGAGCGCACCACGACGGTGCTCGCCACCCCGCCCGATCGTGATCACCACAAAGCACACCTCGAACCAGTGAGTGTCGATCCCGCGCGCACTCCCTGATCAGCATGCGGGTGGGTCCGGCACAAGCCCAACCCACCGGCGTGTCTCGTCACAGTGCGCCCGCCGCCGTTGACACAGTTACCCACGTCGTGGCCTCTTCGGTCCGCGCATGCCCAATTCGCTTCCGCTCATCCAGGAGCTCTGCATGACCAGTCCTCTTTCACTACCACCGCCACCGCCACCGGCGGTGGGCGTGCCGGCACGGTCGAGACCTCCGACGGCCGACTGTCGGCGCAGTTGTCGATGCCCCGCGCCCTCGGCGGTGACGACGGCCCGGGCACCAACCCCGAACAGCTCTACGCCGCCTGCTTCCACAACGCCCTCCTGCTGGTGGCGCGGCAGAACAAGGTCGCTGCCGAGAATTCCCAGGTCACCGTCACCGTCGACCTACTCGGCACCGTCGCTACCGGAATCGATCTCGCAGCACGCGTGGAGGTCTTCATCCCCGACCTGCCCGTCGAGCAGGCACACGAGCTGATCGACGCGGCACACCAGATGTGCCCCTACAGCCGCGCCCTGCGCACCACCCCCGAACCCAGCGCCGTCCTCGTCTAACCCTCGAACGTCGGACCGGCGGTCATCAGCCGCCGAAAACGCAGCAGACGCGACGCGCCGAATCGTTCTCCGATTTCTGTAAAACATTCACACGCACCACTATTGGAAGCGGACACGTACATGACCACTATCAGCCTCACACCCGACACCGGACTACAGAAGATTGCGGCATCGACACTGATGATCGCCGTCGTCCTGCTGGCTATGCTCACCCTGTACCTCGTCGGCTTCGATCAAGGGGCAATCTCTCGGAGCGGCATGCTGCTTCACGAAGTCATGCACGACGGACGCCACCTGCTCGGTGTGCCATGCCACTGACCGAGGTCCCTTCAGCTACGCACCGGACATTGACGGGATCGTTGAAACAACTGATAGTCCGGGGCATCCTCGCAGGCTTCGTAGCCGGGATCCTGGCCGGCGGCGTCGCATACATCACCGGTGAGCAGCACATCGACGCCGCGATCGCCATCGAAGAATCCCACGCGGACACCGCCAATGATCACGACGCAAATGCGGCCGAAAGCCACCACCACGAGGACTCCGAACCTCTGGTTTCCCGTGATGGTCAACGCGCCGGATTATTCCTGGCCACCGCGCTATCCGGGGCCGCACTGGGCGCAATCTACGCATGCGTACTTGCCGCAGCCCGGACCCGCACCACTCTGGCCGCAGCCGCACTGATTGCCACAGTCGGCGCAGCAGGATGGTTTTCTGTTGCCTCAGTCCCCTTCCTGAAATATCCGGCCAACCCGCCTGCGGTCGGAAACCCTGACACCATCGATCAACGCACCATCTTGTGGTTCGCAATGGTGCTGCTAGGAGTATTCGCAGTCGCAGCCTTCGTGATCGTCCGCCGCGCCGTCGGTGCACGAACTTCGTCGGTCATACTGCCCTCGGCAGCAGCTGCAGTGGCACTCCTCATCATCGTTGCCGCCGGCTACACATGGGCACCAGTCATCGACGAGGTCACATCGGACTTCCCGGCCTCACTGTTATGGCAGTTCCGGATGTCCGCGGCAGCAACACAACTGACTCTGTGGATCGCCATGGTGGCGATGTTTGCCTACTTGACCGAACGCTCCTCCCAGCGACTTTCCCTGTAAATAGACCACTCCGACAACGAACTCCGTTGTTACACAAAAGCAACAATGCGAAGGAGATCTATCATGAGCGAGCAAGACAGTCTGTACTACCGCTTAGGCGGGCTTGAATCCGTAAAATTTCTGGCCCGCATCCTGGTCACCCGGGCGATGTTGAACCCGACCATTGGTCACATCTGGAACCACAAGACCGAAGCCGAGGTGCAGGAAGAGATCAGCGGCTTCGTCGAGTTCCTCGGTATGCACTGGGGTGGACCACACACATACCACGGCCCGGACATGGCGACAGCACACCGCGGAATGGGCATCACCGAGGAATACTGGGATGCTCTGTTCGCAGACATCGTAACCCCGGCGTATGCAGAGTTCGGCATCCCGCAACGCGAGGCAGAAGAAGTCGATGCTTTCCTGCGCTCGTTCAAATCCGTGGTCGTGGGCAGCCCTGCGTTCAAGGACGTACTCGCAGCGAACCCCGACATGGACGTCATGCAAGGAATGAAAAGTGTCGGCGTCATCTGGCCGACAACCACCGCCCACACCTGACCACCCCGACCACGAAAGAGTGCACCATGCCCAAACACACAACGAATGTGGCAGTGTCGAAAACGTGTGTCGGTGCGGGTCTGTGTATCGCGCTTGCGCCGAACCACTTCGAATTCCACCGCGGCCGTGCACAAAGAACCGAGCACCCCATCGTCAACGCAGACGACATGAGCTCGATCCGCGAGGCGGCGGATCTCTGCCCAGCATCGGCGATCACGGTTCCAGGATCTGACAGCTGAACACACTGTCGGCCATTGCGCCCGCCCGCGTTTTCGCTGAATGCCGATTCACAGCCGCGCACATTCCACCCACGACGAAAATGAGTTCTATACCCACCGCACTATCTCACGCCCGGGTTCCGGGACGCCGACTTCGCCACCTGCTCGACACCGCACGAAAAGCGTGCCCTGCGCTGGAAACCGTGGCCCTGCTGGGTGACACCCGAGTGGACAGCTCTGCTCACCGAACCGACCACCACTCAACTCGCCGCACTCGCTGTCGTGACCTCCGTGCTGCGGCCGACGGATCGCTTGTTACAGGATCCCCCCGCGACGTGCACGTCGTCGACGAATCTCCTCTGGGAGTCACCGTAAATGTCCTCTCCTCTGAGAGTCACCGTAAATGTCCGAAAAATCGAGATATGCGATAGTGCCTAATCGATTCTGGGGTTGTGACCGTCCGCGCGTCGCCCATCCACTCCTGGGCCTGCTAATCGCTGCTGTCGCCCAGCAGTGTCAGAAGCTCCGCCAGCAGTGTCTCGGCTCGTTGTTCGACCTCGTCGAGAACGGATTCTGAGTTCTTCATGTGCCGCAATGCTTTTCTGCGAGCTGCGGTGCCTCTCTCGTAGTACTCGGCGTCGAGGACGGTGTCCTGCGCCAGTGAGGGTGGCGCTTCATCTACGTTCCCGATGCGAGGAAGTACACGCGGCGAGTGCGCTGGGGCCCGGTAGAGAAGATGGTCGCACACGATGCTTGCGACTGCACGCGGACTCAGCGCGTTCGTAACGAGCGGGGTATGTCCCCAGCGGTCGATGGATGTCAGGAGCGGTTGTTCGGAGTCCAGCCGTAGGTGTCGGTCGTAGCCGACGAGTTCTGTACCGTCGCCGCCAGTCACGGTTTCGGCGAGTAACCGCGTGCTCGGGTACCGGTGGTTGTGGCCCTGCACATCCAGCCAGCAGCGCAGCACACGCGCAGCAACGACTCCCGCTGACTCCAAGGCAACGGGCGTGAACGTCTCTGCACCTGCGGAATCGCGAATCCGAAGCAGGCCGTTTGCGTGATCAGCGGCGACGTCGCAGATCCGCAAGTTCGAAATCCTGCTGTACGGCAGTCCGGTCGAGGCAAGGACGAGAATGAGTGCGTCACGGCGGGCAAATAGCGCTGTGGGCCAACCTGATACTGGCAGGGCAGCAATGATGCCACCCATTCTGACAGCCAACTCGTGCAGTCGCGACGCGCGGGCGTCATCGATGGCACCGAGCACTGTTTTACTTCGTCCAGGCGACGAAAGTCCAGCTCGGCGGTGAAATGCATCAATGACGGTAATGCGGCGTCGCTGAGTGGAAATCGTGGCGAGTGAGCATGCACGAACTGCGCGAGAGTCTGCGGTGTGGTCGGTAGCGCCGAATGATCCTCGGCTGTGCACCAGTCCTCGAACAGGGTCCAGGTATACAAATCACGTTGCGCTACAGCAATATTCATGGACTACTCTGATCGGTCACAGTCCCAGGTCGGTGACGGCGTTGCCGAGCATGGGTGCGTGTTCGCGGGCGTAGATGTCGACCATGCCGGGTGTGGTGTGGCCGGTTTGGCGCATGATCGCGTGCGCATCGGCTCCGCCACGGAAGGCTTGGGTAACGAATCCGGCACGCAGGGAGTGCCCGCCGAGCTGCGCGACAGTGTCGGGGTCGTATCCGGCTTGGGTTGCGCGGCGACGGATCGCTGCATGCACCGCGGCCCCGGACAACGCGGTTTCGGAGAGGTTGCCGTTCTTGCGGATGGACCGGAACAGCGGCGACCGTTTGTCGGCGGTAGCCAGGATGCCTCGGCAGAGATGGGAGTCGAATTCTGCTGCGCGGGAGAGTAGTCGGATGACGGCGACACGGCCGCCGGTGTCGAACGCGGCGACAACCTGAAGCCAGCGCACCCACGCGCACACCGGGCATGACTCGTGGCGGTCGGTGAACGGTAGTGCTTTCACGGTTCCGGTGCCGTCCTGGTCGGTCTTCGATTTCCGGATCCGTACGTGGGCGCCGTCGAGGCGGTCGCGGCGGACGTCGCGGCATTCCAGCGCTACGAGTTCGCTGCGTCGAAATGCGCCGGTATAGCCCACCAGCAGGAGTCCGGTGTCGCTGCGTCGAAATGCGCCGGTGTAGCCCACCAGCAGGAGTGTGGTGTCGCGGCGTTCGAGCACCTCCGACGCCCACCCGGTCGCATTGCGTCGGGCGTGGTCGACGATCGTGGTGATGTCTGAGGTCAGCAGCGGTGCGCGCGGGTTGCGGGGACGCTCCCCCGCTGCGGCGTAATCCCGCCGTATACCTGCGAGGGTGGCGCGCACCATCTCGTGGCCGCACGGGTTGTCTTGGCCGGCAGCGCGGTGACGGTCGGCGAATCGCGGCGACCCATTTGCTCAGCGTCGACGGTGCATACGCCCGCGTTCCGTCTGTGATGACAGTGTCGGACGCTGCGACGAGGTAGGCCGCCACCGTCGCGGGATGCGCTGGCAACGGGATATGCCCGGCAGCAGCGCACCAGGTCTCGAAGCGTCGCCACGCCGAGGTGTAGGCCCGCCGGGTGCCGGTTGAGCGAGTAGCGGCCATTGAGAGCTTGATCCGAGCCGCAACCTTCGGCGGGATATCAGGAAACACCGCCACGCCACCCGACACGTCAGCTGGAACCGTGTTCGAGCCGTCCGCGAGATGCCGTTCAGTCATGGCAGGACTGTGGCGGGTGCCCCCGACACACTTATCGAACAGAAACTACGCTCAGCTGGCGTTTCAGCGGGGACGGTGCGGGAAGGAAAATTCTCGTTGGTCACCGCGCTAACACGGTATGTGACCATACGCAGGCGTCGGATTCCGCCGATAAGCGTGAAGTATGCGTTGGCGATCTCGCGTGCTTCAGTCCCAGTCCAGTCGGATACCGAGCTCCAGAAAGGGTGCACCTCCAGGAATTCATGACGCCCCCTCCTGAAACTGACAGTCG
>JAHFVC010000138.1 GCA_023264765.1 Mycobacterium sp. | reverse complement strand
GTGGCCATCGGCGGCATCGGTGGCTTCGTGCTGGTCATGATCGCGACGTTCGGTCGCAAGCAGGACAACCCGGCGATCGTGCTGAGCTACGCCGCTCTGGAGGGCCTGTTCCTCGGCGCGGCCTCCTTCCTGTTCGCCAACCTGGTGTCCACCGGCGGACCGGGAATGATTGCGCAGGCGATCTTCGGCACGGTCGGCGTCTTCGTCGGCATGCTCGTGGTCTACAAGACCGGTGCCATCCGGGTGACGCCAAAGTTCACCCGGATGATGGTCGCGGCGATGTTCGGCGTGCTGGCCATAGCACTGCTGAACCTGGTGCTCGGGCTCTTCGGCGTCGGCGGCGGTGAGGGCTTCGGCCTCCGCAGCGGCGGCCCGCTGGCCATCGTCTTCTCGTTGGTCTGCATCGGGCTGGCGGCGTTCATGTTCCTGATCGACTTCGACCAGGCGGACCAGCTGATCCGCGCCGGAGCTCCGGAGAAGGCCGCTTGGGGTATCGCCCTCGGCCTGACGGTCACCCTGGTGTGGCTGTACCTGGAAATCCTGCGGCTGTTGAGTTACTTCAACAACGACTAGTTCGGTCGCGAGGGGGCGCTCACCGTTGGTGGGCGCCCTTTTTCGTGCGTCGACTCTGCGGTGAGGGTGCGGGCTACTCGAGCTTTCGCGCCGTGAACGCAGAGTCGACGAGAATCAGGGCACGCGCGGCGTGACCCGGCTGGCCGCCTCGAGGGCATTGGCGCGCGCGGTGTCGACATCATCGGCGTAGGCGAGCGCCACCCCCATCCGCCGGGTGACGAAGCTCTCCGGCTTGCCGAACAGCCGAATATCGGTGCGCGGCACCTGCAAAGCCGCATCCACCCCGTCGAAGACGACGCCTTCGGCATCCACGCCGCCGTAGATGACCGCACTGGCGCCCGGCGACTTCAGCGTGGTGTCGACGGGTAGGCCCAGGATGGCCCGGGCGCGCAACTCGAACTCGTTCTGCCACTGGGACACCATCGTCACCATGCCGGTGTCATGCGGGCGTGGGCTGACCTCGCTGAACCACACCTGATCGCCCCTGACGAACAGCTCGACACCGAAGATGCCCTGCCCGCCCAGGTTCTCGGTCACCTTGGCCGCGATCTCCTGGGCCTCGGCGAGTGCGGTGGCCGACATCGGATGCGGCTGCCAGCTCTCCACGTAGTCGCCGCTGACCTGTTTGTGCCCGATCGGCTCACAGAATTGGGTGCCGTCCACCGCCCGCACCGTCAAAAGCGTGATCTCGTAATCGAAGTCGACGAAACCCTCGATGATGATGCGAGTGTTGCTCACCCGGCTGCCCGACATGGCGTAGTCCCAGGCCGCCGCGACGCCGTCGGGGCCGTCGATCTTGCTCTGGCCCTTGCCCGAACTGCTCATCACCGGTTTCACCACACACGGGTAACCGATCTCGGCGACCGCGGCCTCCAACTCGGCGAGCGAGTCGCAGAACCGGTAGGGGCTGGTCGGCAAGCCCAGGGTTTCGGCGGCCAGCCGGCGGATTCCTTCGCGGTCCATCGTCAGCCGTGCGGCCCGAGCCGTCGGGATCACCCGTACGACGCCTTCGGCCTCAAGGGCTTCGAGCACCGGGGTCGCGATCGCCTCGATCTCGGGTACGACCAGATCGGGCTTCTCTGTTTCGATCAGCGCCCGCAGTTGGTCGGGGTCGGTCATCGAGATGGTGCGGGCGTGATGGGCGATCTGGTGGCCCGGCGCGTTGTCGTACCGGTCGACGGCGATGGTCTCGACGCCGAGGCGCGCCAGCGCGATCAGCACTTCGCGGCCCAGTTCGCCCGAGCCCAGCAAGAGCACCCGGGTGGCGTGCGGTGAGAGCGGTGTCCCGAGAGTGGTCATGGTTTTCTCCATGTCAGCGCCAAGGGCGCGGGCAATCAATTGCCCGCGCCCTCAACGTGTTTCGGCCTGAATCAGGACAGGCGCTCCACGACCATCGCCATACCCTGGCCGCCGCCGACGCACATCGACTCGATGCCGAAGGTCTTGTCATAGGTCGCCAGGTTGTTCAGCAGGGTCGCGGTGATGCGGGCGCCGGTCATGCCGAACGGGTGACCGAGCGCGATCGCCCCGCCGGACACGTTCAGCTTGTCCTCGTCGATGCCGAGCTCGCGGGCCGACCCGATCACCTGCACCGCGAACGCCTCGTTGATCTCGACCAGGTCGATGTCGGAGATCTTCTTGCCTGCCTTGGCCAGAGCCTTCTTGATGGCCTCGATCGGGCCCAGGCCCATGATCTCCGGCGACAGGCCCGAGACGCCGGTGGACACGATGCGCGCCAGCGGGGTCAGGCCCAGTTCCTTGGCCTTGGTGTCGCTCATGATGACGACGGCGGCGGCGCCGTCGTTCAGCGGACACGCGTTGCCGGCCGTGATCGTGCCGTTGGGCCGGAACACCGGCTTGAGCTGACTGATCTTTTCGTAGGAGGTGCCGGCGCGCGGGCCGTCATCGGTGGAGACGACGGTGCCGTCGGGCAGCGTCACCGGGACGATCTCCCGCTCGAAGAAGCCGTTCTTGATGGCTTCCTCGGCACGGTTCTGCGAGCGCACGCCCCAGTGGTCCTGGTCTTCGCGGCTGATGCCGGTGTAGGTGGCGACGTTCTCTGCGGTCTGGCCCATGGCGATGTAAACGTCGGGGATGAGGCCGTCTTCGCGCGGGTCGTGCCACTTGATGTCGCCCTCGGCTTGGGCGACGGTGCGGGCCTGCGCCTCGTCGAACAGGGAGTTCTTGCTGTTCGGGGCGCCGTCGGCGGCGCCGACACCGAAGCGCGACACCGTCTCGACACCGGCGGAGATGAACACGTCGCCCTCGCCGGCCTTGATCGCGTGGAAGGCCATCCGGGTGGTCTGCAGCGAGGACGAGCAGTACCGGTTCACCGTGGTGCCGGGCAGGAAGTCGTAGCCCAGCTCGACGGCGACGGCACGCGCGATGTTGTAGCCGGCCTCACCGGCGGGCTGCGCGCTGCCCATCATCAGGTCGTCGATGTCCCTGGGGTCCAGCGAGGGCACCTTGTCCAGGACGGCGCGCACCATCTGGGCGGCAAGGTCGTCCGGACGCATGGTGGCCAGCGATCCCTTGACGGCGCGGCCGATCGGCGAACGGGCAGTGGCAACGATGACGGCTTCGGGCATGACGGCTCCTCTGGCTCCCAGGTTGGCGGGGGTGGCTACCCCAGAACCTAGCCCGTGGCGGGAGCGACGATCGGCGCGGGTACGCCCGTGGTGCGCCGCCACAGCCTGCTGACGCTGCCCAGGCGCTCGAGCAGTGTGCCGTCACCGGAGCGCGACTCCAGCGCCTCGTCGACGTCGGAGTCCACGTTGCGCACCCCGAGTTCGCATGCCAGGGCAGGCAGCAACTGCGTGGCGGCCAGCGCGTAACCGGCCGCCGACGGGTGGAACATGTCCGACGAGAACAGCACCTCGGGGGCCTTGTAGAACTCGGGGGCGAGCAGGTCCGAGAAGGGCACGGCGACACCCCCCGCACCGTGCACGGCCGCGGCCTGCATCCGGGCCAGCCGCAGTCCGAGGGTGCGGGTCACCATGCGCAGGGGCTGGGGAATGGCGGTGATGACGCCGAAGTCCGGGCAGGTGCCGACGACGACGACCGCGCCGCTGCCGCGTAACCGGCGGACGGCGGCTCCGAGCCGGCGCGCCGACGCGCTCAGACCGTTGAGCGCGGTGATGTCGTTGGCCCCGATCATGATGACCGCGGCATCCGGTGGTGGGCCCGCCACGTACATGGCGTCGATCTGGCCGGACAGCCCCTTGGACGTCGCGCCGACGATGGCCTTGGTGCTCAATCGGATCCGCCGGCCCGACTCCGCGGCGAGTCCGCGTGCGATCAGCACTCCCGGCACCTCCTCGGCCTCGGTGCAGCCGTACCCGGTGGCGGTCGAATCGCCGAACACCATCAGGTGCACGTCGAACGGGACGTCGCGCTGGAAGCGTTCGACGGGTCCGCCGCCGGGGGAGTAGATGCCGTCGGCACGGGGCGGCACGTCCCAGGATTTCGGGATGACCTGCCGTGTCTTGGCGGCCTGCCCCGTCAGCAGCGAGCGCGCCCCCACATAGGCGGACCCCCCCGACGCGAGAGTGGCCGCGGCTGCAAGGGCGATGGTTGACCGACGCGGTGTACCCACACGTTTGATTTTAGGGTCGGATTCGCCGTTGTCAGTGAGTCGGAGCTGTCCGAACGGTCACGTTGCGGTATCGAGTGCGGTACCAAATCGGCTCATCGGTTTGTTGGATTAATTGACGGTGGCAAGCTAAGTTACTCCGGTTGGCTAAGTAACTAGACTTACCGGGTTCTACAACGGCGTAGGAAGTGGTGGCGATGACGGCACCAAGTAAGGTCTCAGGCTCCCCTCGTGCTGCCATCAGTGCAGCTAGGGCACACCAAGCGCGTCGGTTTCCGGTCAGCGACTGGGCCCCGGTCGAGGTCGTCGAAGACGGTCCCAGCGTGGCGGGCAGACTGGCCGCCCTGGCCGTCCGTTTGACGATCAAGCCAGTTCTGGCAATCGGTTGCCATGCTCCGACGCTGCCGTGGCCGTTCGGGATCGTCGACTTCGCCGCGCGGATCCTGCGCCCGTCCGCGGGCACCGTCCGGGCCACCATCGCGCTGCCGCACTGCACCGCCCAACTGGTCCGCGCCGACGGCGTGCTGCCTGCGGACGGCAAGCGCAGCGTGGTGTTGTACCTGCACGGTGGCGCCTTCCTGGCCTGCGGGGTGAACACCCACGGGCGGTTGGTGGAGAGCCTGTCGAAATTCGCCGACAGCCCGATGTTCGTCGTGAACTACCGGATGCTGCCCAAGCATTCGATCGGCCAGGCCCTCGACGACTGTTACGACGCCTACAAGTGGCTGCGGCTCACCGGATACGCCCCCGAACACATCGTGCTGGCCGGGGATTCGGCGGGCGGGTACCTGTCGCTGGCGCTCGCGCAGCGACTGCTGGCCGAAGGTGAAGAGCCTGCGGCCATGGTGACCCTGTCGCCCCTGTTCGAGATCGACAACGCCGGTCGCGCGCAGCATCCGAACCTCGAGGGCGATGCGATGTTCCCGCCGCACGCGTTCGGCGCGCTCACCGAATTGATCAGCCGGGCGGCGGACAAGACCACCGAAGAGATCTACGAACCCCTCGATCACATCGAGCCCGGGTTGCCCCGCACGCTCATCCACGTGTCCGGTTCGGAGGTTCTGCTCAACGATGCGCGAAAGGCGGCGCGAATGCTGGCCGCCGAAGGTGTCCCCGTCGAGGTGCGCGTGTGGCCTGGTCAAATGCACGTCTTCCAGTTGTGTTCGCCGTTCGTCAACGAGGCGACGCGCTCACTGCGCCAGATCGGTGAGTACATTCGCGAAGCCACCTGGTGACTCCCGCTTGGTGACTGATCACGCGGCCTGACACGATGGGCGTATGCGCATCGCCAGCCACATCAGTGACCTCATCGGCAACACCCCGCTGGTTCAGCTGAACTCGGTTGTGCCCCAGGGCGCCGGTCTGGTGGCTGCCAAGATCGAATACCTGAATCCGGGTGGCAGTTCCAAGGACCGCATCGCGGTGAAGATGATCGATGCGGCCGAGGCCAGCGGCGCGCTCAAGCCGGGCGGCACCATCGTGGAACCGACGTCCGGTAACACCGGCGTCGGGCTGGCGCTGGTGGCGCAGCGGCGCGGCTACAAATGCATCTTCGTCTGCCCGGACAAGGTCAGCGAGGACAAGCAGAACGTGCTGCGCGCCTACGGCGCCGAGGTGATGGTGTCGCCGACGGCCGTGCCGCCGGACCACCCGGACAGCTACTACAGCGTGTCCGACAGGTTGGTCCGGGAGATCGACGGCGCGTGGAAGCCCGACCAGTACTCCAACCCGAACGGGCCGGCCAGCCACTACGAGACCACCGGACCCGAGATCTGGGCCGACACCGATGGCAAGATCACGCATTTCGTGGCGGGCGTGGGCACCGGCGGCACCATCACCGGCACCGGCCGGTACCTCAAGGAGGTCTCCGGTGGCCGGGTGAAGGTCATCGGAGCCGACCCGGAGGGTTCGGTGTACTCGGGTGGAACCGGGCGTCCGTATCTGGTCGAGGGTGTCGGAGAGGACTTCTGGCCCAGCGCATATGACCCGGAAGTGGCGGACGAGATCATCGCCGTCTCCGACGCGGACTCCTTCGACATGACACGCCGGCTGGCCCGCGAGGAGGCGCTGCTGGTCGGTGGTTCGTGTGGGATGGCCGTCGTCGCGGCGCTGCGGGTGGCCGAGCGTGAGGGGCCGGACGCCGTGGTGGTGGTGTTGCTGCCCGACGGCGGGCGCGGTTATCTGTCAAAGGTTTTCAACGATGGCTGGATGTCGTCGTACGGTTTCCTGCGTAGTCGGCTGGACGGGTCCGTCGAGGAGGTCACGGTCGGCGACATCCTGCGCGGAAAGTCCGGCGCGCTGCCCGACCTGGTGCACACCCATCCGTCCGAGACGGTCCGCGATGCGATCAACATCCTGCGCGAGTACGGGGTTTCGCAGATGCCCGTTGTCGGCGCGGAGCCGCCGGTGATGGCGGGCGAGGTGGCCGGCAGCGTATCCGAACGCGAGTTGTTGTCCGCCGTTTTCGAGGGACGAGCAAAGTTGGCGGACGCGGTGGCTGACCATATGGGTGCCCCGTTGCCGCTCATCGGATCCGGTGAACTGCTCAGTAGCGCAGCCAAAACACTGCGGGATTACGACGCCCTGATGGTGGTGGAGGATGGCAAGCCGATCGGCGTGCTCACCCGCCATGATCTCCTCGGATCGCTCTCCAACGGCGGATTGCGCCGGTAAACGGGCGCGTTTTCGCCTGTCCGGGGCGGGCGAATATCTGCGAAATCAATTACTCGCACTAATTATTGGCGTGCGGCGATGATTGTGTCGCCGTGATGAAGAAATGGTCATGGCGGCCATTTCGGGCGAATTCTCAGGTAGGGTGGCACCGCTCATAGTCAGCTAATTCCTCACCTGGAAGGCGTCCATGACCACACCTCCGCCACCGCCGCCCGGAAATTATCCGCCGCCGCCACCGCCGCCCGGTGGCTATCCGCCTCCGCCGCAGGGTGGCTTCCCGCCGCCTCCGCCGCCGGGTGGGGGATTCGGTGGACCGCCTCCGGGTGGTGGGTTGCCGCAGGAGGCGTACACCCCGTGGCTGACGCGTGTGCTGGCCTACATCCTGGATTACATCCCGGTCTACATCATCGTGGGTATCGGATGGGGATTGCTGCTGGGCACTCGCGAAACCGTCTGTATCACTCAGGCTTCCGAATACGACCTCGGAGATTTCTGCGTAAGCGGCGCATCGACGCTCGGGCAGGTGTCGGTCGCACTCGCGTCAATCTTGGCGCTCGCCTTCGTGATCTGGAACCTCGGCTACCGCCAGGGCACCACCGGGTCGAGTATCGGCAAGGGCATCATGAAGTTCAAGGTGGTCAGGGAGGACACCGGCCAGCCCCTGGGCTTCGGTTTGTCCGTCGGCCGCGAACTCATCTATCTCGTGTTCTCGGGCGTCTGCGGCATCGTTTGGATTGTCGCCGTGCTGTTCCCGCTGTGGGACCAGAAGCGCCAGACGCTCGTGGACAAGATCGTCAAGTCCGTCTGTCTGCCACTCTGACCTAGGCTCAACCCAAGCGCCGGTCCGCGGAAACGCTACGCGGACCGGCGTTTCACCGTAACGACCGACTCACGAGAGGGTGTTATGACTCAGCCACCACCTCCGCCCGGCAATTACCCCCCGCCGGGCGGATATCCGCCGCCGGAGAACGTCCCGCCCGCCGGTGGCTATCCGCCTCCGCCCGCGCCGGGCGGTTACCCGCCGCCGCCGGCTCCCGGTGGTTATCCGCCCCCGCCCGCACCCGGTGGTTACCCGCCGCCGCCCGCCGGTGGCAACTACCCACCGCCGCAGGGGAATTACCCGCCTCCGCCAGGCGGTGGCTACCCGCCCCCGCCGCCCCCACAGGGCGGATACGCTCCGCCGCCGCCCGGATACCCCGGTGCACCGGCCTTCGGCGGACCCGGCCAGGGCTTCAACGTCGGCGAGGCGTTCTCCTGGGCGTGGAACAAGTTCAGCAAGAACGCTGCGGCGCTGATCGTGCCGACCCTGGTGTACGGAATCGTCATCGGCATCGTGTACGGCATCGTCTACGGCGTCGCGATTGCCTTGGCGCCCAGCGGAGTATCGAGTTACGAGTCCTACGGCGGCAGCGTCAGCTACTCCTACAGCGCGGGCCTCGGCGTGGGTAGCTACCTGGTGCTGGCGCTCGGCGGCATCGTACTGCTGGTGCTGGTCGCCGCGGCGGCGTCGGCCTATATCGGTGGCGTGCTCGACATCGCCAACGGGCAGCCGGTGCAGATCGGTTCGTTCTTCAAGCCGCGCAACATCGGATCGGTCATCCTCGCGACCGTCATCGTCGGCCTGCTCACGTCGATCGGGTACGTGCTGTGCGTGATCCCCGGTCTGATCGTCGCGTTGTTCACCTATTTCACCACCGTGATTGTTATCGAACGCGGCGGTTCGCCGATCGACGGGATCAAGGCGAGCGTGGAACTGGTGAAGGCGAACGTCGTGCCGACCATCCTGGCCTGGGTGGTCATGGCAGCCATCACCTTCGTCGGATCGCTGGTGTGTGGCATCGGCTTGATCGTGGCGCTGCCGGTGGCGGCGCTGTTCCAGGTGTACGCCTACCGCAAGCTGTCCGGTGGCCCGATCGCGGCGCTCACTCCGTAGTCGACCGGACGAAACGGGGTGGACCGCAGTCGGTCCACCCCGTTTCGCTTTTTCGCCCGAGCACTACCCTGATCGACATGAGCGAGCAGCGTTCGGCGCGAGATGCACATCGTTGGCAGGGCCTGGCCACCCGGGCGATCCACGCCGGGTACCGGCCGGACCCGGCCACCGGCGCAGTCAACGCCCCCATCTACGCCAGCTCGACCTTCGCCCAGGACGGAGTGGGCGGCCTGCGGGGCGGCTTCGAGTACGCCCGCACCGGCAACCCGACCCGGGCCGCGCTGGAGGCCGAGCTGGCCGCCGTCGAGCAGGCCGACTACGGACGCGCATTCAGCTCCGGGATGGCGGCCACCGACTGCGCGTTGCGTGCGGTGCTGCGCCCCGGCGACCACGTCGTCATCCCCGACGACGCCTACGGCGGCACGTTCCGGCTGATCGACAAGGTGTTCACGCAGTGGGGTGTCACCCACACGCCTGTTCCGCTGTCCGACCTGGATGCGGTGGCGGCTGCTGTCTCCGACAAGACCAAGCTGATCTGGGTCGAGACGCCGACCAATCCGCTGCTCAACATCGCCGATATCGCGGCACTGGCCACGATCTCTCGTGACCGAGGCGCAAAGCTCTTGGTGGACAACACCTTTGCTTCGCCGGCGCTTCAGCAGCCGTTGACCCTCGGGGCGGATATCGTGTTGCACTCGACCACCAAGTACATCGGCGGGCACTCCGATGTGGTGGGCGGCGCGCTGCTGACCAGTGACGAGGAACTCGACACCAAGTTCGCCTTCCTGCAGAACGGCGCGGGCGCGGTGCCCGGCCCGTTCGACGCCTACCTCACCATGCGGGGGCTCAAAACTCTGGTCCTGCGGATGCAGAGGCACAGCGAGAACGGCGCCAAGGTCGCGGAGTTCCTGGCCGAGCACCCCGCCGTGGCCTCCGTGCTGTACCCGGGGCTGGACAGCCATCCCGGGCATGCCGTCGCGGCCAAGCAGATGTCGGCATTCGGTGGCATGGTGTCGGTCCGGCTCAAGGGCGGACGTGCCGCGGCCCACGAATTGTGTGCGCGCACCGAGATTTTCATTCTCGCCGAGTCTTTGGGCGGCGTGGAGTCGCTGATCGAGCATCCCGGTGCGATGACGCATGCGTCGACGGCCGGTTCGCAACTGGAGGTGCCCGACGATCTGGTCAGGCTGTCGGTCGGCATCGAGGAATCCGCCGACCTGCTCGGCGATCTCGAGCAGGCGCTCAACGGCTAGCCCGCCAGCGCGGGCCGCAACGCCGACGCGGTGACCGCGAGATTGACCTCCGGCAGGCCGCTCGGCCGTTCGTCGACCCAACTGCCCAGCGCGATCTCTCCGGCCCGGGCGTGCACCCAGCGCCAGCCGCGATCGTTGAGGCTCAGCAGCGCACCCAGCCCGTCGACCGAATGCAGCAGCGAGATGATGGCGGCGGTCGGCGGTGCGGGGGGCCGGCGGTCGAACAGGGCGGCCAGCAGGGCCGCACGGGCCGCGTCGACCCGGTCCCGCCGCGCCAGCGGCAGGACCGCACCCGGTTGCACCCGGCGGATCTGGCCGGTATGTACCAGCCAGCCCACCAAGTGGTCTTCGTTGTGCTTGCGCAGTTTGGTCAGCGCCGCCGCCGGCCGCAAGGGGCGGCGCGCCAACAGGTCGAACGCGGGGCCCGTCACCGGATCGAGGGGACCGGCCCCGGTCAGCGCCACCAGATGTCCCGGTCGGTACGGTTCGCCGTCGACCGCGGGCCGGATCCGGCCGGCATGGGCGAGGTCCAGCAGGACGGCCGCACCGAGAACACGCTGGCGCCGCCGGCGCTCCAGGCCGGGCAGGGCCGATGAATTGTCGAGCAGGAGCAGAAACAGGTCCTCGGCGATCTGGGCCATCAGGCGATGACTCTACGTACCGCCGAGGACCCGGACGTCAGGCGTGGTACGGCTCGGCGCTGAGCAGCGTGACGGTGACGGTGTTGCCGTTGGGAATCGTGTAGCTGCAGGTGTCGCCGACCTTGGCGTCGAGCAGGGCCTCGCCCAGCGGGGACTTCGGCGAGTACACCTCGAGCTTGCCGTCGCTGACGCCCTCCTGGCGGGTGGCGATCAGGAAGGTCTCGGTGTCGCTCTTGTCGTCGCCGTACTGAACCTTCACCACGGAGCCGGGGAGCGCGACGCCGGACTGCTTCGGGGCCTCGCCGACCTTGGCGGTGTTCAGCAGTTCCTGCAGCTGGCGGATGCGCGCTTCTTCCTGGCCCTGCTGCTCGCGTGCGGCGTGGTAGCCGCCGTTCTCGCGCAGATCGCCCTCTTCGCGGCGGTCGTTGATCTCGGCGGCGATCACCGGCCGGTTGGCGATCAACTGGTCCAGCTCGACCTTCAACCGGTCGTGAGCCTCTTGGGTCAGCCAGGTGACCTGGGTATCGGTCATATCCTCGCGCTCCTGTCGTTTGTATCTTCGTGCGCTGCGCTGCGGGGGTCTGTGGCTTGATGCCGCATTCCGCAGCCGCATTTCGCGTACTAAAGCAGCAATACACGGCTCCAGCCGGAACCGTGTATCGGTCCAGTCTACCACCGTCGGGTCAGCGGATTTTCATGATTTCGCTGTTCGGCGTTGGTTGTGCCGACGCTTGGGCACCCGTTGCTAGGAAGCTTTCAGATACGCCGGGACGTCGGTTCCACAACCGTAAATATCGCCGACGACGGGGGGCCTGGTTGTCTTCAGCTCGGTGGTGACCTGCACCGATGCCTCGGTGGACGGCGGGACCAGGATCTCGCGCCGCCCCACCTCGCTGCCGTCCTTGGACCGCGCCCGCACGATGCACACCACCGGCCGCGCCGGATCGGCGCGGGTGACGGTGATGGTCACCGATACCGTCTGATCGTCGATCAGCTGATACCCGCCGAGTTCGCCCTTGACATCGCCGGTGCCGAGCCGGTTGAAGGCGACGAGCGCGAGGGCCACTCCTGCCACCACAATCAGTACGGTCCACCCGATCGCCACCCGGCGCCGGGTACTACGGGACAATCGCTGACGCCCGTAGCGGGCGGCGGGACGGTCGATGGTCAAGGTTTTGGCTGCCCGTCGGTCGGTTGCTTCTACTAGGACTGGAACTATAGGGCGGTGGGCATATCGGAGAGGGAGCCCTCGTTAGATGAGACGAGATGACTGAACTGCGATTGATGGCGGTACACGCCCATCCTGACGATGAATCCAGCAAGGGTGCGGCCACCACCGCGCGCTATGCGGCCGAAGGCGCACGCGTGATGGTGGTGACTCTCACCGGTGGGGAGCGCGGCGACATCCTCAACCCGGCCATGGACCTGCCCGAGGTGCACGGCCGGATCAGTGAGGTGCGCCGCGACGAGATGGCCAAGGCAGCCGACATCCTCGGTGTCGAGCACCACTGGTTGGGGTTCGTCGACTCAGGCCTGCCCGAGGGGGATCCGCTGCCGCCGCTGCCCGACGGGTGCTTCGCGCTCGTGCCGTTGGCCGAACCCGTCGAGCGGCTGGTCCGGCTGATCCGGGAGTTCCGGCCCCACGTGCTGACCACCTACGACGAGAACGGTGGCTATCCGCACCCCGACCACATCCGCTGCCACGAAGTCAGCGTCGCCGCCTACGAGGCAGCCGCGGACTACCGGTTGCATCCGGACGCGGGTGAGCCGTGGAGTGTGTCGAAGCTGTATTACAACCACGGCTTCCTGCGCAAGCGCATGCAGCTGTTCCAGGACGAGTTCGCGAAGAACGGCGAGGTCGGTCCGTTCGAGAAGTGGCTCAAGGACTGGGACCCCGAACTCGACGTGCTGGACCGCCGGATCACCACCAGCGTCGAGTGCGCCCAATACTTCGGCCAGCGTGACGATGCCCTGCGGGCGCACGCCACGCAGATCGACCCGAACAGTTTCTTCTTCACCACGCCCATCGAGTGGCAGCACCGGCTCTGGCCGACCGAGGAGTTCGAACTCGCTCGCTCACGAGTCCCGGTGCAACTGCCCGAGACCGACCTGTTCGCGGGGATAACACCATGACCGACACGCTCATCCTGATCGCCGGCCTGCTGGCCGAGGACGGGCCCCGCGACACCGGTCCCGACTTCGGCAAGGCCAGTCCGCTGGGCCTGGTCGTCGTGGTGCTGCTGCTGGTCGGCACCTTCGCGCTGGTGTGGTCGATGAACCGGCATCTCAAGCGGCTGCCGGAGTCCTTCGATCCGGATCATCCCGAACCCGACCAGGCCATCGACGAAGGCACGGCAGGTGAGTTCAAGGGTGAATCCCAGGGGTAACACCCTCGGGGAGGCGACCAGCCCGTACCTGCGTCAGCACGCAGGCAACCCGGTGCACTGGCAGCAGTGGACTCCCGAGGCGCTGGCCGAGGCCGCCGAGCGCGACGTCCCGATCCTGCTGTCCATCGGATACGCCGCCTGCCACTGGTGCCACGTGATGGCCCACGAGTCCTTCGAGGCCGACGAAGTGGCGGCGGCCGTCAACGAGAATTTCGTCTGCATCAAGGTCGACCGGGAGGAACGCCCTGACCTGGACGCGGTCTACATGAACGCGACGGTCGCACTGACCGGGCAGGGCGGCTGGCCGATGACCTGCTTCCTCACCCCGGACGGGCGACCATTCTTCGCGGGCACCTACTACCCCAAAGACGGCTTCCTGCAACTGCTCTCGGCGGTCGAGGAAACCTGGCGCGAGCGCCGCGACGAGGTGGAGCAGGCATCAGACGCGATAGCCGGCGAGCTGCGGTCCATGGCGGGCGGCCTGCCGGGCGGACCCGCGCTGGAGCCCGCACTGTGTGACCACGCGGTGGCCGCCGCGCTGCGCGACGAGGACACCGTGTACGGGGGCTTCGGGCGGGCACCCAAGTTTCCGCCCGCGCCTCTGCTGGAAGCGCTTCTGCGGCATCATGAACGGACCGGCTCGGGCCTGGATACGGTGCAGCGCACCTGTCAGGCGATGGGCCGCGGCGGCATCTACGACCAGCTGGCCGGCGGATTCGCCCGGTACAGCGTCGACAATGCCTGGGTGGTACCGCATTTCGAGAAGATGCTGTACGACAACGCTCTTCTCTTGCGGGTCTACGCGCACTGGGCGCGCCGCACCGCAGACCCGTTTGCGCGCAAGATCGCCGATGAGACCGCGCGGTTTCTGCTCGCCGAACTCCGCGACGGCGCCATGTTCACCTCCTCTCTGGACGCCGACTCCGGTGGGGTGGAGGGCCTGACCTACGTGTGGACGCCGGCGCAGCTGCGCGAGGTCCTGGGCGATGACGACGGGCATTGGGCCACCGCACTTTTCGGTGTGACCGAGCAGGGGACGTTCGAACACGGCGCATCGGTGCTGCAACTGCCCGCCGATCCCGACGACGCCGATCGGTTCGCGCGGGTGCGGGAGGCCTTGCTGGCCGCCCGTGCCGCGCGCGTCCAGCCCGGACGTGACGCCAAGGTGGTCACCGCGTGGAACGGGCTGGCCATCACCGCGCTGGCGGAGGCGTCAGTGGCGCTGGGGCGTCCGGAATACCTCTCTGCTGCAACTGATTGCGCCCGAGCGCTGCTCGACGGGCATCTGGTGGACGGCCGGCTGCGCAGGGTCAGCCTGGGCGGGGCCGTCGGTGACAGCGCGGGCATTCTGGAGGACTACGCGGCCCTGGCGACCGGGCTGCTGACCTTGCACCAGCTGACCGGCTCCTGGCTACCGGAGGCGACCGGGCTGCTCGACACCGCCCTCGCGCATTTCGCCGACGCCGACGGGCGTTGGTTCGACACCGCCGACGACGCGGAGGCGCTGGTGCTGCGCCCGGCCGACCCGCTGGACGGGGCGACCCCCTCGGGGGCGTCGTCGATCACCGAGGCGTTGCAACTGGCTGCGCACCTGACCGCGGCGCAGCACTATGCGGGGGTTGCGGAGGCGTCTCTGCGCGCGGCGACGCCGATCCTGGACAAGGCGGCGCGCTCCGGCGGGCACTGGCTGGCGGTCGCCGAGGCCGCGGTCCGCGGGCCCATCCAGATTGCGGTCGCCTGCGACCGGGGCGACTCTGAACTGCTCACCGCCGCACGGGCATTGGCGCCCGGGGGTGCCATCGTGGTCGGCGGCCCCGTCGACAGTTCGGAGTTGCTGATCGGCCGGGACCGCATCGGCGGGCGTGACGCCGCGTATGTGTGCCGTGGCCGGACCTGCGATCTGCCGGTGACGACGGCGCAGGATCTCGCCGCGGCGCTGAGTCGCGCCGTGTAGCGTGCGGCGCATGCCGACTCCCGAGCAGAACGCCGCCACCGTCCACCGCTACCTCGAGCTGGTCGCCAAGGGCGCGCCGGACGAGGTCGCCGAGTTGTACACCTCGGATGCCACGCTGGAGGATCCGGTCGGTGGCGAGGTG
>JAHFVC010000137.1 GCA_023264765.1 Mycobacterium sp. | reverse complement strand
GGTCTGTCCCGGCAGGGCAGCGGTCACGCTCAGGATGAACCGGGTGATGGCAAGGGGTTCGGCGGCGTCCTGGCCGTCGGCGAGAGGCTCGGCCTCGGCGAGGATGCTGATCGATTCCGATGTGAGCCCGGCGCTGCGGGCTACTTCAGCGGCAGCGCTCAACCTGCGTACCCGAGCCTCGATGTCGGGAGACAGGATTGCGGCGCGGCGCAGGGCGGCTGCGGATTCGGCTCCCGCTCCACGTGACCGGGCGCGGTCGGCGGCACGTTCCAGATCGGCAGCCACCGCTTCGTCGGGCCCGAACGCCGCTTCGGCACGATGCCAAGCGGCTCGAGTCGGATCGCTGGCCGCGGTGGCAAGGGAGCGGTGCGCCAGGGCGCGTGCCGACAGCGGTGCCGCTCCGTAGACGGTGGACCGTATCAACGGATGACGCACCTGGATCCGCCCGTCGCACAGGATGATCAGGCCCGCGCGCTCCAGCGGGTCGAGTAGCTGGCCCGCACTCAGGCCGAGGTGTGATGCTGCGCAGTCGATTTCATTCAGCGATCCGTCACTGGCCGAGATGAGTAGCAGCAACTGTCGCACGGGATCGGGCAGTGCTTCGAGTTGGTCGAGGAATGCCCGCTCGACTCTCCTGCTGGTCGGCAACGGCTCACCGGCGAAAGTGGCGGTGCTCCCGGCCCGTTCGCCGACGGCTGAGGTCAACTCGATGACGGCCAGCGGGTTTCCGTTCGACTGCTCGAGTACCCGCCGCTGCAGGTGAACGTCGAGCGCCCGCGGGACGCCGCGCATCGTGTGTACCAGCAACTGCTCGGCATCGGATACCGGCAACGGCCCCAACGACAGTCGGGGGAGGCCTTCCAGCTGCGGCACCGGGCCGTCCACCGTGGTGCGCTCGGCGCACAGGAGCAGTAGCGGTGCATTGACCAGACGGCGGGCCACGAATGCGAGCACGTCCAGCGACGACTGATCCAGCCACTGCACGTCGTCGATGACCAGGATGAGCCGCCGCCGGGTGGCCGCTTCCTCCAGCAGGCCCAGGATCGCGAGGCTGACGAGCAGCCGGTCCGGGGCCGGGCCGTCCTCCAGGCCGAACGCCGTCATGAGGGCACTGCGCTGACGTGCTGGGAGGTCACGGGTGTGCGCCATGAGTGGGTGGATGAGTTCGTGCACCCCGGCGAACCCGACTTCGGCCTGGCTCTGCAGCCCGGAGCAGCCCAGCCGGCCGTATCCGTCTGCGGAAGCCCAGTCGGCGGCAGCGGTCAGCAGCGTCGACTTGCCGATGCCGGCCTCCCCGTCGATCACCAGTGCCGAGCCGCTGCCGGAGACGGCGGCGAGGGCGTCGGCGATGACTGCCAACTCAGCGGACCGCCCGATGATCACCCGCGCAAAGCTAGCACAGCTGAATATGGATAGCCTACTCAGCTATGATGTGACGATGCGCACCGACCCGTGGACCGACGATGTCTGCCCCATCGCACGCACCATGTCTGTGCTGGGACAGCGGTGGGCGATCCTGATCATCCGCGAGGCGATGCTGGGACGGTCGCGATTCTCCGAGTTCCGCGAGCAGCTCGGCGTCGCCCCTGATGTGCTCAGCTCACGGCTTTCCGAGCTGGTCGCCGCCGGAATCCTGGAGGTGGTCGACTACCGTGACCCCGGGGATCGCACCCGCAGCCGGTACCTGCTGACCGCCGCCGGGCACGACCTCATCCCGGTACTGGCCGCCGTCGGCCAATGGGGGCATCGGCACATGGCGCGTGAGACCAGTAGCGGCTACCGATTCGTCGAGGCAGGCACCGGAGAGATGGTGGGACTGGGTTTCCGCCGACGTGATGGCCAGAAAGTGTCCGCGGCGAAAGTCGGCCTGATCGAGCTGGGCCGGACCTAACCGCCGATGAACGCCAGCAGGTCCCCGATCAGCTGTGTGCGGTAATCACCGTGAATGCCATGCGGGGCACCGGGATACACGCGCAGCGTGCCGTATCGGACCAACTCGATCGCCGTGTTCGCTGAAGCGTGGATCGGCACGATCTGATCGTCGTCGCCGTGCGCGATGAGAATCGGCACGTCCAGCGCTCTGAGGTCGTGCGTGAGGCTCTCATCGGAGAACGCGCCCACGCCGTCGTACGCAGACGCCAACCCGGTTTGCATTCCCTGTAGCCAGAACTGGTCCACCAACCCTTGGGAGGCCTGTGCTCCTGGTCGGTTGAACCCGAAGTACGTCACGGCGAGTTCTCGCCAATACTGCGACCGGTCGGCTAGCACCCGCGCCTGGGCGTCGTCGAGGGCCGCCACCGGCGCGAGAGCTCCGATCGTCACGATCTTGCGCACGCGGCCGGCGCCGTGGCGCGCGGCGTAGCGCACCACCTCACCACCACCGGTGCAGTGTCCTACCAGCACCATGTCGGTCAGCCCGAGTCGGCGCACCAGCGCGGCCAGATCGGCGGCGTAGGTGTCGACGTCGTTGCCCGACCACGTGTGCTCGGATCGGCCGTGCCCGCGACGATCGTGGGCGATCGAGCGGAATCCCTTGTCGGCGAGCGTCTTCATTTCGACATCCCAGGCGTCCGAACTCAGCGGCCATCCATGGCTGAAGACCACGGGCGGACCGCTGCCCCAATCCTTGTAGTAGAGCCGGGCTCCGTCCGAACCGTCGAAGAATGGCATGGATGACATTGTCGAACGCACGTCGGCAGGGCCCCATCGGTCAGATGACCACGAGACGGTGCCGCGCAGCCATGGTCATTTGACCGATACCCGCAATCTCCGCGTGATGTGAACCTGGAAACGACGCCCGAGACCACCAGCCCGTCCTCGGCCAGTGAACAGGACACAGATGACAGATCTTCTCAACAAGACGCTGCAGGCATACGGCGGCGTCGATCGCTGGCGTCAACTCACGTCGGTGACCGCCCGCAAGCGCTTCGGGGGTGCGATCTGGGACATCAAGCAGGTGCCCGGCATCGTCGACGACGGCAGTATCACCGTCTGGATCAAGGACCAGCGCACGTCGCTGTGGCCGTTCACCGCGCAGAATCTGCGCAGCGCCTACACGCCGCAGCGCGTCGGCATCGAGACCCTCGATGGTGACAACGTTGAGGTTTTGGAGAACCCGCGCTCGTCCTTCTCCGGTCACTCACTCGAAACCCCCTGGACTACTTTGCAATTGGCGTACTTCACCGGCTATGCGATGTGGACCTACACCGCCGAGCCGTTCAACCTGACTTTTCCCGGTGTGCGCACCGAAGAAGGCGAGCCCTGGATCGAAGGAGCCGGCCGATGGCGTCGACTGCACGTCGACTACCCGGACGGCATAGCCACCCACAGCCCCCACCAGGTGCTCTACATCGACCACGACGGACTCATCCGGCGTCGCGATTACCAGGTTGACATCGCCGGTGGCTCACCCGCTGCCCATTACGTTACGGACTTCGACGAGGTCGACGGCCTGGTCATCCCGCGCACCCGGATGATCTACGTTCGCGACGCCGACAACCACCCGATACCCGAGCAGCTCGTCGTCTCCACCTCGCTCACCGACATCCACCTCGACTGAAAGTAGTCAGACCGTGACCTATCTGTCCGATCACGCAGAGGATCGTTTCGTCGGCGGTCCCGACGGAGAACGCTTCCACTACCGACGATTCGGGAGAGCCGGATCCGTGCCGTTGGTGTTGTGTATGCGTCTTCGCGGAACCGTCGACCACTGGGACCCCAAGTTGCTCGACGCTCTCGCCGCTGAACGGGAAGTCATCGTCTTCGACAACCGCGGTACCGCTGCTTCCAGCGGAGCCGCGCCAACTACCATCGACGGCCTCGCCGACGGCGGTGTCGCGTTCATCCGGGCGCTCGGTCTACAGCAAGTAGATGTGCTCGGGTGGTCCCTGGGCGGCATCGTGGCGCAGGGAATTGGACTGCATGCACCAGAACTGGTGCGTCGCCTCGTGATTGCCGGCAGCACGCCGGCCGGCGTGCCCGACCAGCCGTCGCCACCCGCGCGGGTGGGCAGCATTCTCGGGCATGCCGTCAACGACGACGAGGACTACCTGTACCTGTTCTTCCCCGAGTCCGACCAAGGACGCACCGCCGGGCTGGAGTCGCTGCGCCGGCTCGATGTGCGCCTCGGGCAATCCCTTGCTGCGGTGCAGGACTCGGCGTATCACGCGCAGCTGGGCGCCATTGCCACCTTCGGCGGCTACTACGACCGTCTCGGGGAGCTCAAGCTCCCTGTGCTGGTTGCCAACGGCGCCCATGACGTGATGATCAACTCCTATGCCAGCTACGTGATGTCGCAGAAGCTGCCGGATGCCAAGGTGGTGCTCTATAGCGATGCCGGACACGGGTTTCTTTTCCAGCACAGCGACGACTTCGCCCACGACGTGAACCGATTCCTGGAGGTAAACCGATGAGAGCTGTCAGCCAGACGGAACTGGGCGGCCCAGAGGTGCTGCACATCGTCGACGTCGAGCGTCCCGATCCCGGAATGGGAGAAATTCTGGTGCGCGTGCACGCGGCCGGGGTGAACCCCGTCGATGCGATGAACCGACAGACCGGCGTCTTCGTGGGTCCGCCGCCCTTCGTCCTGGGCTGGGACGTGTCGGGCATCGTGGAGGCGGTGGGTGTCGGGGTCACCCTGTTCAGGCCCGGCGACGAGGTGTTCGGCCTGCTGCCTTTCCCGAAGGGCCATGGCGCCTACGCCGAATACGTCGTCGCCCCCACCCGGGTATTCGTGCCCAAACCCGAGCGCCTGGACCACGTGCAAGCCGCCGCGCTGCCGCTGGCTGGGCTCACCGCGTGGCAGGCGCTGGTCGACACCGCGCAGATCGTCGCGGGCAGTCGCGTGCTGATTACGGCCCCCGCCGGTGGAGTCGGGCACCTGGCTGTGCAGATCGCCAAGGCCCGGGGTGCCTATGTGATAGGACTGGTAGATGCCGCTGCGGCGGACTATGTCATATCACTCGGTGCTGACGAGGTGATCGACTACACCACAACCGATTTCAGTACTGCTGTCGCGGATGTGGATGTCGTCTTCGATATGATCGGTCACGATTATCCGGAGAAGGCGGTCCGGGTGCTCAAACGAGGCGGCACGCTGGTTTCGACGCTGCCGCAGACGCTGCCCGCAGTAGCCGCGGCCGCGGCGGAGCGAGAAGTCCGAGTGGCGGGATTGTTCGTAGAAGCAGACCGGCTCGGACTCACTGCACTGGCCGACCTCGCCAACCGTGGTGCGTTGAAGCCGACCATCGCGGCCACCTTTCCCCTGGAGCACGCGGGCAGCGCACAATCGGTACGCAACGCCGTCGGAAAAACCGTGCTGACGGTGAACTGAACAGCCGTGCCGACTGTTCGTTTCGTGCGGTGCACGACATTGACTCCGCGGCAGGTCATCACGGGATTGACCGCCTTCGCGGGCGGACAAAGCACCGCAACATCGGCCGATGTCGTCGAAGGCTCGCGCCTGGTGTGGGAACGCGTGCATTACGACTGGTCCACTCCTAACCGGGTTGAGGTGACCACCGTCGACTCCAATGTCTACGGCGGCACATCGGGATACGCGTACACCTTGACGCCGTGCCCGCAAGGGATGACCAATGTTCAGCTCGACATCACCCGCGAGGGCAAGCACCTCGTCGGTCGACTGCTGTCCCGGGCGCTGCTCACCTTCGGCAGAGAATTGCTTCGGCTCGCCTTCGCGGAGACGATACGGGCCATCGAGTCCCGGTCAGCCCCTAGGTACCCGCTCCACACCCATCCCGAGCCGCTCCGGCACGTGCATGCGCGCGAAGATCTGTGCGACATCGGCGGTGGTGCGGGTGAACCGGCTGACCACGATCATCGTCGCGAAGGCCAACGGCACGCTGATGGCCGCGGGGTAGCCGACCATCACCGCCGGCCAGCCGCCGAGCACGTCGTCGTCGATGCCGCCGGCGATGGCGACCGCGACAGCGCTACCGCAGACGCCGCCGCCGATGATCAGCCCGCACGCGGCACCGGCCGCGGTCAGGCCGCGCCACCAGATGCCCAGCACCAGTAGCGGACACAACGTGGACGCCGCCACCGCGAAGGCGAGTCCGACACTGCGGGACAACTCCAGACCCGACACCACCAGGGACAGCGGGATCGGGATCAGCCCGCCGACCACGGCGGCCACCCGGAAATCCCGGACCCTGCCGCGCAGCACATCGGTGGCCAGGGCGCCGGCGATACTGACCAGCAACCCCGACGAGGTAGCCAGGAAGGCCGCGATGGCGCCGGCCGCGACCAGTGCGGCCAACAGCTGGCCGGCCACCCCGCCGATGGTGGATCCGGGAGCCAAAAGCACTGCGGCGTCGGCGGTTCCGGTGATCAACAACTGCGGCACGTACAGCCGGGAGAAGACCCCGAGCAGCACGGGAAATAGGTAGAACGCCGACACCATGGCGATGACCGCCAGCGCTGTGCGCCGCGCCGCCCGGCCGTCGGGGTTGGTGTAGAACCGCACCAGCACGTGCGGCAGGCCCATGGTGCCCAGGAACGTCGCGACGATGATGGACAGCACCTGATACAGCGGATGGCCGCCGCCCAGGCCTCCGCCCGAGGTGATCCACCGGCTCCCGGTGCTCGGGGTACCCGCCACCACCGGGGTGGCGGCGCCGGCGGCCAGTGTCAGCGTGCTGCCCGCACCCAGTGTGTGATCACCGGCGCCACCCAGCGTGGCGGCCTCGACGTTGTGTCCGTCGAGGGTGCCGGTGATGGTGATACCCGCCGGATCGACCACCCGCACCACCACGTCGGTGTCGATGGCGACGGTGGTCTGATGCTGCACGCTCGGCGGCAGCGGTCCACCCAATTCGCCACGGTCGCTGAGGAACAACCCCAGCAGCGCCAGGGCGGGAATGGCGATGGCGGTCAGTTTCAGCCAGTATTGGAACGCCTGCACAAACGTGATCGACCGCATGCCGCCGCCGACCACATTGCTGATGACGATCGCCCCCACGAGCAGCGGACCGGTCCACACCGGCATGCCCAGAAGGGTTTTCAGGGTCAGTCCCGCGCCCTGATACTGCGGGGCCAGATAGAACACACAGATCACCACGACGACGAGCATGGCCACCTTGCGCAGTCGCGCCGAACCCAGCCGGAATTCGGCGAAGTCGGGGACGGTGTAGGCGCCGGAACGGCGCAGCGGAGCGGCGACGAACAGCAGCAGCCCGAGGTAGCCCGCGGTGAAACCTACCGGGTACCACAACGCGTCGGCACCGTACTTGGCGATCAGTCCGGCGACGCCGAGAAACGATGCCGCCGAGAGATATTCACCCGAGATCGCGGCCGCGTTCCAGCGTGGACCGACGCTGCGGGAGGCGACGAGGAAGTCCGAAGTGGTGCGCGACAACCGAACTCCGTAGGCGCCGATCGCCACGGTGGCCACGGCCGCGACCAGCAGAGCGGCCGCGGTGAGCGGGGAACCGGTCATGGTTCGCTGTCGACGACGCGCACGAAATCGCGCTCGGCTTGTTCGGCCAGCTGGACATAAAGCCGGCCGATGCCGTAGAGCAGCGGGTAGGACAGCAGCGCGAGGATCAGCCAGTTCAGCCGCATGCCCAGCACGGTCAGTGTGCTCAGGTGTGGGGCCAGCAGCACCGTCGCTGCCACCGCGGTCATGACCACCAGGCTCAGGCGCAGCGCCAAGCCGAGTTGCGCACGGACCAAGCCGCGCACCAGGGCGTCGCCCACCTGGGTCTGCTCCTGCACCTCGACCCGGGTACGCACCATCCGGGCGCCGCGCCGGTGCGCCAGGACAACCCGCTGCCGCGGCGGTGGATCACTCATCGGCGGGTTTCAGGTTGCGCATCGGATCGCGGACCAAGCGGTCGCGCAGTTCGCGAGCCTGGCGCCGGCTCACCGGGAGCTCGACGGCGGGGGAGGTGCCGTTGGCGCGCAGTTGCACCAGGACCGCGCCGTCACGTGTGCGCAGCCCCGTCACCAGCCGCAGCGACACCAGATAGGACCGGTGGATGCGCGCAAACCCGTGATCGGCCCAGCGGGTTTCCAACACGCTCAACGGAATTCGGACCAGATGCGCTCCGGTGGCCGAATGCAGGCGGGCGTAGTCGCCCTCGGCCTCCACCCACCCGATGCTGTCGCGGGGGATCAGCTGGGTGACCCCACCGAGTTCGGCGGGCACGACGTCGGCGTCCTGTGCGCCGGTCACCGAACTGGTCTGCACCGTGGCCGCGCGGCGGACCGCCTCGTCGAGACGGTCCTGCCGGATCGGTTTGAGCAGATAGTCGGTGGCGCCGACGTCGAAGGCCGCCACGGCCTTGTCGTCGTGTGCCGTCACGAATACCACGGCGGGCGGGTGCGCGAAATTGGTGAGGACACCGGCGAGTTCGATACCGGACAGGCCCGGCATGTTGATGTCCAGGAACACCGCATCGATGGGGTGCCGGTTGAGTTCCCGCAACGCGGAGGTCGCGTCGCCCGCGGTGAACACCTGAGTGACGCAGGGATGCCTGCCCAACAGATAGGCCAGCTCGTCGAGTGCGGGGGCTTCGTCGTCGACGGCCAGCACCGTCAGCTTGCCGCTCACCTGAATTCACCTCCGCTGGCCCGTACCCCCGAACGGAACTTCGGTACCCGCATGATGACCTTGGTGCCCGCCCCGAGAGCCGTTTCGACCACCAGACCGTAATCGTTGCCGAATGCCGCGCGCAGCCGATGGTCGACATTGGTCAGGCCCACATGCGCGGACTGGTCGGCGCCGGGGGGTTGGAGTGCATCGCCCTGGCCGGCGCGCAGCGTGTCGGGATCCATCCCGGCCCCGTCGTCCTCCACGGTGATGAGGCAGTCGGTGCCCGCGTCGCGGGCGATGATCTCCACGGAACCGCCGCCTTGGGCGGCCAGCCCGTGCCGGACGGCGTTCTCCACCAACGGTTGCAGCGCCAGGAACGGCACCACGACGTTGAGCACCTCGGGCGCCACCTGTAACCGCACCGTCATCGTCGCGCCGAACCGGGCCCGCTCCAAGGTGAGATAACGGTCGATGTTGCGCAGCTCGTCGGCGAGCGTGGTGTACTGGCCGGCCGCCCGGAACGAGTAGCGGGTGAAGTCGGCGAATTCCAGAATCAGTTCGCGAGCCCGGTCGGGATCGGTGCGGACGAAGGACGCGATCGTGTTGAGCGCGTTGTAGATGAAGTGCGGGCTGATCTGGGCCCGTAGCGCCAGTACTTCGGCTCGGTCCAGCCGGGCCCGGGATGCGTCGAGTTCGGCCAGCTCCAGCTGGCTGGCGGCGTAGCGGGCCACTTCGCCGATGGCGCCCAGCATGCCCGGCCCGGGATTGCCCACGGCGACCACCACGAGTGCGCCGAGCACGTCACCACCCTCGGCCAGCAGAGGTTGCGCCACCACCGCGGTGGTGCCGTTGTTGGTCAGCACCCGGCGCGCGGCGGTGACGGACTCCCGGGCCGTCGAGGCGCACGCGTCGGCGATTTCGGGGGTGAAGATCGCGTCGTCGACCGGATCGCGGGCGAGCAGTTCGCCGGCACTGTCGAACAGCGCCACGCCGCCGGTGCCGGTCAGGTCGCGCAGGAACGGCGCCGCCGTCTGAGCCGATTCGGTGTCCAGGCCGCGGCGCAGTGCATGCGCGGCCAGCGACGCGGTGTGCAGCGCGGTGTGCACGGCCCGCTCGGTGGGGGTGGCCACGACGCGGCGGGTGCGCACGATCAGCACGGCAGCCACCGCCGCCAGCGCCACGGCGGCGGCCAGCGCGAGAGCTACTTGGCCGGACATCGTGGGGGCGAAGGCTACTGCACCGGGCAGGCGTACTTCCTGGCCACGTCCATCACCCGTTCCTGCGCGCCGGGTCCGATGACGCCCTGTGCGGCCAGCTCCAGACCGATGTAGCCGGGTATGCCGCCGATGCAGGCCTGATGCGCGACGCGCCACGCGGTGTCCGGATTCAGGTTGTAGCCGTTGCGCTGCAGGCCTTGCATGTAGTCGTCGAACGCGGGGGTGCCTTGGTCCGGTATGGCGTTGGCGACGGTTGCCAAGGCGAGGGAGGTGGCCAGCGCGGCAAGAAGAGGCGCAATCACACGTTTCATGTCGGCTCCCACGGGCGTACCACCGGTTTGTCGCCTACACGTTCGCACACTCCACCGACACGGCGGCGCGATTTAAACTGACCGAATGCCCACCCTGCAGCTGGTCCAAGATCCCGAGGCCGACGCGTTGCTCGAGTCCAACCCGTTCGCCCTGTTGGTCGATCAGCAAGCGGCTGTACGCTGACAACCATAAGCGCGCAGTTGAGAGCCCTCGTCGGAGCTCGTGTGTCGGTAGTTCAGGGACCGAGAGCGCTGGTTGCGGCGCCCTTAGGTGGCAATTGCACAGCAGGATAATGCCTCCAACGTTCCGAGGCTGCCAACGCTCACCCGCATGCAGGACGCACCGATTGCCAGAAAAGGCGCGTGACAGTTATCGCTCAGTAAGCCACGCGCTGCCCGGGGGTAGATCGGCTATGGACATCCTGCGTTTCAGCGTCTGGCCGCAGTTCTCGCAGGCAAAGGTTTTCACGGACTCAGACACCGTGTTCCTGTGCTCGCATTTGAAGCATTGAATTGCTGAGGCCTTATCGGCGGGCGGAGCTGCGGATCGCTGCACCGCCGGAGCACCCCCTGGGATCGTCGCTACCGATACTCTGCGTTTCAGCTTCTGGCCGCACTTTGCGCAGGCAAACATTCCTACAGACTCGGACACCTTTTGCTCATGCTCACACTTGAAGCATCGAATTCTCGTGGACTTATCGGCTGGGGGATCAGCCGGGGGTTGGGCTACTACCAGAACATCCTTCTGCGGGGCCGCAGATGCAGATACTTTGCGTTTCAGCGTCTGGCCACACTGCCCGCAGGTAAAGCTGGCCAGGGACTTCGGCACATCCTGTATGTGATCGCACTTAAAGCACTTAGCTTTTGCATATTCAACTGAGGTGGACTCGGCGAGTCGAGCCTTCTGCTGAGGGGCAGGCGGAACTTGTCCGCCGGATGTGACCTTGTTCGATTTGGTCCTGTTGCAACGCCAGCACAGAGTCTGCAGATTGTCATACGTGGACAAGCCGCCCTTGGATACCGGGACGATGTGGTCGACCTCCAGTAGGAGATGAGTCTGTTCTGCAAGCGACGCCGAGCAGTACTGGCAGGTGAAATTGTCACGCTTCTTGATGAGGTTTCGCAGCTTCGAGGTCATCAGAGCCCGCTGGCCAGCAGCACTCTTTCGCCACCGGATCTTCTGCGAAAGGGTCTCGACAAGAGTATCGATCGTCGGGGTGTCGAACGTGACGGACGAGCGCTGCGAGCTGTTCCCACCTGCGCTCACGTACTCAAAGATGTACACCGGGTAAGGGACCGAGATCGGGGACAGCTCCACCCCGACTTGGTTCATGAACTCGCCCGCGTAGTGCTTCAAAATGAATGCGGGCGGGTTGATTGATTTGGTAATGCTCTCCTCACGTCTTTGGAGGTTGCGGATGGCTTCCTCCAGGCGTGCTAGATCATCGCCTAGCTTTTCGACTTCCGCGAGATGAGTCTCGTCGGCCTTGATGTTGAAGTACTTCATCACGTACTTCAGGGGCTCTACGCTGGCGTTACGTACCACCTGCAGTGAACAGTTGTGCACGTTCGAGGCTTGACAGTTCGCCACGTTGCGATCCCGGCGGTAATTCCAGTGGCTCGTGTTCTCGAACGATGCCAGATGAGCCTGTGCCCCGGTGCTGGACGCACCGAGCTGGAAGGTTCCACGGCTGCGTATCTCGGCAACGTAGTGGGCCAGTTCGTTGTGCTCGGCGACGAACGACGCGATCCGTTTCTTGTGCGCCAGGAACTCTTCGCTTGCGAAATACCGCTCTTTGAGGATGTAGAGAACGATTCGATACGCGAGCCAAGACGTGAGCACGAGGCCGCCGATAATCAGCAGAGCTTCCACGCGATTGGATCCTTCCCGGAGTCACCGTAGATAATAGGGTTTAGCCACCTGCCGTCTGGCGATTAAGACGCGGCCGCCCCCCGGTTTTAGATCTGCGAAGCGCACACGCAGTTGCGCTCTGCCGGATAGGTTCTCCGCATGCATGTAAGCGTCAGTTACTCCGAGTTCGACGACGTCACCCCGCACATCGAGACGAGTGCGACAGTCAATGAGAATGGCAAGGTTACGGACGCGTCGGTAAGCCTGTTCCCTTACGGAGATCACCGAGAACGTATTATGGGGGCGAATGCTATGCAACCCAACCCGGTGCATATGATCATGTCGCTTGAAGAAGCCGAGGTGTTGGCCCGTCTCTTAACTGGCGCCGTCACGGATGCCAAGAATGGACGCTTTGATGAGATCGAGCGCGAATAACTATCTCCCGCACTGATTGAGGAACACCGGACCCCGCACCGAGGAAGGCCAGAGTGCGGGGTCCGCTGTCAGCTAGACCAGCTGCTAGCCCGGCTCACGTTCACGTACTGCGGCGTCTGGCGATCGTCGATTATGGCTACTCTCCTCATATGTGCTTCGAGCTGCCGTAAAACTTGACGCCCACCAAGCGAGGTTAGGCTGACTGGCCCACTTCATCCTCCTGGGGTGGTGCGGACAAAGCGCCGTCGCTTTCGTACTGGCGGATGACTTTTCTGATGTACTCAGCAGCGACGGTGTAGATGTCGACCACCGAACCAATGTCGCGCCGAGTGCCATCTTTGCCGGCCTCGAAGGTCGTCACGAACTTCACGCTCTTGCCGTTGAGGTGAAGCCGGATGATCGGCTTGCGGTTGTTGTTATCCAACAGAATCGCGAAGTATGACTTCCCATCTCGATGGTAGATGCGTTCTGGCCCAACCTCCGACACGGCAATCGCCCGCACGATGTTGAAGCCCTCTAGCTCCTCGTCGGTGGTCACGATGTCGGGATCGGCGACGCTTGCGACGGCGATCGACTCCGCTGCGGCGGTCTGTCCACCAGCCAATGCTTGCGTCGGAGTGGGAGGGGCGAACTCGGCTGCTCGGTTGGGATCTGGTGCGTCGTCGCCCAGGGCTGTCTTCAGTCTGCTGTTGACCTGATCCCCGACGTACTGGTTGAGCGCCTTTGCGACGAGGGGTCGAAATTGATCGAGGATCTTCTGAGTGGTACGGCCTTCGTAGATGCGGTTCGCGAAGAACCGCACCCACTCCTCGGACGGCTCTTTTACCTCGGCGGCGATGATTCTGCGGATGCCGCCGATGTACTTGAGTTCCTCGGCCGCGCTGACGACCGAATCGATATCGAACGATTCCTTCGAAAATTTCTGTATCTCAGGAACCAATGTCCGATCGATGTCCAGAAGATCGAAGATCAGGAATGGTTTCTCGTCCATGCGGTTCGGCAGGTCGCCATCGGTGTACACGTGGTACTGCTGACCGTTGGTCAAGATTGCGATCCGGGCTGAGGTGACGGCGAAGTAGCGGAACAGTTGAGAGGCATAGCGCAGGTCTAGTAGGTCGCCGATCTTCTTGCACTCGATCAGGATCTGGACCTGGCCGTCCTTGAAGATCGCATAGTCGACCTTCTCGCCCTTCTTTACGCCCACATCCGCGATGAACTCAGGCACCACTTCTGATGGGTCGAATACGTCGTAACCGAGAACGGTCGAAATAAACGGCATGATGAATGCGTTCTTTGTTGCCTCTTCAGTCTGCACAGAGTCTCTGGTATCTCGGATCTTTTTTGCGAGTCCGGTCAAACCGTCTGAAAATGACAAGTCTCATCCCACCTTGCTGCCCTGCGACTACCTTGGAGATCGCTGGGAAGCACGTTAGATGAATGGTGCGACAGGCGGCGACGTATTGGCACTCGAAGGGGACGGAATCGATCTGATTTCGTATCTTCGGCTGACCCCGACGCAGTGATTGCAGAGTGACCGCCGGCGGGCCAGAGGTCAACGGATGTACACGGGCACATCACGGACAAGGCGAGAGCTGTCCGTGGGCAAATAGTTGACGAGCTTCTGGGAGCTTCCTGATAGCGTCCTGTGCTTGTGACTTCGCCTATGCCCGCGCCCGGTTGGTATCCAGACCCTTCAGGTCAACCGGGGCAACGCTATTGGGATGGAATCCGGTGGCTGGACACCCCGCATCCGGCGCAGCCGGCCAAGGCGTCCAGGACGTGGCTTTGGGTTGTTGGCGGGATCATCGGTGTGGTAGTCGTCATCGCCGCCCTCTCGGGTGGTGGGGACAAGGACAAGTCAGCGACTTCAGCGAGCGCCAGTAGTAATCCCGCATCGGTTCGGCAAGCCACGCCTAGTGCGGCTGCCGAAGAGGCCCAGTCGGCGGCTGCTCCTGGCATCGGGGCCGCAGCGTCTGACGGCAAGTTTGAGTTCACCGTCACCAGTGTTAGCCGTGCGTCCAGTATCGGGGACAGCCTGTGGAAGGAAACGGCGAAGGGTGAGTTCTTCGTAGTTCACCTGAAGGTGTCGAACACAGGAAACGAAGCACGTCAGTTCTTCGCCAGTAATCAACACCTGGTTGTCGGTGGCAATAAGTACGACGCCACGACAGTTATCGGCGGAGACACCGATATGGAGAAGATCAATCCAGGTCTCGGCATCGAGACCACGGTGGCCTTTGACGTGCCGGTCGGCAGCCATCCCGAAGCGGTCGAATTGCACGACTCCGCATTTTCAGGCGGGGTAACCATCCAACTCGGGTGAGCTGGCGTCAGTCGTAGGCTGTTCGCATGACTGTGAAGCTCTGCCTGACCCAGGATCCCGAGGCGGATCAGCTCCTGTCGGAGAACCCGTTTGCGCTGCTCCTGGGGATGCTGCTCGATCAGCAGATCCCGATGGAGACGGCCTTCGCCGGACCCAAGAAGATCGCCGACCGGATCGGCGGGGTCGACGCGCAGCAGATCGCCGACTACAACCCGGACGAGTTCGTGGCGTTGTGCTCGGAAACCCCGGCGATCCACCGCTTTCCGGGGTCGATGTCGAAGAGGGTGCAGACCCTGGCGCAGGCCATCGTCGAGGACTACGCGGGTGACGCGACGGCCCTGTGGACCGCAGGTGATCCTGACGGGGCCGAGGTGCTGCGCCGGCTCAAGCGTCTTCCCGGCTTCGGCGAGCAGAAGGCCAAGATCTTCCTCGCGCTGCTGGGCAAGCAGTACGGCGTGACCCCGGCCGGTTGGCGCGCCGCAGCGGGTGATTACGGCAAGGCCGGGACGCACATGTCGGTGGCCGACGTGGTGGATCCGGGCTCG
>JAHFVC010000136.1 GCA_023264765.1 Mycobacterium sp. | reverse complement strand
GGGCCGACCCTGCCGGGAAGTGGCTTGTCCCATGCCTGTTCGGCGTACGGATCGTCGCTTCTGGTGCTGCCCGAGGCCTCGCTGGACGCGGTGGCGATCCGGGCGTCGATGTGCACCCAGGGCGAGATCAACGCGGCGCTGCTCTATCCGACGGTGTCGGTGGTGGCCACCCACGCGGCGCTGTGGACGAAGTGAACGAGCCGGAGCGAGCGGGAGACGAGATATGAACGCCGGCCCCACGGAATGGGGCGAGACCCCGGGCGTGGGCCCGTGGGACGGACCGCTGCCGGACGATCCCCGCTACGACCCGGAATTATTGCGCGACGGCGACACCCGCAACGTCGTCGACGCCTATCGGTATTGGACCCGCGATGCGATCATCGCCGACATCGACCGGCGCAGGCACCCGTTGCACATCGCGATCGAGAATTTCGGCAGTGACGCCAACATCGGCACCGTCGTCCGCACCGCCAACGCCTTCGCGGTGCACACCGTGCACATCGTCGGCCGGCGCCGGTGGAACCGGCGCGGCGCGATGGTCACCGACCGCTACCAGCGACTGGTTCATCACGACAGCACCGACGACCTGCTGGAGTTCGCCCGCCACGCGGGGCTGACGGTGGTCGCCGTCGACAACGTGCCGGGCTCCGTCCCGCTGGAAACCGCTGTCCTGCCGCGGGATTGCCTGCTGGTCTTCGGGCAGGAAGGCCCGGGTATCACCCCGGCGGCCAGCGCCGGGGCCGGGCTGACCGTCTCCATCGCCCAGTTCGGTTCGACCCGCAGCATCAATGCCGGCGTGGCGGCCGGGATCGCCATGCACACCTGGATCCGCACCCATGCCGACATAACGGCGGCCTGGTAGCGGCCTTTTAGGGCAGTATCAACGCATGGATCAGGTGTGGGCCAACCGTGCAGCCAGTTCCGAAGCCGCGATCGCCAAGCGGCACCTGAAGAAGCTGTGGGGGCTGCCCGGCACCCAGCTCGGCGTCGTGGCGTGGCCCGCGGCCCGCAAGCAGAAGTCGTTCGGCACCTGGCACTACTGGTGGCAGGCTCACCTGCTGGACTGCCTGGTCGATGCGCAGCTGCGCAGTCCGGCTCCGGAGCGGATCGTCAAGATCACCCGGCAGGTGCGCGGGCATCACCTGCGCAACCTCAAATGGACCAACGACTACTACGACGACATGGCGTGGCTGGCGCTGGCCCTGGAACGCGCGGGACGGCTGGCCGGTGTGCATCGCGACGGTGCGCTCAAAACGCTGTCCGAGCAATTCCTCAACGCCTGGGTGCCCGAGGACGGCGGCGGTATCCCATGGCGCAAGCAGGACCAGTTCTTCAACGCCCCGGCCAACGGGCCCGCAGGCATCTTCCTGGCCCGTTACGAGGACCGGCAGCGTCGTGCGCAGCAGATGGCGGACTGGATCGACGAGACCTTGATCGACCCGGAGACCCATCTGGTGTTCGACGGCATCAAGGCGGGGTCGATGGTGCGCGCCCAGTACACCTACTGCCAGGGGGTGGTGCTGGGCCTGGAAACCGAACTCGCCGCCCGCACCCAGGATCCCGAACACGCGCCCCGGGTGCACCGCCTGGTCGCCGCGGTCCGTGAGCAGATGACCACCGACGGCGTCATCGCGGGTGCAGGCGGCGGTGACGGCGGCCTGTTCAACGCGATCCTGGCCCGCTACCTGGCACTGGTGGTCACCGACCTACCCGGCGACACCGCCGACGACGATGCTGCACGCGCGACCGCGCGGGATGTGGTGCTCACGTCCGCGCAGTCGGCGTGGGACTACCGCCAGACGGTAGACGGGCTGCCGTTGTTCGGTCCGTTCTGGGATCGCTCGGCCGAACTGCCGACGGCGGGCAGCGCGGATGCGGAGTTCGTCGAGGGGGCGGTGAACGCATCCGCGATGCCCGAGCGTGATCTGTCGGTGCAGCTGTCCGGCTGGATGTTGATGGAAGCCGCGCACGCGATCACCGGGACCGACGGGGAACCAGCACCAGAACCAGAATGATCGCGGCCACCGGCACCGCGGTCAGCAGCCAGCCGAGGGTGTGGATGGCCTCGATCATGGCGGAGTGTGCCCCGTCGACCACCTCCCGCGCCCGTTGTGGGTCCAGCACGTTGGTGCCCGCTGCCGAACCGGCGCCGCCGTGGGCCGGTCGCAGCGCTTCCCGGGCGTCCTCGAGGGTGATCCCGTGGCTCTCCCGCACGAACAGCGTGGTGCCGACCAATGCGAAAACGGCCGGTCCCATCGAGTAGGACGCTTGTCCCACAGCGCTTTTCGCGGCAGCCACCGCACCGCTCAACGCCACGGGCGCGTCCGCCATCATGATGGTGGCCTCCATGGTCTCGGCGACCGCGGCACCGACAGCGTTGAGACCGACGACCGCGAACACCAGCCAGAGTCCGCTCTGCTCACCGAGCGTCGTCAGCACCAGCAGCCCGGCCAGTATCGAGAACAGTCCCGCGATGAGCACGGGCCGGGGCCCCGAACGTGCCGCCGCCCGACCTGCCGCGGCGGCGGCCACCGCCGACATCAGCGCGGCCGGTGCCATGAGAAGGCCGAGCGCCGCGGGAGATTCGCCGCGAACGGTGACCAGATAGAACGCCAGCAGGATCGTCGAACCTCCGCTGATGAAGTTGAATGCGACGCCCGAGCAGACTGCTGCGTCGAACGCACGGTTACCGAAGATCCGCAGATCCAGGGCCGGCTCTGGGACACGCAACTCGAAGACGATGAACGCGGCCAGTGCGACGACGCCGACGAGAATCGGCACGATCGCGCCTGCGTGGATCCCGGACTGCAGGCGCGACAACCCGTACACCGTGGCCAAGAGCGCGGTGGCCACCAGCAGCAGGCCGGTCACGTCCAGCCGACGTGGGCTGCGCGGTGTGTCCGGCACGTAGCGGAGCACCAGGACGAGGGCGACGAGAGCCACCGCGGGTGCCACCAGAAGGCAAGCGCGCCAACCGATGTGCACGGCGAGCAGGCTGCCGACGGCCGGCATCGGCACCGCGACGGCGAAGCTCGCGCCCAGGTGCAAAGAGATGGCCGACGATCTGCGCTCCGGTGAGAAGACCACGTTGATGATAGCCAGGGACAGCCCGAGCAGCAGGGCGAACGCCAGCCCCGTGCCGGTGCGGGCCACCATGAGCACCACAGCATTCGGCGCCGCCGCGGCCAGCAGGCCGAACACGACGGTGCCCAGCAGCCCTGCCGTGTACATCCGTTTCATGCCGTACTTGTCGCCGAGGGCGCCCGCCCCGAGGACCGCGGCGGCCAGGGTCAGGGTCGCCAGCCCGGCGATGAAGCTCGTGCTGCCCGCGGACAGGTGCAGCCCGGCGCGCACGTCAGAGATGTTCGCCGACAGGATCACCGGATCGGCAGCGGTGATGCTGGCCCCCAGACCGGTGGCGAGGATCGTCATGGTGGCCCGGGTGCCGGATACCCAATCTTGTTGCGGCATCAGTCCTCGGTATCGCTGACCATGCCGTCGCGGTGGGGGAAGATGCTCCACAGCGCGATGCCGATCTGAAATCCGAGCGCGATCGACATCATCGACGCGAGCATCGCCAGCACGGCGCCGCCGCCCCGCCCGCCGGCGAGTTCGGCGATGCCGATCAGGCCGACCGAACTCGGTACCAGCAGCCAGAATCCGGGTGCGAGCACCACTTGGGCGGCCGGTGTCGACGGAAGTCGGCTCAGTGCCAGCGCGCACAACATCAGCACCAGACCGCCGCCGAAACCGCTGACGTAGCCGCCGAACACCTGCGCGGTCGCCACCTGCGCGCCGTAGGTGATGAACAGCACGAGCATCAACCACGGCCAGAACCCGCGTGGTGGACCGAGATTGAGGATGATGCCCACCGCGTACACGGCGACCCCCAGCCACGGGGCCCACGACCCGAGGGTGTTGACCGGTGCGTCGGTGAGTTCCTCGGAGGACAGGCCGAGCAATTGGATCGCGATGATGATGCCGAGGGCCAGCTGAGCCAGCCGCATGAGTCCGCCCGTCAACCGCGCGGCGCCCGACACCAACTGTCCCGTCGACGACTCGGCCACCGCGAGGGTGATGGCCACGCCCGGCAGGAAGAACGTCAGCGGCGGGATCAGCACGCGGAAGCTGTCGTGCCCCATGTGCAACAGGCGGCCGAGGCTGAAGGCGATGTAGGTGACCAGGAACGCGCTCACCACCGGCAGCAGCTGCCGAAGCCCCGGATTGTTCCCGGTGATCCGCACGAGCACACCCACCAGCAGCCCGAAACCGGTGGCGGCGGCCAGCGCCACCACCGTCGGCTGCAGGATCAGGGCGTACGCCGTGCTCTGCACCGCGCAGCCGAGCACCGCCACCCAAGCCGGGAAGCGCGGTGCCAACGCGTGGATGCGGTCCAGTTCGGCCCAGCCGTCGGCGGGCGTCACCTGCCCGAGTTCGGCGCGCTGCACCAACTCCCCCAAGGGGAAGGTCTGGTCGTACCGCAACGGTTTGTCGCGGTTGACGACCCTGATCAGCTCGCCCTCACCCGCCTGGACGAAGTTGGGCAGCACCAGCACCGGGCATTCGACGCCCTGGCGGTCCGCCACCAGGGACAGGGTGCGTTTGACGATGGTGACCGGATAGTCGGCGCCGAGCATCGCGGAGCCGAGCCGCGCGATGAAGTCGACGACCGCCCGGTCCTGCTCCGCCATGACGACACTCTAGGGCGGCGGTCGGGCCTATTCGGCGGTGTTCTCGGCGGCCTTGCGGCGTTTGTACCACTCCCAGGCCATCGGAGCGACGGAGACGACGGCGATCAGGATGAAGATGGGTTCGAGCAGTTTCTGGATGATCTCGAACTGGCCGAGTCCGTAGCCCAGCAGCGTCAGGCCGACGCCCCACAGCACGGCACCGATGATGTTGTACAGCGTGAACACCGCGTACTTCATCTGGGCCGCGCCGGCGGTGATCGGCGCCAGCGTCCGCACGATCGGGATGAAGCGGGCGAGCACGATCGCGAAGGGTCCGCGCTGTTCGAAGAAGGCGTGCGCCTCGTCGAGGTATTTCTGCTTGAGCACCTTGGCATCCGGTTTGAACATCGAGGTGCCCAGGAAGCGGCCGACGAAATAGCCGACCTGGCCGCCGAGGATCGCCGCGACGGGGATGAAGATGAGCAGCTGCCACAGCTGGAAGTTGGTGTTCACCTCGGCGCTCTGCGCGGCGGTGCCCGCGGCCAGCATGCCCGCGACGAACAGCAGCGTGTCACCCGGCAGGATCGGGAACAGCACGCCGGATTCGACGAAGACGACGACCAGGATGCCGACCAGGGCCCAGGTGCCGAATTGCTCGATCAGCTTGAGCGGGTCGAGAAAGTCCGGCATGAGGGCCAGGGTGGTGACGGTCATGAGGCCCCAAGATACCGGGCGCTGCTGAAGCCGGGCTGAAGCGTAGCGACCTCAGGGGCAGGTGACGGCGATCTGGTACCTGGTCGGGATGATGCGGGCCGGGTTCGTCGTGTCGGTGCCGCTGCCTGCCCCCGTCACCGTGAGGGTGTCGCCGTTGCGGAAGGCCTGCGGCGGGTCCTCGGACACATCGGCGGCGTAGCCGATGGAGATGCCGCCGGCATCGCCGATGGTCACCGACCGCACCGAGGGCATGTCGTCGTCGGTGATCACCACCGTCACGCCGCGTGATGTCTCGCCGATGGTGTATCGGGCGAACCCGTCGGCCTCGGAGCAGACCACCGGGCCCAGGGGGCCGGCGTCGCGGCCGTTGACGATCAGTTGGGCCTGTCCGGGCGCCAGGGTTGTCGCCAGGACCGGGGCCGGAGGGGCGGCGGGCGGTGGCGGGGGGCTCGACGTGGGTGCGGGCGCGGTCCGCGGGGCGCAGCCCGCCGCCAGCAGGACGGCACTGGAGGCGAGGAAAGCGAGGGCCGGACCGGTGCGCACCCGCGCAACGCTAATCGACACCGGCCACTGCCGGCTTATCAGCTTCTTGTCATACTGACCGGGTCAGCCGGACAGCCGAGAGGAAGTTTGCAATGCCCATCGCCACGCCCGAGGTCTATGCCGAGATGCTGGGCCGTGCCAAGGAGCACTCCTTCGCTTTCCCGGCCATCAACTGCGTCGGTTCGGAGAGCGTCAACGCCGCCATCAAGGGCTTCGCCGACGCCGGCAGTGACGGGATCATCCAGTTCTCCACCGGCGGTGCCGAATTCGCCTCGGGCCTCGGCGTGAAGGACATGGTCACCGGCGCCGTCGCGCTGGCCGAGTTCGCCCACGTCATCGCCGCGAAGTACGACATCACCGTCGCGCTGCACACCGACCACTGCCCGAAGGACAAGCTGGACACCTACGTCCGGCCGCTGCTCGCCATCTCTCAAGAGCGCGTGTCCAAGGGCGGCAACCCGCTGTTCCAGTCGCACATGTGGGACGGCTCGGCCGTGCCGATCGACGAGAACCTGGAGATCGGCCAGGAACTGCTCAAGCTGGCTGCCGCCGCCAAGATCATCCTCGAGGTGGAGATCGGCGTCGTCGGCGGTGAAGAGGACGGTGTCGAGGCCGAGATCAACGACAAGCTGTACACCACGGCCGCCGACTTCGAGAAGACCATCGACGCGCTGGGCGCCGGCGAGCACGGCAAGTACCTGCTGGCCGCGACGTTCGGCAACGTGCACGGCGTGTACAAGCCGGGCAACGTCAAGCTCAAGCCCGAGGTGCTGGCCGAGGGCCAGAAGGTCGCGGCCGCCAAGCTGGGCCTGCCCGACGGTGCCCAGCCGTTCGACTTCGTGTTCCATGGTGGCTCCGGCTCACTGAAGTCGGAGATCGAGGACTCGCTGCGCTACGGCGTGGTCAAGATGAACGTCGACACCGACACCCAGTACGCGTTCACCCGCCCCCTGGCCGGCCACATGTTCGCCAACTACGACGGCGTGCTGAAGGTCGACGGCGAGGTCGGCAACAAGAAGGTCTACGACCCGCGCAGCTACCTGAAGAAGGCCGAAGCCTCGATGACCGAACGCGTCATCGAGGCCTGCAGGGACCTGCACAGCGCCGGCCGGAGTGTTTCGGCAGGCTAGGTTCTCCCCGCGATTTCGGCGCGCTCACGTTCGGTCACCGAACGTGAGCGCGCCGAATCGTTTCTAGGAGTTCTGGCAGATCTTCCACTGGTCGTCGCGGAACTGCAGATCGAAACTGCGGGTGGAGCGGGTCTGCGGCGCGTAGGCCATGAACGTCGTGACGTTCGCCTCGGCGTGGCCGTCGTGCACGATGACCTGATCGATGCTCGCCACGACCGGGTACTGCTTGGCCGCGGCCACCCGGGCGTGGGTCTCGGCCCAGGCCTTGTCGTTGTACTGCACGTAGCTGTCACGGGTGGCGCCGCAGGTGATACCGCGCAGGGTGGCCAGATCACCCTTCTGGATCGCCCCGTCGAAATTGCCGATCGTGGTGCGGACCAGTTCCTCCTGCGACACCGCGGGAGCGCTCTTGCGGGTCAGTAGGACGGTGCCGAGCACGGCCAGCGCGACCAGCGCCGCGATCACCAGCACGACCGCGATGACCCAGCCCCAGCTGCGCCGGGTCCGGACGGGTTTGGCGGATTCGCCCCGAGGGGGAATCACTTGTGGCGCAACGTTCTTGGGTCCATCGGCGTGCTGCGCGGCGATGAGCGCGGTGGCGTCCTCGGCGGAGAAGATCTCGGTCGGGGGTTCGGCCACCGCGTCGATGATCTGCGTGGAGCCGTCGTAACCCGACGGCGCGGTGAACCGACGCTCGGGCTCGTCACCCTCCACGGATTCCTGCTCTTCGTCCGGCCCTGTTGGGTTCGACATTCCTGCTGCGATCCTCCCTTGCCGACGCTACTGGGCAAGCCTAGCGATCGGCTGTGAACACCCGCACGGCACAATGGGCCTTATGACGCGGATGGGTGATCTCCTTGGGCCGGACCCGGTGCTGCTGCCGGGCGATGTCGAGGCCGAAGACGAGCTCGACGCGGGGGAGAACCCCGCCATCGTCGCGGCCGCGCATCCCAGTGCATCGGTGGCGTGGGCCACGCTGGCCGAGGAGGCGTTGGCCGACGACAAGGCCATCACCGCCTACGCCTACGCCCGTACGGGCTACCACCGCGGTCTGGACCAGCTGCGCCGCAACGGCTGGAAGGGCTTCGGTCCGGTGCCCTACAGCCACGAACCCAACCGCGGCTTCCTGCGCTGTGTCGCGGCGCTGGCGAAGGCCGCCGACGCCATCGGTGAGACCCCCGAATACGCGCGCTGCCTGGATCTTCTCGACGACTGTGACCCGGCCGCCCGCACCGAGCTGGGCGTCGTTTAAGCCGGCACCTTTCAGTCGGTCACCTCGCACCGGCAGTCCGCCTGGTCGGGCGGCTCGACCTGAATGGTGGCGTGGGCCAGCCCGCGGGCGTTGAGCACCGCCTTGGCGTCGTCGAGGACGCCGGCTGATTCCCGCGTGCTGGTCAGGTGTGCGGTCGCCATGTCCTTGCCCGGCACCAGCGTCCACACGTGCAGATCGTGTACCCCGGTGACCCCGTCGACGGCCGCCAGCGCGGTGCGCAGCTCGTCGACGTCGATGTGGTGCGGTGACGATTCGGACAGGATCCGCAGCGCCGCCCGGGCCAGCGCGAAGGCGCGCGGCAGCACCCACAACGCCACCAGCACCGCGACCACCACGTCGGCGTAGGGCCAGGCGGTGGTGACGGTGACGCCGCCGGCGATCAGCACGCCGATGCTGCCGACGGTGTCGGCCACGACCTCCATGTAGGCGCCCTTGACGGCGAGGCTGGATTCGGACTGCGAGCGCAGCAGCAGCACGACCACCGCGTTGGCCAGCAGGCCGACCAGCGCGACGACGATCATCGGAACGCCGGGGACCTCGGGCGCATCACCGAGCCGTTCGAAGGCCTCGTACAGGATGAAGCCGGCCACCCCGAGCAGCAGCACCGCGTTCGCGACAGCCGTGAAGACCTCGGCGCGGTGCCAGCCGTAGGTGCGGGCGGCCGAGGTGGAGCCCCGCCGGGCCAGCAGGACGGCCGTCAGCCCCATGAACATGGCGACCAGGTCGGTGAGCATGTGGCCGGCGTCGGCCAGCAGGGCGATCGAGTTGATCGCCAGCGCGGTGACGAGTTCGACGACGAAGAACACCGAGAGGATGGCTGCGCCGAGAATCATCCGGCTGACGCGGGCCTCGCTGCCGTGGCTGTGATCGTGTCCTGCACCCATGTCCGTGAATATATGCGCAAAGTCGCATATGTCGCAAGGGTCAGACCCAGGCGGACCAGAACCGGGTCAACTGCCCGCCGATGCCCACCAGCCGCTGGGACACCCCGGACAGATCGACGAACCAGAACACTGCGTCGAAGAAAACCCGGTTGAGCTGGGGGACCATCAGGATGACGAACAGGATGATGAATCCCCACTGCTTGGCGGGTTCCAGCGCCCGGCGCGTGTCGTCACTCAGGTGCGGCTCCAGCGCGCCGTAACCGTCGAGCCCGGGCACCGGCAGCAGATTCAGAAGAAGCGCGGTCACCTGAAGGAAGCCCAGGAACGCCATGCCGGACCAGAAGATGCCGTGAGCGGGATCGAAGAACAAGGCTGTCGCGGCCAGAAGCAGCACTGCCAGCACGGCGTTCGCCAACGGGCCGGCCAGGCTGACCAGGGTGCGCTGCCGTGCGGTCATCCAGGACGTCCGCACGTACACCGCGCCACCGGGCAGGCCGATGCCGCCGATCGCGATGATCGCCAGCGGGAGCGCGATGGACAGCAGCGGACTGGAGTACTTCAGCGGGTTGAGGGTGAGGTAACCGCGGATCTCGACATCGCGGTCGCCGAACCGCCAGGCTGTGTAGGCGTGCCCGAACTCGTGCAGGCACAGCGAGACCAGCCACCCTGCGACGACGAGGATGAACACCGCCACATAGGACAGCGGGCGAACGGTGTCCTCGCAGAACCAGGCCAGCGCGCCGCCCACCGCGGTGAGCGCGACGATCGCCAGGAAGACCGGGCTGGGGCGTACCGACTGGTGCAGGGGCCGGATGTTCACCCCACGAAAACTACCGCTAGACGCGTAACCAGCCCTGCGTGTGCCGGTAGAAGGTCGACCGGCGGACCGGACGCGGAACCTGGACGCCGTCGCGCACCACCAGAGCCCCGGTGGTGCCGAGCTGCACGGCGCGCCCGGCCACCCAGCGCCGGGCCCGCATCCGCGGGCTGAGCACGCTGGCGCGCAGGCCCGGTTGCCCATCGGTCGGTTCGATCCGTACCGCGGTGGCCGTCCCGTCGAACAGCACGGTGTCGTCGACGACCGCCTCGCCCTCGATATGGCGGGCGGACGTGTCGGGCGGCAGCCAGTAGGCGGTTCCGACGAGTACCGTGCCGGTCTCGTCGCGGATCAGCGGAACCCGTTGGGCGTGCCCGGTGCGGGCCCGGCGCCCGGACCGGAACGGGGCCACCACGGCGACCTCGATGTCGAGCCGATCGGCCCGCAGCAGCCGCCCCAGCACCGTCGCGAGGTCGGCTTCGGAGCCGGCCACGGCGAGTCTGGGAGCCGTGAATTCGGTGTCGACATCGGCCGGTTCCGAGACCATCACCGCAGGACAGTCGGCCAGCCCGCGCGGCGCACGGCGGCCGCCGAACAGCAGCAACGTGACATCTGTGGTGGTCGACACCTCTGTTATGGCTCCGCTCGGATATGGTGGGTCACCGGCTGCATCACTTTAAGCGGGAGAAATGCCATGCCGGCAATCGTGCTCATCGGGGCCCAGTGGGGCGACGAGGGCAAAGGAAAGGCCACCGACCTACTCGGTGGACGCGTGCAATGGGTTGTTCGCTACCAGGGCGGTAACAACGCGGGTCACACCGTGGTGCTACCCACGGGTGAGAATTTCGCGTTGCACCTCATCCCCTCGGGCATCCTCACCCCAGGCGTCACCAACGTCATCGGCAACGGTGTCGTCGTTGACCCCGGGGTGCTGCTCAAGGAGCTCTCGGGGCTGGAGGAGCGCGGCGTCGACACGTCCGGCCTGCTCATCTCCGCCGACGCGCACCTGCTCATGCCGTATCACGTCGCCATCGACAAGGTGACCGAGCGCTATATGGGCAGCAAGAAGATCGGCACCACCGGCCGCGGGATCGGTCCCTGCTATCAGGACAAGATCGCCCGTATCGGTATCCGGGTGGCCGATGTGCTCGACGAGGAGCAGTTGTCGAACAAGATCGAGGCCGCCCTGGAGTTCAAGAACCAGGTCCTGGTCAAGATCTACAACCGCAAGGCGCTGGATCCGGCCGAAGTGCTGGAGAACCTGCTGGAGCAGGCCGAGGGCTTCAAGCACCGCATCGCCGACGCCCGGCTGCTGCTCAATGAGGCCCTGGAGGCCGGCGAGACGGTGCTGCTCGAGGGCTCCCAGGGCACCCTGCTCGACGTCGACCACGGCACGTATCCGTTCGTCACGTCGTCCAACCCGACGGCCGGTGGCGCGGCGGTGGGCTCGGGCATCGGGCCGACGCGCATCACGACGGTGCTGGGCATCCTGAAGGCGTACACCACCCGGGTGGGGTCGGGCCCCTTCCCCACCGAGCTGTTCGACGAGCACGGCGCCTACCTGGCCAAGACGGGCGGGGAGGTCGGCGTGACGACTGGCAGGCCGCGCCGCTGCGGCTGGTTCGACGCCGTCATCGCCCGGTACGCGACTCGGGTCAACGGCATCACCGACTACTTCCTCACCAAGCTCGACGTGCTGTCCAGCTTGGAGACCGTGCCGGTGTGCGTCGGCTACACCGTCGACGGCAAGCGCACCGACGAGATGCCGATGACCCAGGCCGACATCGCCCGGGCCGAGCCCATCTACGAAGAACTGCCGGGCTGGTGGGAGGACATTTCCACCGCACGCGAGTTCGACGAGCTGCCGGCCAAGGCGCGTGACTACGTGCTGCGGCTGGAGGAGCTGGCCGGGGCGCACGTGTCCTGCATCGGTGTCGGCCCCGGGCGCGATCAGACGATCGTGCGCCGCGACATCCTGGGCGGAACGTGAGCGAGCCCTCGATCTTCGAGCAGCACGGCGGCTTCCCGGTCTTCACGCCCGCCGACCCGGGCCCGGGCTTCGCGCGATTCCTGACCGCGATGCGCCGTGCCCAGGATCTGGCGGTCTCGGCCGACCCGGACAGCGCGACCTGGGACGAGGCCGCGGACCGCGTCGAGGAACTGGTCACCCTGCTGGAGCCCTTCGAAGCCGGTGAGGGGGTCGGCCCGGCCAGCCGGATGCCGAGCCTGCCCGGCGCGGGCAGCCTGCTGATGCCGCCGTGGCTGGTCGCCAAATTCGACCCGGACGGCGTCGAGTTGGAGGTGCAGTTCAGCCGCTACCACGTGGGCGGGAATTACGCGGTGCACGGCGGCGTGCTCCCGTTGCTGTTCGATTCGGTGTTCGGCATGGTGATCCACGCCGCCGGCAGGCCGATCAGCCGAACCGCATATCTGCACGTCGAGTACCGAAAAGTGACCCCGATCGACACTCCGCTGATCGCTCGCGGGCGGGTCACCGAAGCCGAGGGGCGCAAGGCGTTCGTCGAGGCCGAATTACTCGATGGCGAGAAAAACTTGCTCGCAGAGGCCAACGGACTGATGATTAGGCTGCTGCCGGGGCAACCATAGCTCGGTGCGTGTTAGGGTCAGTCGCGCGCATTTTGGTTGTCGCGCTTGTAAATGAGGGAAGTAAGTTCAATGGCACAGGGCACTGTGAAATGGTTCAACAGTGAAAAGGGCTTCGGCTTCATCGCTCCCGACGGTGGGGCTGCCGACGTTTTCGTTCACTACTCCGAGATCACCGGCAACGGTTACCGCTCGCTCGAAGAGAACGCTCGCGTTCAGTTCGAGGTCGAGCAGGGCGCGAAAGGCCCGCAGGCCGTTGGCGTTTCGGTGATCTAAGCGAAAATCTGAACTTCCGAGGGCCGACGCGGTGTGAACCGCGTCGGCCCTCTTCGCTTGCCAAGTCGTCATCGCTCATTCACTCCATCGATGCGTCCGTGGCGCTATCACGTGTGAAAGTGGCTGTTGATGACCTATCTGAATCGTGCTTGTCGAAGCCCGGGCTGCACCGCAGCGCCGGTCGCGGGGACACGCCATTGCCACCAGCACGGGATCACCCGGCACGCGGCGAGTCCGCGGCAGCGCTAGATCTACCCGCAGTCCTCGCCGACGGATGCGAACATGACGCGGTGACGTCGCCACTTCAGTTCCATCGCTTGGCCACCCCGCGTGCCGCGGCAGCCGCCGGTGTCCTGTTCGCCCTGCTCTTCACCACTGCTCTGGTCTTGTTGTGGACGACGGTCCCCGAGGGCGGCGTGCACGGCAGCCAGTGGACGGTGGCGGGCAGCGGTCACCTCAAGGTGGCTGCGACGCTGATGCCGTTCGCCGGTATCGCGTTCCTGTGGTTCATCGGAGTGGTGCGCGACGGCTTCGCGGCCGTCGAGGACAAATTCTTCTCCTCGGTGTTCCTCGGTGCGGGCCTGTTGTTCCTGGCGATGGTGTTCGCCACCACCTCGGTGGGAGTCGGTCTGGCGCACAGCAGCACCGAGGTGACCGACCCGGCCGCGCGCGCCGAAGTGGTGGCTTTCGCGACCATGACACTGACCGCCCTGGGGAAGACCTACGCGCTGCGCATGGCCGCGGTCTTCATGATCTCGCTGGCCACCATCTGGCTGAAAACCGGTGTGATGCCACGCTGGTTGGTCTGGACCACCTATACGACGGCGGTCATCCTGCTGATTGCCGCCGACACGTCCGTTTGGCTGACGCTGGTTTTCCCCGTGTGGGTGCTGCTCGTGAGCCTCATGCTGCTGGCCCGCTCCGGGGTGATCCACCTGCCGGACGCCATCGAATGACGAATCCCGTTCAGAACGGTGGTGGTTTCGCGTTGCGGTCGAGGACTTTCTGGTTGAGTCGGCGTTCGGCGTTCGGCGTTGGTGCGGGCGGTTTCGGTGTTGGCGCGGGTGCGGCGGCGTCGGGGCATGGCCAGGCCGCGGTCGCCGGTGGTGGTGACTGGTTTCGGTGGTGGTGGCGGGGTGTGAACGGGTCTGTCGGGGAACAGGATCCGGCTCATCGGGATGGTGTTGTAGTTGTGTCCGGTGGGGTTGGTCCAGGTGTGGGTGCCGTCGGGGTGTTGTACGTCGGTCCAGCCGCCGAAGGTTTTGAGTAGGTGGTGGGTTCGGCATTTGGCCGACAGGTTGCCGGGGTGGGTGGCCCCGGCCGGCCATGGCACGCAGTGGTCGAGGTCGCAGTATTGGGCGGCGCGGTTGCAGCCGGGGAACGTGCAGGTCAGATCGCGGGTGCGCACCCACGCGGTGAGTTTGGCCGAGGGCCGGTAGTGGGGTTCGGAGGGCAGCTCTACTGCGGATGCAAGGGTTTTCACGTGGGCACCGGTGGCCACGAGTTCGGCCACCAGTGGCGCGGGGAGGACACCCTTACCGGGGATCACTGCGAGGGAGCCGGTGACCGCGGCCGGGCTGCGGGGCCCTGATGGGTCGCCGTGAATGTCGGGGTCGCGCGGTGTGGGTCCTGGTTCGGGGTCGGTGGGTTGGCCTGCCGCGCCGGGCAGTGCGTCGGTGAGGACGTAGACCGTCACTGCGGCGGAGCGGGGATCGATGCCTGCGGCGGGGCAGTCGGTGCTCCCGCACAGGCAGGTCAGCCGGTCGGCGTCGGGGGTGATGCCGAGTAGTCCCATGGCGTCGGAGCGGCGTTGGCGCAGGGTGCGTGGATCGCCGTCGCAGACGGTGTGTGCGATCGCGGTGAGGCGGGCATCGAGGGCTTTGGCGTCGGTGGCCAGTAGCCGGCCCCAGACGGTGACGGTGCCGGCGGGGTCGTCCTGGCTACCGAATTCGATGAAGCGTGAGCGGGCGGTGCTGCGGGCGCAGTGCACGGCGACCGGATCGAATTTCTCGATCCATACGTCGATGGCGTCTTCGGTCTTCTGTTGTGAGAGCACGCCCAGGGTGGGGGCGATCCCGGCCAGCGCGGCATCGATCAACGCCAACGCGTCCTGGTTGGTGACCAGCCGGGTGCGCCAGGTGATCGCCGCGACGGTTTTGGCGGAGATCTCCCCGTGCTCCAGTAGGGACCCGACTTTCGGGAGCCGGTCGCGCAGCGCGATGGCGATGCGCATCTGTCCGGAGGCGGCTTGGCGTGAGAGTCCGCAGGCGGCGGACACTTCGGCGGCGGCGTACTCCCAGCCATCGAGCGCGCACAACGCCGCGTCCTGGTCCTCGTCGTCACAGTGCCAGGCGACCAGCGCGGCGATGATCGCCAACCGCTGCGCCGCGGCCACCGCCTCGG
>JAHFVC010000135.1 GCA_023264765.1 Mycobacterium sp. | reverse complement strand
GCCGGGAGAGAGGTGGGGGCCAGGTAGAGGGCTCTGGCCTGGCGATTCTCCGACATCGCTGCCAGGATCGGCAGCTGGTAGGCCAGGGACTTGCCCGACGCCGTTCCGGTCGAGAGCATCACGTGGCGGCCCTGGTGGGCCAGTTCCGCGGCGGTCAGCTGGTGCGACCACAGTCCGGTGATCCCGCGTTCGGCGTAGGCGGCGACCACCCCGTCGGGAGCCCACTGCGGCCATGGCCGGACCTGGGCTCGGCGCGGGGGCAGGTCGGTGACGTGGCGCAGCGGATGTTCGTCGGGGGCAGTGCCTTCGAGCGCACGGGCCAGCAGTTCGCGCCCGAATTGCGATCCCGATTCGGCCACTGATCCGCTCACCTGCTTCCTTTCTCAAATTCCGGGGAGATTCCCGGGACATGTCCCCAGGTGAATTGTTAACTACCGGATCGTGCCGACACTGTTGCAGGCGCCCTGAACATGATTGACTTATCGCGGTCGCAGCTTCTGTGTTCGTGTTCTCGCACTCGCAGGATCGTCGTTGCGATCGCGGTTCCTGCGAGGGTTGTAGGTCGGGTCACGTTCCGACGACTCCACGAAGGATTGGCGGTCGGAACGGGCCCGGTACACCGGAAGTCGGTGAACCGCACCCGGTAAGAGAAGGAATGTACGGAAAATGCCACAGGGAACTGTGAAGTGGTTCAACGCGGAGAAGGGCTTCGGCTTCATCGCCCCCGAGGACGGCTCCGCCGATGTTTTCGTCCACTACACGGAAATCCAGGGGTCGGGCTTCCGCACCCTGGAAGAGAACCAGAAGGTTGAGTTCGAGGTCGGCCAGAGCCCCAAGGGCCCCCAGGCCACCGGCGTTCGCGCCGTCTGATTTCACGCGCTGTTCGATTCAACACAGCCTGACGAAGCACCCCCGGCCACGCCGGGGGCGTTTTCGTTTACGGCGCCGTGCCGTTGTCCCGTCGCTCCGCTCGCCCCGATTAGTGTCGAGCGTGTGAGCCAGCTGTCGTTCTTCTCGGCTGAGTCGATACCACCGCAGGTGGCCGACCTCACGGGGATTCTGGCGGCTTCCGGCCAGGTCGTGATCTCCGGCGATGAGGCACGGCTGTCGGTGGTCGTCGACCGGCTCTGGCGTGCCGAAGGCCTGGCCGAGATGATCACCGACGCCGGCCTGGTACCCGAGATCGCCCGGACCGACGAGAACAACCCGCTGATCCGCACCGGCATGGACAAGCGGCTGGCCGGCCTGGCCAGGGACTGGACCAGGGGCGCGGTCAAGACGGTGCCCACGCAGTGGCTGCCAGGCCCCCGCGAGCTGCGGGCCTGGGTGCTCGCGGACGGCACCCCGGAGGCCGATCGGTACCTGTTGGGACTGGATCCGCACGCCCCCGACACCCATGCGGCTCTCGCCGCGGCCCTCATGCGGGTCGGAATTGCACCCACTCTGATCGGCACCAGAGGGTCTCGCCCGGCCCTGCGAATCAGCGGTCGCCGACGGCTGTTGCGCCTGGTAGAGACAGTCGGGGAACCTCCGGGGGACACCGATGCGTTCGCCCAGTGGCCGCGAATATAAGGACAGGTCACGGGCGAGCCGGTTTGCGTTGGTACGCGTGGGGTGCGAAATTGTCAGTTGCCAACGCGCCGGACAGGCGTAGAGAAGTGGAGAGTAAGAGCAGGTGGCTGACGAGGACCGGAGCCCAGGAGGCGCCGGTAACGTTCGGCGGCTCGTCATAGTCGAGTCGCCCACCAAGGCGCGCAAAATTGCCGGCTACCTCGGCTCCAATTACGTCGTCGAATCCTCCCGCGGACATATTCGCGATCTCCCGCGCAATGCCGCCGACGTCCCGGCCAAATACAAATCCGAGCCGTGGGCCCGACTGGGCGTGAACGTCGATGACAACTTCGAGCCGCTCTATATCGTCAGCCCGGATAAAAAGGCCACCGTCACCGAGCTCAAGGACTTACTCAAGGGCGTCGACGAGCTCTATCTGGCGACAGACGGTGACCGCGAGGGTGAGGCCATCGCCTGGCACCTGCTGGAGACGCTGAAGCCGCGCATCCCCGTCAAGCGGATGGTGTTCCACGAGATCACCGAACCTGCCATTCGGGCCGCCGCCGAGAATCCCCGCGACCTCGACATCGCCCTGGTCGACGCGCAGGAGACCCGCCGCATCCTCGACCGCCTGTACGGCTACGAGGTGTCGCCCGTGCTGTGGAAGAAGGTCGCGCCCAAGCTGTCGGCCGGCCGGGTGCAGTCCGTGGCGACCCGCATCATCGTGTCGCGCGAGCGGGAGCGCATGGCGTTCCGCAGCGCCGGGTACTGGGACGTCACCGCCGAACTCGATGCGTCGGTCTCCGATCCGGCGGCGTCTCCGCCGAAGTTCACCGCCAAGCTCAACACCGTCGACGGACGCCGGGTGGCCAGTGGCCGCGACTTCGACTCGCTCGGTGCGGTGAAACGCCCCGACGAGGTCCGGGTGCTCACCGAATCCGACGCCAACGCTCTCGCCGGCGGACTGCGCGGCGAGCAACTCACCGTGTCATCGGTGGAGCAGAAGCCCTACACGCGCAAGCCCTACCCGCCGTTCATGACGTCGACGCTGCAGCAGGAGGCCGGCCGCAAGCTGCGGTTCTCCTCGGAGCGGACCATGAGCATCGCGCAGCGGCTGTACGAAAACGGCTACATCACCTATATGCGTACCGACTCGACCACGCTGTCGGAGTCGGCCATCAACGCCGCACGCAACCAGGCCAGCCAGCTCTACGGCGCCGAGTACGTGCACCCCTCACCGCGCCAGTACACCCGCAAGGTGAAGAACGCGCAGGAGGCACACGAGGCCATCCGGCCCGCCGGTGACGTCTTCCAGACCCCGGGTCAGCTGCACAGCGCCCTGGACACCGACGAATTCCGGCTCTACGAGCTGATCTGGCAGCGCACCGTCGCCTCCCAGATGGCCGACGCCCGCGGCACCACGCTGTCGCTGCGGATCTCGGGCAATGCCCGCACGGGTGAGGCGGTGGTCTTCAACGCCTCGGGGCGCACCATCACCTTCGCCGGCTTCTTGAAGGCCTACGTCGAGAGTCTCGACGAGCAGGCCGGTGGCGAGGCCGACGACGCCGAGAGTCGGCTGCCGAACCTGACCCAGGGCCAGCGGGTCGACGCCGCGGGACTGACCGCCGACGGGCACACCACCTCGCCCCCGGCCCGCTACACCGAGGCCTCGCTGATCAAGGCGCTCGAAGACCTGGGTATCGGTCGGCCGTCGACGTACAGCTCGATCATCAAGACCATCCAGGACCGCGGCTACGTGCACAAGAAGGGCAGCGCCCTGGTGCCGTCCTGGGTGGCGTTCGCCGTCATCGGGTTGCTGGAGCAGCATTTCGGTCGCCTCGTCGACTACGACTTCACCGCCGCGATGGAGGACGAGCTCGACGAGATCGCCTCGGGCAACGAGCGTCGGACCAACTGGCTCAACAACTTCTACTTCGGTGGCGAGCACGGCGTGGACGGCTCCATCGCCCGCGCCGGCGGACTCAAGCAGCTGGTCGGCGGCAACCTTGAAGGTATCGACGCCCGACTCGTCAACTCCATCAAGCTCTTTGACGACGACGAAGGCCGCGCGATCAACGTCCGGGTCGGTCGCAACGGCCCGTACCTGGAGCGGATGGTCGCCGACGACGAGAACCCCGGGGAACTCAAGCCGCAGCGCGCCAACCTCAAGGATGAGCTGACGCCTGACGAGCTGACCCTCGAACTCGCCGAAAAGGCTTTCGCCACACCGCAAGAGGGTCGTTCGCTGGGTATCGACCCGGAATCCGGACATGAGATCCTGGCCAAGGACGGGCGTTACGGCCCGTATGTCACCGAGGTGTTGCCCGAGCCTCCCGAGGACCCCGAAGACGGAGTGACGGCGAAGAAGGGCAAGAAGCCGACGGGTCCCAAGCCGCGCACCGGTTCGCTGCTGCGCACGATGGACCTGGAGACCGTCACCCTCGAGGACGCCCTGCGGCTGTTGTCGCTGCCGCGCGTCGTCGGCGTCGACCCGACCTCAGGCGAGGAGATCACCGCGCAGAACGGCCGTTACGGCCCGTATCTCAAGCGCGGCACCGATTCTCGGTCGCTGGCCACCGAAGAGCAGATGTTCACCGTCACCCTCGACGAGGCCCTGGCGATCTACGCCGAGCCCAAGCGGCGCGGCCGCCAGGGCGCGGCCACCCCGCCGCTGCGTGAGCTGGGCAACGACCCGGTGTCGGAGAAGCCGATGGTGATCAAGGACGGGCGTTTCGGCCCGTACGTCACCGACGGTGAGACCAACGCCAGCCTGCGCAAGGGCGACGACGTGCTGTCGATCACCGATGCGCGTGCCTCCGAGTTGCTCGCCGACCGCCGGGCCCGCGGCCCGGTGAAGAAGGCCGCGAAGAAGACGCCCGCCAAGAAGGTCGCCGCCAAGAAGACGCCGGCCAAGAAGGCCCCGGCGAAGAAGGCCGCCAAGAAGGCTTAGCCGCCGCGGTTCGCGTCCTGCCCGATCTGGATGCGTCCGCTGGGGGTGGACCGCACCAGCGGCCGGGCCAGCTGGGTGGGTGCGACCCGGCCGCGCAACTCGACGATCTCGCCGACGTCCCAGCACAGCGCTTCGGCGTCCAGCGCCCCGCTGACCGCGATGGCCGACGCCAGCACATGGCCGGCTTCCAGTTTGGCCAGCTCGGTGAGTCGGGCGGCCTCGTTCACCGGGTCGCCGATCACGGTGTACTCGAAGCGGGCCTGGGCGCCGATGTGCCCGGCGATGGCTCGTCCCGCGGATACGCCGATGCCGAATTCGGTCTGCCCCAACACGTTCACCAGCTCGTCGTGCAGCTCGCGGGATGCGGCGAGCGCAGCCCCGGAGGCATCTGGATGCTCGATGGGGGCGCCGAAGATGGCCAGCGCGGCGTCACCCTGGAACTTGTTGACGAAGCCACCGTGCTTGTTCACGGTGTCCACGATCACGCGGAAGAACTCGTTGAGCAGGTTCACCACTTCGGAGGCCGGGATGGTCGAGGCCAGCTGAGTCGAGCCGACGAGATCGACGAAAAGTACGGCGACATCGCGTTCCTGGCCACCGAGCTCGGTGCCGCGTTCCAGGGCCCGGCGGGCGACGTCCTCACCCACATAGCGGCCGAACCGGTCCCGCAGTCGTTGCCGCTCGGCCAGGTCGCGCACCATGTCGTTGAAGCCGGCCTGAAGCAAGCCCAGCTCGCTGGCGTCGTAGATCTGCATGTGCGCGTTGTAGTTACCGCGTTGCACCTCGCCGAGGGCCCAGCGCAGCTGGCGCAGCGGGTCGGCGATGGACATGGCCACCAGCACCGTGCCTGCCAGTCCGATCACCAGGGCGGCGATGGCGAGCAGCAGAAGCGGGGTGTTCAGGCGTTCGGCGGGCGCGGTGAGAATGGCGAACTTGCTGGCCACCAACGCCAGCACGATGGCCAGCAGCGGCACCCCGGTGGACAGCACCCAGGTGAGCACCTGGCGCAGGATGACCCCGGGCGCGCGGAAGTTCTCCGGTACACCGCCGCGCAACGCGGCGACGGCGACCGGGCGCAGTACGCGTTCGGACTGCAGGTACCCGATGATCGCGGTCGCGGTGGCGCCCAGTGCGGTGGCAACCGCAACGACGGGCGCGGACTTGCTGGCCACCGGCCAGCTGGCGGCGATGAACACGATCGAGCCGAGCAGCCAGTTCGAGACGCTGATCAGCGTCCGGTAGAACGGCATCTTGAGTGCGCGGACCCGGGCCAGCCCGGTGATGGTCGGGTCGCCGTCGGCGAGCAGGGTGTCGCGCCGCTGCCAGCGGATGACCGGCAGCAGCAGGCGCAGGCTGAGGTAGGCGCCGACGGTGAACGCCACGAACAGGTAGCCGAGGAAGACCGCCAGATTGAACGCAGGCAGGTCCTGAAGCTGGATGCGGTCCTCGGCGGGCAGGCCGAACCGGAGGAAGCCGAGGACGAACAGTGCGCCGATGATGTCGGACTGCACCATGCCCAGCGTGAACACCGGCCAGGGTGTGCGCGCGACCCAGCGGACGAATGCGCTGATTCGCCCGATCGGGTTGGAGGCCGTGGTCACCCGTTTACCGTATCGGTCGGGTGCGACCTCATGCGCTGCTGTTCTCGGTCATGTCGCGACCCACCACTAGTGTCTGAGCCGTGGGAAGCGGTGTATTCGAGCGGCTGGTGGGCCAACACGCCGTGGCGTCGGAGTTGGTGGCGGCCGCCCGCGTGGCACGTGGTGATTCCTCTCACAGCGGGCTCACAGCGGGTGGGATGACGCATGCGTGGCTGATCACGGGCCCGCCGGGGTCGGGCCGTTCCGTCGCCGCCGTGTGTTTCGCGGCTGCCCTGCAGTGTCAGTCCGAGGGTGAACCGGGCTGTGGTGAATGCCGCGCCTGCACCACGACGATGGCGGGCACCCACGCCGACGTGCGGCGCATCATCCCGGAAGGTCTGTCCATCGGTGTGTCGGAGATGCGCGACATCGTGCAGATCGCATCGCGCCGCCCGGGCACCGGTCGCTGGCAGATCGTGGTGGTCGAGGACGCCGACCGTCTCACCGAGGGCGCGGCCAACGCGCTGCTGAAGGTGGTGGAGGAGCCACCCCCGTCGACGGTGTTCCTGCTCTGCGCGCCGTCGGTGGATCCCGAGGACATCGCGGTGACCTTGCGGTCCCGCTGCCGGCATATCGCACTGGTGACACCGCGTGCGGAGGCGATCGCGCAGGTGCTGGTCGACAACGACGGCCTGACCGAGGAACTCGCCGCGTGGGCGGCCTCGATCAGCGGCGGCCACGTCGGCCGGGCGCGCAGGCTCGCGACGGATCCGGAGGCCCGGCAGCGGCGGGAGCGTGCGCTGGGTCTGGCCCGTGATGCGGCCACCCCAAGCCGGGCCTACGGCGCCGCGGAAGATCTGGTGGCGACGGCGGAGGCCGAGGCGAAGGCCCTGACCGCCGGCCGCAACGAGATCGAGACCGACGAACTGCGCACGGCACTGGGGGCGGGCGGCACCGGCAAGGGCGCGGCCGGGGCGATCCGGGGGGCCGCCGGGGCGATCAAGGATCTGGAGAAGCGGCAGAAGTCGCGGCAGACCCGCGCTTCGCGGGATGCACTGGATCGTGCGTTGATGGACCTGGCGACCTACTTCCGCGACGCGCTGGTGGTGTCCGCGGGCGCCGGCGCCGTGGTGGCCAATCATCCCGATATGCAGGAGAAGATCGCCGCGCTGGCCGCGCACGCAGCGCCCGACAAACTGTTGCGCTGCATCGAGGCGGTGCTGGCATGCCGTGAGGCGCTCGAGACGAACGTGAAGCCCAAGTTCGCCGTGGACGCCATGGTCGCGACCGTGGGGATGGCCCTCAAGAGCTGATTTTGGGTGGCGGGTGGGTGCTGTCGTAGACTCACCTGCGCCTGCGTGTCAGGCACGCCGCCCTAGCTCAGTCGGTAGAGCATCTCACTCGTAATGAGAAGGTCAGGGGTTCGATTCCCCTGGGCGGCTCCATTTGTGCAGGTCAGCTCGGCTGCACGGCCCGGCGCCAGGCCAATGGATTGAGCTCCCGATAGGGGTCCTCGGCGCGGACCGCGATGAGCTCCTCCAGCAGTCGCTCGAGGGTCTTCTTGGTCTCGTCCCGAACCGTCGCGACCCACGACTGCTCGTCGACACCGTCCGGCTTGGCGGTGTCGATGGGCTCGGCGAAGCGCAGGTACATCCGCTGTGGGCGGGGGATCATCGTCGGCCCCACCCCGCGCAGCAACGGCATGGCCATCTCGGGCTTGCCGCCGAACTTCGCGGCCAGCCCCTGGCTGAACCGACCCCACAGTCCGTCGCGGCGGGTCAGGCTCGTGTAGACGTCGTCGCCGCCGAGGAGCGCCGCGGGCACGATCGGGTAGTCGTTCTCCACCGACAAGCGGGCGAAACCGGCGCGGCCCTCCCAGCGCAGCGTGTTCTGCTCGCCCTTGAACTTCGCGATCTCGCGCCCGCCCCCCGGAAACACCAGAATGGGCTGGTCGTGGCGCATCAGTTCACGCGCCGATTCCGGCGCCCCGACCGTCGCGCCGAACGCGGCCATCAGATCGCCTGCGGGGAAGGGCATGTGGGCGAATCCGCGGTCGGTCAACGGCCGGACCAGGATGCCGAGTTCGCGACGCACCGCGTAGGGGATCAGAAATCCCTCGACGCCGGCCTGAGAGTGGTTGCCCACCAACAGGAATCGGCCGTCGCGCGGAAGGTTCTGCAGTCCGTGGAGGTAGGGCTGATACAGGTCGACCAGGGGTGCGGCCGCGTCGGCGATCGTCTCGGCGGCACTGCGCATCGCGCGGATGTGGCCGGGTGGGTCGATGAGGGCGTCGACGTTGGTCATGATGTGCGCGGACATGATCCCACCGTACCGAACGAACTGGTTCGTCTGTATATGATCGTCCTGTGAGAACGACGACTGAGCTGCGCGACGAGATCCTCGCCGCGGCCCGGGCCGAGTTCGCCCGATGTGGCCTGGCCGGCGCTCGCATCGACCGGATCGCCAAATCCGCCAAGGCCAGCAAGGAGCGGCTGTATGCCCACTTCAGCGATAAGGAGACCTTGTTCCGGGAGGTGGCACTGGCCGACGCTGCCGAGTTCTTCCAATCGGTGACGATGGCGCCCGAGGACGTCGCCCAGTACGCGGCGGGTGTCTACGACCTGGCCTGCCGGCGGCCCGAACACGTACGCATGCTCACCTGGGCCAGGTTGGAAGGCTTCGCGCTGCCGGCACCGGACGCCGACAGCCATCCGGTTCCCGAGTTGGTGGTGGCCGCCATCGAGGCCGCGCAGGCCGACGGGCGCGTCGATCCGTGCTGGAAACCCGAGGACCTGATCGTCCTGTTGTTCGGGGTCGGGCTGGCGTGGGCGCACCTTCCTGACCACCTCGCGGGCACCGATGACCCGGAGGTCATCGGTGCCCGCCGTGCGGTCGTCATCGAGGCGGCCCGGCGGATCATCGCGAAATCGGGTTAGCCTGCCTCGGCGGCCAGTGCGTCGCGGCGCACCGCGAGGCGCTGCCACATGTCTTCCAGGTCGATGTCATGGGCCTGGCGCGGCCTTCGCTGATGGAAGCGCGCCTGATCGAAACTTGCCGGGCAGGCGAACTTGTGTAGCTGCAGACATGTTGCCGGCCAGCGGCTTTCGAGCTCGTCGTCGAGGTCGATCACCTGGCGGGTGTACCGCCTGATGGCGAACCTGTTGCCGGGTGCGCTTTCGTCGGTGCGGTGCATGTGTGCGTCGAACAACTGCCAGCTGCCGTAGGCCAGTTGCAGCCACACCGTCTCGACGTCGCAGTGCGGGCACGGTGCGACGACCGACGGTCGGGAATCTGGCCAACTCATGCTCAGCAGCTTAGGGAGCGTCACCGACAAGTCCCGGCGTCACACGCCGAACGCGCGGATGGCGGCGCCGCGGGCCGAGTTGGCGGCAGGGAATCCCGCGTAACCACTGGCGTGGTAGATCACCTCGGCGAGTTCGGTATCGGACAGTCCGTTGGTGCGCGCGATCCCGAAGTGGGCCTGGAGTTCGTCGTCGGCACGAAGGGCGATGAGGATCCCGAGGGTCACCAGGCTGCGATCTCGTCTGCTCAGTCCCTCGCGCGACCAGAGCCGTCCGAAGATGTTCTCGATGCCGATGTCCATCAACTCCGGCGCGAAGCCGTCGCGGAAATCGACCTCGGCGTCGTCGTCGGGAAGTGACCCGGGGAGCAGTTCGCGGAATACCCGCAGGCCCTCACCACGTAAGTTAGTCATGCTTACGATCTTGACATGGGGTGGCGCGAGCTACTTCGGCGCCACGAATCCGACGGGCCCCGAGGCGATGCACACCGACAACGCCGCGGTGTCGGCCCGCACCTTGATGGCCGCACCGGCACCCGACAGCCGGACGAACACCCGGTTCAACCCCGGCCGCACAGGCACCTTCGCGGGTGGTCCCTCGGGTAGCGCCATGGTCAGCGTGCCGTCGTTGTTGGCCAGGTAGTTGATCTCGGCGGTCCAGTCGGCGGGTAACAGCGGCCCGTCCAGCGGCATGGTGACCTCGTCGTCGGGCTGCACGAGGTAGCCGCAATGCGGTTGCGGGCCCGGCGCGATGGTGCGTACCCACGTGACCACCGCGTCCAGCAGCCGGCCGGCGCTGTCGAACATTCGGAGTTCTGTTGTGGCGGTGGCGAACTCGGGTCGCGGATGCATCAGGGCGAACATGTGGGAGGCCAGGTTTTCCGGCCATGCCACCCGCTGCAGGATCAGCGGATCGACCTCCTGGTCCAGCAGCGGGGCGCCCCCCGAGGCGAGCCCGGCGCGGACGTTGGCCACGTAGGCCGGCACGGGGCTGTCCCGCCATACCCGCAGGAACGTCACTGTGGAGTACAGGCTGCTCGCCACGAATGCCAGTGCGACCAGCGCGACGGCCACCGAACGCGGCACCGAGGCGTCCAGGCGCGGCGACGGGCGGTTGGGCGCACAGAACGCGACGGCGGCCAGCAGTGCCAGCACCACCACCAGATCGGGTAGGTAGCGCAACGTCTGTGCCAGTTCCAGCGCGGTGAACCGGGACGAGCGCATCAGGTAGATCGGCACCTGGCAGGCCACCGCATAGCCGACCGCGGCCGCCCACACCCAACCGATCCGCAGCTTGCGCGCCCACGACACCGCGAACACGGCCACCAGCACCAGCCAGCCCAGCGCCATGACGGTCACCCCGGGGGTGCCCCACGGGGAGGCCGGCGCCCAGCGTTGCCAGTCCCACGGACCGCCCGCCAGGCTCGGCACGATCGCATGGGTCACCGATCGGCGCAACAGGTCCCACGTCATGACGGGATCCAGGGTCCAGCGTCTCTGGTCGACGACCACCAGGTACACCCCGATCCAGGCCGCGGTGACCAGCAGGAGCGACACCCACAGGGCCCGGCCCCGCCGCCACACCGCCGCCACCGACTCCCCGCTCACGTGGGCCAGCAGTGCCGCGACGGCGAACGCGACGAACGGGATGACGGCCGACTTCTCGAAGAACAGCAGGCCGCCGAAATAGACGAGCACCGCCGAGCCGAGGTGGCGGCGATCGCCGGTGCGCACGAACAGGATCGCCGACCCGCAGACCCAGGCCAGTGCCGCCTGCAGGGGCAGCGAGTTCAGCCCTGCCGCCCACCACGCGAAGGCGGGCACCGTCAACGGGGTGAACAGGGCAAAGATCAAGGGCACCAACAGAACCGGTCGCCGGCCGAGGATGATGTGGAGTGTCCGCAGCAGTGCCAGCGAGGCCAGTAGCTGGAGCACCAGCAGACTCAGCGCGGGCCAGACCCAACTGAACGGTGCCAGCCGGGTGATCACGCCGGCGACCAGGAATGCACCCGGCATGACATGCCCGTCGTGGTCGTCGAACAGATACCCGGGGGAGAGCAGCCCCTGGGTGCCCGCGCGGCCGATCAGGATCAGGTCGTCCCAGTAGAAATAGCCCCCGAAGGCCACCACGGCGCGGATCGCCAGCTGCGCCACGATCAGCGCGATGGCAGCCCTGCTGGTCCATTTCATCGTCGCCGACTGTACGGACGCCCATCGTTCGCGGCTAAAGTGAGCCCGTGCGCACACTGGTCACCGGAGCCGCCGGATTCATCGGATCGACCCTGGTCGATCGTTTGCTCGCCGACGGGCACACCGTCGTGGGGATCGACGATCTGAGTACCGGCCGGCGGGTCAACCTGACCTCCGCGGAAGCCGACCCCGGCTTCACCTTCATCGAGGCCGACATCGTCTCCGCCGACCTCGGCGCGATCGTTGCCGAGGCCGCGCCGGAGGTGATCTTCCACCTGGCCGCGCAGATCTCGGTCCGGCACTCCGTGGACGACCCGCAGTTCGATGCGTCGGTCAATGTGGTCGGCACCATCCGGCTAGCCGAGGCCGCCCGCGCGCACGGCGTGCGCAAGATCGTGCACACCTCCTCGGGCGGATCGATCTACGGCACGCCGCCGGTGTTCCCCACGAGTGAAGAGGTGCCAACCGATCCGGCGTCGCCGTATGCGGCCAGCAAGGTGGCCGGCGAGGTCTACCTCAACACCTTCCGCAACTTGTACGGCCTGGACTGCTCCCACATCGCTCCTGGGAACGTCTACGGGCCGCGCCAGGACCCGCACGGCGAAGCGGGTGTGGTGGCGATCTTCGCCAAGGCGCTGCTGGCGGGATCGACGACCAAGATCTTCGGTGACGGCACCGACAGCCGCGACTACGTGTTCGTCGACGACGTGGTGGACGCCTTCGTGAAAGCCTCCGGCGAGGCGGGCAGCGGGCAGCGCTTCAACGTCGGTACCGGGATCAGCACCACTGTGCGCGACCTGCACTCCGCGATCGCCAAGTCGGTGGGAACCGCCGACGACCCGGAGTTCCACCCGGCACGCCTCGGTGACCTGCGGAAATCCCAGCTCGACATCAGTCGTGGCGCCGAGGTGCTGGGCTGGGTCCCGCAGGTCGGAATCGACGAGGGCATCGAGCGCACGGTCGACTTCTTCCGCAATTGAGGGCGTGAAAAGATTGTGAGCGCTCGCTATCTAACCTAGGGTGGCGGCATGCCCTATGACGTCATCATCCGCAACGGTCTGTGGTTCGACGGCACCGGTCGGCCCCCGCTGATCCGCACCCTGGGAATTCGGGACGGCGTGGTCGCCGACATCGCGTCGGGGCCGCTGGACGAGACGGGCTGCCCCGACATCATCGACGCGGCGGGCAAGTGGGTGACCCCCGGATTCATCGACGTCCATACCCACTACGACGCCGAGGTGCTGCTCGATCCGGGCCTGCGTGAGTCGGTGCGCCACGGCGTCACCACCGTGCTGCTCGGCATGTGCTCGCTGTCCACGGTGTACGCCGACACCGAGGATGCCGCCGACCTGTTCAGTCGGGTGGAGGCCGTGCCGCGCCAGTACGTGCTCGGCGCCCTGGCCGACCACAAGACCTGGAGCGACCCCGCCGGGTACGTCGACGCCATCGACGCCCTGCCGCTGGGTCCGAACATCGCGTCGCTGCTGGGACATTCGGATCTGCGTGCCTCGGTGCTGGGACTGGACCGCGCCACCACCCGCGACGTCGAACCGACCGACGCCGAACTCGAGATCATGGCGCAGCGGCTGGAGAAGGCCTTGGAAGCCGGGATGCTCGGAATGTCCGGGATGGACGCCGCGATCGACAAACTCGACGGCGACCGGTTCCGGTCCCGTGCCCTCCCGTCGACCTTCGCCACGTGGCGGGAACGGCGCAGGCTGATCAAGGTGCTGCGCAAGCACGGGCGCATCCTGCAGAGCGCACCGAATGTCGCGAAAATCCAAGAGGCTCTGAACTTCTTCCTGGAGAGCAGCGGTCTGTTCGGCCGGCGCCGCGGCGTGCGGATGAGCCTGCTGGTCTCCGCCGATGCCAAATCCTCGCCCGGGGCAGTGCACATCCTCGGGCCGGGCGTGCGGCTGCTGAACCGGATCCTGGACTCGAAGGTGCGCTTCCAGCATCTGCCGGTGCCCTTCGTTCTGTATTCCGACGGAATCGACCTGCCGGTCTTCGAGGAGTTCGGCGCGGGCACCGCCGCCCTGCATCTGCGTGATCAGCTGGAACGCAACAAACTGCTCGCCGACCCCGAGTACCGCCGCCGGTTCCACCGCTCCTTCGACCGCCGTAAGCTCGGACCCGCGCTGTGGCACAGGGATTTTCACGACGCCGCCATCGTCGAATGCCCGGACGCGACGCTGGTGGGCAAGTCCTTCGGCCAGATCGCCGACGCGCGCGGCATCCATCCCCTGGACGCCTTCCTCGACGTGCTCGTGGAGAACGGCGAACGCAATGTCCGCTGGACCACGATCGTCGCCAACCATCGGCCCAAACAACTGGACAAGCTGGCCAAGGAACCGTCGGTGCACATGGGCTTCTCGGATGCCGGTGCGCACCTTCGCAATATGGCTTTCTACAACTACGCGCTGCGGATGCTCAAGCGGGTTCGCGATGCCGACCGTGCGGGCCGGCCGTTCCTGACCGTCGAGCATGCCATCCACCGGCTCACCGCTGAGGTGGCCGACTGGTTCGGCCTGCAGGCGGGCACGTTGCGGCGCGGGGATCGGGCCGACTTCGTGGTGATCGACCCTGCGGCCCTTGATGATTCGGTGGACTCCTACCATGAGGCGACGGTGCCGTTCTACGGCGGCCTGAGCCGGATGGTCAACCGCAACGACGCCACCGTGATCGCGACCGGAGTCAACGGTCAGGTGGTGTTCCGCAACGGCGAGTTCCGCGACGGCTACGGCACCACCGCGCGTTCCGGCCGGTATCTGCGGGCCGGCGCCGCCGTTGCAGCGAACGTCTGAGATGGCCCGCACCCAACAGCAGCGACGCGAGGAGACGATCGCCCGGTTACTCGACGCGAGCATCGAGACGATCATCGAAATCGGTTACGCCCGTGCGTCGGCGGCGGTCATCTGCAAACGCGCCGGCATGTCGGTGGGTGCCTTGTTCCGGCACTACCCGACCATCGGGGACTTCATGGCCGCCACCGCCTATGAGGTGCTGCGCCGTCAGCTCGAACTGTTCAGCAAGCAGGTCGCGGAGATCCCGACCGGTGAACCGGCACTGCCCGCTGTGCTGGCGGTGTTGAGCGAGGTCACCGGCAACGACACCAACGCGGTGTTGTTCGAATTGATGATCGCGGCCCGCACCGACGAGAAGCTGCGCACCACCCTGCAGCACGTGCTCGCCGAGTACGGGACCAAGATCTTCGAGACGGCCCGGGCCATCCCGCCGGCCGACCAGTTCCCCGACGCTTCGCGTGCGGTGCTGACGGCCTTGCTCACCAACACCTTCGACGGGTCGGCCATCCTGCGCCGTGTGCTGCCCGACCCGGAGTTCGAGGCCCGAAAGATCGCCCTGCTGACCAAACTGCTCGGCTACTGAGTGGGATCGTCGGACGGCGCACGCGCACCGTCGAGGGCCACCGCCCGCGCCAGCCGCGCGTAGCGCAATTCCAGATCTTTGAACCGCATGTAGGTGCTGATGGTGGTGAACAGGAACGCGATGATCAGTGCGTACTCCAGCAGATCCGCGCCGCGTTTGACCCCCAGCCAGTTCGCCACCACGGTGGTGTCGTCGGGCCGCACGATCGCGTAGATGGCTGCGACGACGAACAGCAGGTAGCCCAGCTTCACCCACGCCTTGGCCTGGGCGCTGCGCCGCGACCGCAGCAGGTAGACCAGCAGGGTGACGATCGAGGCGATCAGCAGTACCTGGATCCAGTTCATCGGGGCATCCTCCC
>JAHFVC010000134.1 GCA_023264765.1 Mycobacterium sp. | reverse complement strand
GTGCCCGGGGAAAAGTACTGCGGCGGACGCCAATGCGCGGTCTGGTCATCGAGCCAGTACCAGGAGCCCTGCACCGGCGGACTCGTGGTCACCACCAGTCGGCGTTCCGCAGCGGCCTTGTCGGTAATCGGTTCATCGAACCGTGCCACGACGACCGTGCCGATGCCGTAACGCTGTCCATCGCGCAGCGGTGCGCCGCCGGTGGTCCGCAGCGACACGGCCGTCTGGTTGCCGGGTACGAGGGTGGAAAACGTCGACGTCTGTTGAATCGGGGTGCCCGCGGCACCGACGGCCGTCGCTGTGACGGTATAGGTGCGCCCGTACCCCAGCGCGGCGACCGGTTTCCAGACCGTCGCATCGGGTGTCAGCACGCCATCGATTCGTCGGCCTTGGTCGTTGACCATGACCACCTCGGTCACGGTGCCCGATGCCGCCGTCACGGTGACCGGCGCCAACGGGTCGACCTGCTCAGCCCCAGATGGCGGAGCCAGGACAAGCGTGACAGGCACGGTGGGCGGCCGGGCCGTCGACTGCGCGGCGCTGCCACGGTCACCGGCACAACCGAACCCGCAGCGCTGCGTGAAGATGATGACCCCGCCGCCGATCAGCGCCACCGCCAACAACACCGAGGCCACCGCCCGCGCCCAGGTTTTCCCGCTGATGCCCAACACCGCCCCCTGTCTTCGACATTCGGACCGCGGCTGCGCACGACCATGCCATGAACTACTGACAAATATAGTAGACGCTGTGTGGCGTACCGGACGATGGGACGGTAGCCGATCATCGGTCGAAATGAGTTGGTGCCCTGTGGATTAGCCGCGACTTCGGCACGGCTAGATCGCGGCGTTTTCGCTGCCTGGGACACGCGAGCTCCCGCCCAGGCAATCACTGATCCGCTCGTGCGGGCGCGTCAGCGTTGCAGCCCGATGTGCAGTGGTATGCGCCGAGGGTGCAGGGCGCCGTGTGCGCCGGGAACATTGACGTGACCGAGCTTCTCCTTTGATCGTCGCCCGCCCCTCGCGCATGCCACCGAGCGCCGACCCGGCGTGTATCTGACGACTCGGCAGCGGCCGCTACCGGTGCACCTCCACCTCCGACATCGATGGATCGCCCAGGGGAAGGCGCACGCGGAAGGTGGTCTGCCCCGGACTTGCGTCGACGCCGATGCTGCCGTCGTGGGCCTCGGTGATGGCTTTGGCGATCGCCAGCCCCAGCCCGGTGCTGGGACTTCCCTCGGGTCCCGGTGTTCGGGCCCGGACAAATCTGCCGAAGATGTCGCCCACCATCGTGTGGTCAATGCCGGGGCCATCATCAGAGACGGAAAGTTCAGCGATGTTCTCACCGCTCAAAACCCGCAGCGAGACAACGGCTGTGGAGCCCGGCGGCGTATGTGCCCGCACATTCGCGAGCAGATTCATCACCACTTGGTGCAGGGCGGCAGCGTCCCCCCGCACCCACACCGGGGTTTCCGGTAGCTCGGATGTGTACCGATGGTCCGGCGCGGCAACGGCGGCATCGCTCACGGCGTCGCTGACCAATGCACTCAATTCCACGCTTGAGAAATCGAGGGCGCGTCCCTCATCCAGGCGCGAGAGCAGCAACATGTCGTCGACTAGCGCGGTCATCCTGCAGGATTCGGCTTCGATGCGTGCCAGCGCATACTCGGTAGTCTGAGGAAGCGCTGCGCTATCCTGCCTGGTCAGTTCGGCGTAGCCGCGGATGGAAGCCAGCGGAGTGCGCAGTTCATGGCTCGCATCACTGAGAAAGCGCCGCATACGCCGCTCCTCCCGCCCGCGCGCCACCAGTCCGGCATCGACACTGGACAACAGCCGATTCAATGCGTCCCCGACAATGCCCACCTCGTTGTCAGGGGCCGCGTCATCGCGCCGGACACGCATCGTGATGCGGTGACCGGCTTCGCCCAGCGGCGCTTGAGACGCCTGAGCAGCAACGGCCGCGACCCGATGCAAGGGGCGCAATGCGCGTCGGACCAAGATGACGGTGCACGCGGCGGCAGTCAGCGCGGCGATGATCGTAATAACAACTACAGCAACCGTTTTCGTTGCGATCATCTGGTTCGCCGCGTGCATCGAGACGGCGGAGATCAGACGCACGCCGGGGCCGACATCGGCGCCTGCCAGTCGATAAGTTCCCAGCTCCCCGAGGCTGACGGTGTGCGGCGAGGCCGTCGCAAGTGAACTTAACGACTCAAGCGAGTTCACCGCAGTCATCGGGGGCAGGCCGGGGCCAGTATCGGTAAACATCGCCGCCTCAGCGACATGGCCGCCGCGCATGACGGCGATGACCGTGCCAGGCGCCTGGCCTGTCAACCCAGCCAGGCCGGCATGGCGCGCTGCGCTGGCGAGCGACCCGTCGTACATATGCTGGAACACTGCGAGCGAAGAACGAACCGCGTTGTCGCCCATGGCTGTTACATATGCGTGAAGCGTGTAGATCGATAGCGCGCCAAGAGCCAATACCAGCGCGGACACGAGTGCCGACACGCCCAGAACCAGCTGAGTACTCAACTTGCGCAGGCCCCAGCGGGACCGATGATGGGCCAATCTCACCCCAACTCTTGCCGCTGGCCACGTGAATGTGCACCCGTATGCGGTGCAGCACAGAGGTTCTGGGCATCCGGCCATCCTGCCCAGCTGCGACTGCCTATCGACGGCACCTCCGATTGCGGGACTGCGTTTGCTTCCACGGTCCAGATCATGGGTTGAGTATCGGGCCGAAGTACGTAGTTGTCACGTAGTTCATATCCAATTCTCATGATGGCGGCCATTGCGTGGGCGCATTAGAGTCAGGGATCCCTCAACCCGATACCGCGCCGGGGGCGCCGGCTTGTCCGAATAGCCGATCGTGGCACCGGCCGCCGCGATGCGGTGTACTCGACTATTCGCGCGAGCTCCACTTCACCGATGCTCCGCTTTTGATTGAAAGACCATAATGAACCTCGACACGCGAATCTTCTACGTCATCAACGGTTTTGCCCGGAACACTCCGTGGCTGCAGCCGGTTGTCGCCGGATACGCCAACAACGGGATTCTGGTGTTCGCCGCGCTGATGATCGCCGGTTGGTGGGTCGCTCGCAAGAGCAGCGGTCCGGCGGCGATGGCCGCGGCGCTGTGGACGCCACTGGGCGTCCTTGCCGCGCTGGTGGTCTACGATCCGATCGCTTTGGCGGTGAACGAGACCCGTCCATGCAATGCGCTGCACGACATCGTGGTCCTGCACTGCAACACCGATGGCGGTTTCCCCAGCGTCCACACCGTTATCGCCGCGGCGGTCGCAGCGGGAATGTGGCTGGTGAACCGATACCTGGGCATCATCACCGTGCTGGCGGCCGCGTTCATGGCGTTCGCTCGCGTGTACGTCGGCGCACACTATCCCGGCGATGTGCTTGCCGGGCTCACGCTGGGGTTCGCGATCAGTCTGGCCGGGTACGCCCTGGCGCGACCACTGCTGCGCCGGCTCATCGGCCACGCTCGCAGGACATGGCTACGCGTCCTGCTCACCGCACAGGCCGCCGAGTCTGGCACCACTGATCCGAACCCGCCACGAGCCCATTGGTAGCCAGACCGTGGCAGGGCTGTATCGGCGCGGCCGATGACCGTGTATGCGGCCGGGTTCGGGTACGTCTATTCCCGTGGAGCCAGGCGCTGTGGAATTCGGTTGTGGTCATCAGAGGGGCACGCATCGAACCTCTGGTTCGGGTTTGAGTCGCGCCTGAAGGCGTTGGCGGGATCGGATCGTTTGGCCAGCGCCGGTGTGGTCATGCAGGACCGCTAATGCGACGCCCCTCAGGACTCCGCGGCGATCCGTTCGACGACCGGCTGCAGATCCGTGGCGAGCAGTTCTTTGAGGAACACCGCAGCGACGCGTCGGTGGCGATCGAGAATCAGTGTGGTGGGTACCACGCTCGTCGGATAGCCCTTGCCCAACGCGATGACGCTACGCATCGCGGGGTCGAAGATCGATGGATGCATCACGTGGCGGTCCGTAACGAAATCCTGTGCCGTGGCACGGTTGTCGCGTACGTCTACACCCAGAAATGCGACGCCGAGCGGTTCGGTGGCAGTGAACACTTTCTCCAGTTCCGGGGTTTCGGTGCGGCACGGTGCGCACCACGCTCCCCAGACGTTGACGACGACGACCTTGCCCGCAAAGTCAGACACCGCAATGGGCCGGTAGTCCATCAGGGCGATGCCACCGAGGTCCCCGATGACGCGGCGCGATGGTGGCGGGTCGTAAAAGATGTCAGTCTTGCCGCCGGGGGAGACGAATTCGAAGGTGCCACCTTGCGCGACAGCGTCCGTGCCGATGCTGCAGCCGGCCAGGATCGGCACACCGGCCAGCACGACAGCCAGTGCCCTCACGCGCAACCGGTTCAGCATGAGGTCCCTTCGATGGCGGTGACACTAGACAACGTCTACTATCTAGGTACGGAGATAGTAGACGGTGTTGATCCGGTGCACCAAAAGTACGGGTCGGAACGCGAGAGGGATGCCACGATGACTCAGTTTCTGCTAGCGGCGGCGCCTTTGGCCTGCCCGATTGGGATGGGTGTGATGATGTGGATGATGATGCGCGGCAATCACAGCCCCGCCGACGCAGAACAGCGTGAGGTGGCCCAGCTGCGGGCCGACATCGCCGAACTGAAGTCCTCACGGGCGCACCAGCTCTGATGTCAAGCTGGGGCGCGGTGCTGATCGTCACCGCGGCGGTGGTGCTGACCTATGTCTTTTGCGTGCGGCCGATGCGGCGAGGCAAAAGCTCGAGTTGTGCCGGTACGTCCACGACGAGCGCCGAGGTGGCCGAGTTACGTAAGGAGTTGGCGCAGTTGCGTGAACAGAGAGATCAGGGCGCGTGACCGATCGCACCGACCAGACAACTGAAACCCACCCCTTTCCCCAAGCGCCGATGGCACCCGCCGTCGAGCGGGTGGAGTTGATGATCGGCGGGATGACGTGCGCGTCCTGTGCCGCGCGGATCGAGCGCCGGCTCAACAAGATCGACGGCGTGACCGCCGCGGTGAACTTCGCCACCGAGAAAGCGATCGTGGCCTTCCCGGCCGGGATGTCGGTCGCTGACCTCACCGGTGCCATTGCCGACGCCGGCTACACCGCCACCCCTCCCACGCCGACCACGACGCCCGCCGTCGAGGCCGGTGATGGCGCCGGCGAGCACGATGAGCATCTGCGCTCGCTACGCCAACGCATGCAGGTGTCGGTGGCGCTGGCGATCCCGGTGATCGCGATGGCGATGATTCCGCCGCTGCAGATCGCCAACTGGCAGTGGCTGTCCCTGACCTTGGCCGCGCCGGTCGTGGTGTGGGGCGCGTGGCCGTTCCACCGGGCCGCCGCCCTCAACGCCCGGCACGGCACCGCTACGATGGACACCCTCATCTCCGTCGGTGTCGGCGCGGCGTTCCTATGGTCGCTGTTCGCGCTGTTTTTCGGCACCGCCGGCCAACCGGGGATGCACCACGAGTTCAGCCTGACCGCCGGCCGCGGGGATGCCACCGGCAACGTCTACTTCGAAGTGGCCACCGCCGTCACCGCGGCGATCCTGCTGGGCCGATTCTTCGAGGCCCGCGCCAAACGCCGCGCGGGCGCGGCCCTGCGATCACTGTTGGAGTTGGGCGCCAAAGACGTCGCAGTGCTGCGCGGTGGTGGTGAAATCCGCATCCCGACAGAACAATTGGCTGTCGGCGACCGGTTCGTGGTGCGCCCGGGTGAGAAGGTCGCCACCGACGGGGTGATCGTCGAGGGCGGCTCGGCGGTCGATGAGTCCATGCTCACCGGCGAATCGGTACCGATCGAGGTCGGCCCGGGCGATGCGGTCACCGGGGCCACGGTCAACGTCGGCGGGCGGCTGGTGGTTCGGGCGACCCGCGTCGGCGCCGACACCCAACTCGCCCAGATCGCCCGCCTGGTGACCGAAGCCCAACAGGGCAAAGCCCAGGTTCAGCGGCTCGCTGACCGGGTGTCGGCGGTGTTCGTGCCCGTCGTCATCGCGATAGCGCTGCTGACGTTGGGGGTCTGGATCGGCACCGGTCACGGCGTGGCGGCCGGGTTCGCCGCGGCGGTGGCGGTGCTGATCATCGCGTGCCCCTGCGGGCTCGGATTGGCCACGCCCACAGCACTTTTGGTTGGGACGGGGCGCGGCGCGCAGCTGGGTATCGTGATCAAAGGACCCGAGGTCCTCGAATCCACCCGCCGCGTCGACACGGTCGTGCTGGACAAGACCGGCACAGTCACCACCGGCAAGATGAGCCTGATCGGCGTGCACACCGCCGCCGGGGTGTCCGAGGCGCAGGTGCTGCAGGTGGCCGGGGCGTTGGAGGATGCTTCGGAGCATCCGATCGCCAAGGCGATCGCCGCCGGGGCCCGCGAACGGGTCGGCGACCTGCCCACGGTTGCGGGATTTGTCAACCATGAGGGTCTCGGTGTCACCGGCGAGGTCGACGGGCTGCCCGCGCTGGTGGGCCGCGACGGTCTCATGGACAGTTACGAGATCACCGTGCCGGCGGAGCTGGTCGCCGCCAAACAGGACGCTGAAACCCGCGGCCGCACCTCAGTTGTGGTTGCCTGGGGCGGGCAGGCCCAAGCCGTGCTGATGGTCGCCGACACCGTCAAACCGACCTCCGCTGAAGCGATCGGCGGCCTGCGGGCGCTCGGCCTGACCCCGGTGCTGCTCACCGGGGACAACGAGGCCGTCGCTCGCGCAGTGGCCGCCGAGGTCGGCATCGACCAGGTGATCGCCGAAGTCATGCCCAAAGACAAAGTCGACACGGTCGCCCGGCTACAACAGGGCGGCGCGGTCGTGGCGATGGTCGGCGACGGCGTCAACGACGCCGCCGCGCTGGCCCAGGCCGATCTGGGACTGTCGATGGGCACCGGTACCGACGCCGCGATCGAGGCCAGCGACCTCACGTTGGTGCGTGGGGATCTGCGCTCGGCGGTCGACGCCATCCGGTTGTCCCGGCGCACCCTGCGCACCATCAAGGGCAACCTGTTCTGGGCGTTCGCCTACAACGTGGCCGCGATCCCGCTGGCCGCGCTCGGCCTGCTCAACCCGATGCTCGCCGGCGGCGCAATGGCCTTCTCCAGCGTCTTCGTCGTGACCAACAGCCTGCGACTACGCACGTTCACCAGCACCGCCACCCCCGAATCCGGTTCTGCGGCAACACCGCCCGCCCGGCGGCCACGGTGGGTGCCGGCCGCTGCCGCGATCATGCTGGCCGGTGTTGTGGCGGCAGTGGTGGTCGGCGTGCAGCATTGGGCACCGGCCAGCGCGGCCACCACGCTCACCCTGCTGGCCGCGGGAGGGGTGATCGGCATCGCCGGCACCGTCACCGGCTTCCTGGCCGCCCGCAACCGCAACTGACACCGCCTCCACCCCAACCGAATTCTGATCGACTCAAGCGAACAAGGACCACGAATGAATCTGACCGCCGTATTGATCACCGGGCTGCTCGCCGGAGGCGTGTCGTGCGCGGCCGTGCAGGGCGGGCTGCTGACCGGACTGATCACCCGCCAACGGGCCACCGAGGTCGCCGCGGCCGAGGCGGCCACCGGGACCCGCCCCGGCGGGTCGACGCTGGAGGCGATCCGTGACGACCTAACCCCGGTGGGCGGATTCCTGGCCGGGAAACTGTTGTCCCACACCGTCTTAGGTGCCCTGTTGGGGGCGGCCGGGGCAGCGGTGCAACTGTCGATCGGGGCCCGCACCGGGATCCAGATCGTCGCCGGCCTGCTCATCATCAGCTTCGGCCTGGCCCAATTGGGTGTCCCGGGTTTTCGGCGCATCGTGATCGAACCGCCCGCCTCCTGGATGCGGTTCGTGCGAGGCCGTGCCCGCTCGCAGACCGCGGTCGCGCCGGCCCTACTCGGGATGGCCACGATCCTCATCCCGTGCGGGGTGACACTGTCGGTGGAGGCGCTGGCCCTGGCGTCCGGGTCGCCGCTGCAGGGCGCGCTGATCATGGCGGTGTTCATCGCCGGCACCAGCCCGCTGTTCGCGCTGATCGGTTACGCGGCCCGCAAATTGGCCACGGTGTGGAGTGGGCGCCTGGCCGCGGCGACCGGTGTCGCGGTCGTGGCGATGGGCCTGTTCACCCTCAACGGCGGTCTGGAATTGGCAGGGTCACCGCTGGCCGCGAGCCACCTCGGCCGGACCCTGGGCCTGACCGGGTCGGCCGCCGTCGCCGACGCGGCCACCGTGACCATCACCGCCGGACACCAGAACGCGGTCATCACCGCCGGCCCCGGCGGCTACAGCCCCGAGAACATCCAACTGAAATCCGGCATACCCACCACCCTGACCGTGCACTCCGATAACGCCGAAGGCTGCATCCGGTCTTTCCTGATCGACCGGACCGGGGACGAACGCATCCTGCCGGTCACCGGGGACACCCGCATCGACCTCGGGGTTCTGCAGCCCGGGCAGCTGACCTATCACTGCGGCATGGGCATGTACGGCGGCTACCTCACCGTCACCTAACAACCAACCAACCTCGACACCATCTGCGAAACCCCAGGAGCACACCACATGCCGACCACCCACACCTTCCGCGTCGACGGAATGCACTGCGCCAGCTGCTCAATGCTGATCGACGAAACACTCGAAGACCTGCCCGGTGTCGCCACGTCGCACACCTCGGTCAAAAACGCGCGCACCACCGTCGAACTCGACACCACCGCCACCACCACCGAACAGGTCACCGCAGCGATCACCGAACTCGGCTACCAGGCCGAACTGCTTGCCCCCTAGCCGAATTCACGGACCGCCGCGGCACGTTGGCCGACGGACAACCACAAGAAAGAAGGCGTATCGGTGACCGCGACGCGATGGCTGCGGCCGCAAATAGCAGCGCTGACCATTGGGGCACTCGGCTTGTTCGCCTCTGCCACGGTCCTGGCACCGCACGCCACCACCACACCGCTGACACCGGTTGCCCAGAGCCCGGCCGCCGACACCGTCGGCGGTGGGACCACCACTCGCGGCGATGCGTCGCACAGCCAGATGTCCAGCGGCGAAACGAGCACCAGCGGCAGCGCGACCACCACCGGAACCGGCCACACCCAAACCAGTGGAATCACCGCAGGCGGGACCACAACAGGCGGGACCACCACTGGCGGCACCAGCAGCGGGACGCACACCGATGGCGGTGCTGCCACGACCGGTAGCAGCGGATCGACCACCACCGGCCCCACGACCACCACCGGCCCCACGACCACGACCGGCCACGGCGCGGACGGGTCGACTACTGACCCAACGGTCGGCGGCACCACTGGGGCAACGGGCACCAACGGCACGACCGGCCCGGCGAACAGCGGCATGCCCACCGGGACCGCCGGCGGCATGAAAAGCGGTGGCATGAAAGGCGGCATGCCCACCGGCGGCGCCATGGGAAGCGGCGCGATGAAACCCAGCGGCGCACCCATGCCCAGCAGCGCCATGGGCAGCGGCGCCATGGGTGATCGTGTGATGAGCAGCCACCCGATGCCCGGCGGCATGCACGAGCGCACCGCCGTCGCCGCGATGCCTGCTGGCAAAGTCACCGCAGCCGCTACCGGGCGCCCCGATCCAACGGTCGCGGCCATCGACACGCCAAGCCCACCGAAGGCCGCGGCCCCTGCCGACGGCCCGCAGTTGACGGCCGCCAGCACCCCTACACGCGCGCCGTGGGCGATCGTGGCCGCGGGAGTCGCGATCGCCGCTGCGGGAGGGGGCATCGGCGCTGTGTTCGGCGCCCTCACGCGACGCCGGCCCCGTGTCGGCCTGACGTGAGCGGCAAGGACGGGAGAGGGCATCGCATGGGTACCGCACGCACACCACGCAATATGGCGAAAGCCGAACGCGCACAACGCAAAACGCTCGCCCAGCTAGGATCGGGTGGGCAGCGCAGCAGACTCGTGTGGATCGCAGCATTCGCGGTCACCGCGGCGGCGCTGCTGGCCGCGACGATCATCTGGCTGCCCGCCAGAAACGGCAACCACGCGGCAACGACATCGACCGGCCTCGATCACTCCCCAGCGACGGTCGCCGCCGGCGCCGACAGCATGCCGCCGTGGCCCGCGCCCACCGATGCTGCGGCCGCCGTCGCCGCAGCAGGCCTGCCGATGCTCGGTGAGGAGGGCATGGTCGAACACGTTCATACCCACCTGGACGTGTTGGTCAATGGCCGGGCGGTGCCGGTGCCGGCCCGCATCGGCATCGACGGCACACACCGCACGATCAGCCCGCTACACACCCATGACAGCACCGGCGTAATCCACGTCGAATCTCCGGCACACCGACAATTCAGCCTCGGCGAATTCTTCTCCGAATGGCAGGTTAGCTTGTCGGCCAACAACATTGGCGCACTGCGCGCGGCCGACGGCAAGAGCCTGCGGGTCTTCGTCAACGGCGCACCGCAGACCGGCAATCCGGCCGCCATCCTGTTGAAACCGCATGATGAGATCGCCGTCGTCTACGGCACGCCGGAGCTTGGTGAGAGCATTCCGAGCACATACAATTTCCCCCGCGACGCGTAATTCGGGTCCCGGGAAGCAGACGCTGGTCACCGCGTCACATCAGCAGGCGCATTCTTCGCCGCGCCAGGCCTCAATTCCTTCACGCACGGCCAGGGCCGCCACGAGCAGCCCGACGGCGGGATCGAGCCACCACAGTCCGAATGCGGTGTTGGCCACCAGTCCGATCAACACCGCGCCAGCAAGGTAGGCGCACAACAGATTCTGGGTTCCTTCCCCGGAGGTGGCCGCCGATCCCAATTGCGCGCCCAGCCGGCGTTTAGCGCGGCCCAGGATCGGCATGACGATCAGCGACGTGATCGACAACGCGATCCCGAGCCAGCTGGTTCGAGGGTGTTCGCCCGCGATCAGGGTGGTGATGGCGTCATACGCGATGTATGGGGCGAGCAGGAAAAACGTCCCGGCGACCGCCTTCTGCGCACGAGCCTCCGCGTCCGGGGACACGGTGCGCGAGCCGGTAAAGCGCCAGACGATGATGACCGACGCCAGGCCCTCGATCAGAGAGTCCAGGCCGAAGCCGAGCAGGGCCACAGAATTGGCTAGCCACGAGGCCACTACCGCAACGATGCCTTCGGCGGCCATGTAGCCCAGCGAAATCCAGGACAGCAGTTTGGCTTTGCGTGCGGCGGCATGCCAGGCCGCGTCATGGCCGGGGACCGTGACCGGGACGCAGCAGTCATCGGCGCAAGCAGGCCCGCGCTGGCAGTGTGAGGCCCGCTCGGCCGCTGTTTCGTCGATGCTTTTGTCGGTCACGGTTGTCCTCCGGTGCCGTAGGTGGGGCAGAGTTCGACGGCGTTGCCGGTGGCCGCCAGGACCGTCTCGGCGGCGGCGAGCACGTCGATCAGGGCGGGCTGGGCGAGCTGAAACACCGAGGATCGGCCTACCGGATCGGAGGTCACCAGGCCGCAATCCCGAAGACAGACAAGATGTTTAGAGACCGTCGACTGCGCCAGCCCGACCGCGTCGACGAGGTCGGCGACCCGCGCGGGCCCGGCAGACAGCCGTCGCACAATCGCCAGCCGCGTGGGATCGCCCAGCGACCGAAACAGCGCCGCCGCCGGAGCCAGCTCGATGCGCTGCATCTCAGCAGGAACAGTATTCATCGCCACAGAGCGATTATATCGTCCGTGGCCTAATGGTCTGAATACCCGCGGGTTGTCAGTTTTTCCGGGCGGTGACGCGTTCGACCAGCCCGAGGTGGAAGCGTTGCACCTGGGTGACGGTCAGTGCCGCGCTGCGGCGAATCAGGGTGAGCGGGCGGCGCATAAAGTGTTCCCCACCAAGGGGGACAGTGACGCCCTCGAGTAGTCGTTGGACGATTCGCACTGGAGCAGAGCTGCTTTCGATGTGATCGACGAGGATCAGGTTGCCGCCGGAGCGCAGGACTCGAGTCATCTCGGCGAGAGCTTGCGCGTGGTCGGGGATCGCACAGAGCCCGAACGTGCACACCACAGTGTCGAATGATGCGTCGGTAAACGGGAGATGGTGAGCGTCGGCCTGGCGTAGATCGACCGTGCGGCCGAGGTTGGCGGCGCGCTGTCGAGCCAGGTCCAGCATTCCCTGACTCCAGTCGATTCCGGTCACGGTGACGTCATCGGGATAGAAGGTCAGGTTGAGCCCGGTGCCGACCGCGACCTCCAGGACAGCGCCGCTGGCCTGGCTGCAGGCCCATTGCCGGGAGTTGCCGAACAGGTGTCGATCGAAGAAACCCATTTCCCGGTCGTAATTGCGGGACTTCTTATCCCAGTACCGGTTCCACCTACTCAAGCGATCATCAGAAGCGGTCATGTGCCGTCGCCTTCGGTCTCATTTATGCACTCCATGTTCCGGCGTCTGCAGGCTGTACCAACACCGTCGCGACGCGTCGGCGCATCCCGGGGCGGCGTTAGCGCGGGCCCATCATTGAGCCTGGCCCCATCATCCCCCCGAACCACCCATCATGGCCGGCATGCCGTCGCGCACGAACCCGCTAACCTCGCGGGCATGGGCCCGGATCGCCTCGGCGAGCTGGGGATCATCAGAGGTTTCCTCGGCCACCACCCCGGCCGCGGTGAACGTCAGCTGGCGGCGGTACCCGCGTGCGTTCTGGAACAAGGTCGGCAGGCTCTCGCTCATGCACATCACTTCCGAGCCCTGCGCCAGGTGGCCGTACATGCTCGACACGTGGGCCTTGAGCTGGGCGGCCAATTCCGGGGCGTCCGATTCGGTGGTGGTGCGGACCCCGCCGGGAATGTCGTCAACGGTGCGGCGTAGCTCGGTGTGCCGGTTAAACATCTCCATGTACCGAGCCATGTCGGTGCCGCGGACCCCCATCATCGAGCCGCCGTCGGCCAGGCGCACCGCCGACCGTGGTGATTCAACCAACCCGCGCAGCACGTACGCCGCCGCTGCGACCACGCCAGCACCCATCGTGGCCAGCGCCGCCCGCCGGCTCAGGTGACCAAAATACATGGGACTCACCGCCCCAGGTTCGGGATCGGGTTGCGGAGACGCGCATCATCTGCGCACTGCGTGTCACTGATGGCCATGCCCGGTACCGCCTGTCCTTGGGTTGTGGTGGTTCCTCGGTCGAACGGGGGTGGATGTCTACATGTACATCGGTGGTTGGGGTGGTTACCCCATGCACAAGCTCACGCCGGTAGCCGCCAGGGCACCAATCATCACGGGCCCGAGGCCCGCCAGCACGATCGCCGATACCAGCGCAATCTGGGTGGCGACGCCAAATGGTGCGCGCGGCCCAGCGAGACGCTCTGCGCGATCGAGCACCGCGACATCGGCAGCACCGAGCGCCTCGGCGGGCGCCGCTCCGCACAATGCGATCAGCCCGGACAACAGTGCCGCACCGCCATGGCGCCGGGCCGCTGCATCGTCGGCGCACATCTCCAGCAACCGCGAAACCTGCTGTGCGCCTTCAGCCATCAGCGCGACACCCGGAAACACCCGGGCCACGGCACGCAGAAATGTCATCACCGCGAGGTGGTGCCCGGCCAGGTGGGCGCGCTCGTGAGCCAACACCGCCGCCCGCGCCCGCTCATCGAGCACATCGAGCGCCCCGCTGGTGAACACGATCGCCGGCGGGCTACCGGACACACAGTAGGCCGCCGGCCGCGGCACATCGATCACCACGACGCCGTCGTCAGAGGTACCGCGCCCCACCAGCCGCACGTCCTCGGCGTGCTGACGGGCACGCCGACGCAGCACACCCACGGCGCGGACCAGCCGTATCGTGGCGACGACCGCAGCCACCGCTGCCGCGGCCAGCACACCGCCTACGACCGCCTGCCCCACCCCGCTCACGCCACCGCTAACCGCACGGCACAGCCACGTCAGACACATCACGATGAGCCGATCCAGATGGCCCCAATGGCCGATCAGTTGGGCTGCAATAATCGCCGTCGTGGCCGCCCACGTCGCGAGCACACTGACGATCGCGCTCAGCCAAGCCGCTACCCCGAGCCGGGGAGCCGGTCCGCTTGCGGTCAGCCGCCGCAACACCGGAGGTCCGAGAACGAGGACCACGAGGCTATACCCGAGCAGACACACCACCGTGCTCACTGCGTGGCCGTCCGATTGGCCAGACGCCGCAATGCCGCGCGTAGTCCTGCAGATTCCTCAGGACTCATCTGTTCCACGAAATGCGTGAGCACCAATTCGCTGCTACCGCCGCCGTCGAGCGCGTTGTGCATCATGCGCGCCGTGTACTCCTCACGCGTAAGCGCCACCCAATAGTCATAGGCCTTGCCCTGACGCTTACGGGTCAGCCAGCCCTTAGTGTGCAGGTTGTCCATCGTCGACATGACCGTCGTGTAGGCGATGTCCCGCTCGCTGGCCAGCTCGTCGAACACCTCACGCACCGTCGTTGGCGCGCCCGGGTCCCGATTCCACATACGGTCCATGATGACCGCCTCAAGTTCACCGAATCCTCGCACCCGCACGCTCGCCCCTCATCTCCGCTCGCGGTGTCAGCGATCAGCGTTGCACCTCAGCCTGTTTCCGCTGCCACTATCTACGTACCTAGATAGTAATCGTACCCGTGTGCGGACAGTACGCCTGGGACTTGCACTTGAGCGGCGGCATTGAACACTGTCTGGCGTTCGTCGATATCGTGACCAGCTCGGTGGCCCACCCGGGACCCGAATAGCTGTTGCACCGCTCGATGATCACTGTTGGTACGACAAAGTCGTCGTTCTCTGCGCTCATTGGGACGCACTGCAACAATCCAAACTGGCGATAGAATGTTCGCCGACGATCTGCGCGAGGATTTGGACTTGCCATTTCTCCCGCTTCCGTGGACCGTCGACCAGCTGGCGCCGGGCTTCACCATCTCCGATACCGCCCGCGGCTGGCGCACCCTGATCCGCACCGGGCACGGTTCAATCGGCGCCGCACCTGACCCCACCTTGAGTTTGGTGACGCTGGTCCCACTGTCGCATCTGCTGCTGTGGCCGGCCGCGGCCGTCAAAGCCTCTTTCCTGCACGAGACCGGAGAACCCCTGCTACACAACGGCGGTTACGCGCCGGCACCATAGATCACCCGGCATGCGGCGGTGCATTATCGTCGTATGCAGATGCAGTCGGTATCGGCTGTTCGTGAAGAAGCCTCCCTCACTGAGGGGGGCTTCCTTGTTTCTCTGACATAGACCGGATTGCGGCCTATCGGGACGCCGTTGTCGCACCAGCGGCCTAGTCTGTCGGCCATGGCGGACGTCGACGTTCATCAGCAGTGGGTTGACCACGTTGTCACCCGACACGGTCAGGTGATTCTAGATCGCTTCGACCCGGCCCAGCAGCCGTCGATGTCATCGAATGCG
>JAHFVC010000422.1 GCA_023264765.1 Mycobacterium sp. | reverse complement strand
GGCAGCCCGGCAAGTGCACAGCCGTCATCCGGTCGGTGACGATGCCGATACGGCGGTGCCCATGTGCCAGAAGATGTTCCATCTGCGCCGCGCCGCCACGCCGATGGTCGACAGTGACATACGGCAGATGGGGGAGGCGAGGAGAGTCGATGGCCACAGCCGGTATGCCACGGGACCGGATGGCCTCGACCACCACGTGCTCATTGGGCAAGCAATGCATGACCACGCCGTCGACCAGGCCGCGCAGAACCGACGGCGTGGCAGGGCGGGAGCCGGAATCCGAGGCACTCACCCGGGGTACAGGCAGGAGGGTCAGCGCGACGTCGGCGAGTTCGCCGACCTCGACGATCCCCTTGAGTAGCAGCGCGGTGGATGGATCCTCGACGGCGCTGGCCAGTGGACCCGGTAGCAGGACTCCGACGGCGCCGATGCGGCCCGACCGCAGAAAACTCCCGGCGATGTTCGGGCCGGCATAGCCGAGTTCGGTCGCCACGGTGAAGATGCGGGCACGCTGGGCCTCGGACACCCGGGGAGATCCGCTGTAGGCATAGGACACCGACGCCTGAGATACGCCGGCCGCCTTGGCGACATCCTTCATCGTGACCATCGGGTTGCCTTCGTGCTGATCGGTCGTCTCGGGCGGATACGAGAGTAGCCCTCCCGCACGGTCGAGACCGGTATCGAGAGGGCTACCCGGGAAGGCGTCGCGCCGGGGTTAGGATTTGACCATGAATCCGGCGTCGATGACCAGGGGCGTCGCGGTGATATAGCGACCGGGTTCGGTAACCAGATACAGGATGGCATCGCTGACATCCTGGGGCTGCATCCAGGGAACCGGCAGGATATGGGTGCCGGTGAAAGTATCGACGACGTCCTCTCGGGTGGGTTTGTCCAGATCCGGACGGAACAGGCCGTAAACGAAATCGTTGTTGATCATGTCGGTGTCGACGCAGGTGGGGTTCACCGAGTTGACCCGGATGTTGTACTGGCCGAGCTCGCGTGCCAGCGATGTCATCAGGCCGGTGACTCCGTGCTTCGATGCGGCGTAGGACGAGATGTTCTCGGCTCCCTTGAGTGCTTCGGTCGAGCCGATGAATACGATTGCGCCGCCCTCATTTTGGGCGATCATCGTTGGTATGGCGGCCTTCACCGTATGGAATACACCGTTGAGATTGATATCGACCATCTCGCGCCAGTCCTGGGGGTCGATCTCCCACGTCTTGGCGCCGGAGCAGATCCCGGCGTTGGGTACAACGATGTCGACGCGGCCGAATTGCTCGATGCCGCGGTCGAATACAGCCTTTACTGCAGCGAAGTCACGGGTGTCCGCGACGTCGACGAAGATCTGGCCGCCGGCTTCCTTGACCTGACGCACCGTTTCCTGGAGATCTTCTTCGGTGGTGCCGGGGTAGGCGGTGGTGGTGGGCTTGCCGCACAGATCGAGACCGATGATCGCGGCGCCCTCGCGCGCGAGGGTGAGGGCATGTGAACGCCCCTGACCGCGGGCGAGTCCGGTGATGAAGGCGACTTTGCCGTCGAGTTTTCCCATGAGTGACTCCAAATGGTGTGAATGAATGAACCTCGTGCGAGGTGAAGTGAATCGTATCACCAATGCTCAAGCCGGTGAAGCGTCAGGGTCGAGACCGCTGGCCGTCAGGGGCGCCTCGCCGGACACGATGATGTCCGCATGTCGCCACGGCTGTTCGTGCTGGAGATACGCCTCCTCGGCGGTGTGCCAGTCCGAGAGGAATTCCGCCGTATCCGCCTGACGGCCGAGTACACGATCGAGTCCGACCTGCGGACTCACCTCGATCCATACCGTGAGGGCCAAGTATGGGCGGGTGGCACGGCGGCAGGCGCCGACGCCTTCGACGATGAGAATGGTGGTGTCGAACGGGACGTCGATGGCACCCTCGCGACCCCGCAGAATCCACGCGTCGGGCCGATAGTGCAATGGCAGAAGACCAGCGTGAACCGGTTTCAGGATCTCGCCGACGAGCAGCTCGGTCCAGCCGAAAAACGAATGATGCCAAGATAAGTCATCGGTGTGGACTACCGCGATCCGCGGATCGCAGGCGGCCAGCGCCTGCGCCAGTGATGACTTGCCGGATCCACTGCGACCATCGATGCCGACCGTGAACACACCTCCGCCGCTCTTCGCCGAGTGGAGTCGAGTGAACAGGTCAAGTGCGGACACGCTTTTCGAGGTTAGGGTGCTCAGGTGTGCTGCCGCATTGCACATAGTGGGTAACACATGTCCGAAATGCGATGCATGATGGTCATTACCTGACCCCGCGCGCACTCGTAGAGTCGAGGGGGACTGCCAATCGCGTCAGTCGGCACCGGGCAAGGATGAGGAACTGTCGCATGACCACGCCACGTACGACCGTCAGCGAATACCCGCCGCTGCGTGCCGGGGCCGTCGTCGACCCGTCGGGTGCGGACACGCTCACCGCGGACGTCGTCGTGGTCGGCTCCGGTATGGGAGGCTCGACGCTCGCCTATGCCTTACGTGGCAGCGGACGCGACGTGCTCGTCGTCGAGCGTGGTGGCTTTCTCCCGCGCGAACCCGAGAACTCGATACCCGAAGAGATGCACATCCATGGGCGTTACAAGACTGCAGAACCGTGGATAGATGCATGTACCGGGCAGTCGTTCGCACCCGGTACCTACTACTGGGTCGGCGGGAACACCAAGTTCTACGGGGCGAGCCTGCCTCGTTTCCGGCGCGAAGATTTCGGCGAGATCATCCACCACGATGGCACATCACCTGCTTGGCCGTTCAGCTACGACGACCTGGAGCCGTACTACACCCAGGCTGAGCGGCTCTTCGAAGTCCATGGCAGCACCGGCGAAGATCCTACGGAGCCATACCATTCCGAGCCGTATTCCTATCCACCGCTGGCCCACGAACCCACCATCGAGCGCTTCGCCGACTCGCTGAGACGACAAGGTCTGCGACCTTTTCACACCCCCAACGGGATGAACCTGGACACCGACAGGCAGCGGCGTGCGGCCACCACGGCCGACGGCTGTCCGGTCGAGTCTGACGTGAAGAGTGAAGCGGAGAACCGGGCACTGCGACCGGCCTTGGAATCGAACGACATCCGTCTGCTCGTCGAGGCCAAAGTGACTCGGCTGTTGACAGCGGCCGACGGGCGGACCGTCGTCGCCGCCGAGGCGCAACTGCGTGGACGCACCATCCGCATCGAGGCCAAGCAGTTCGTGATCTCCGCGGGCGCGGTCAACTCCGCCGCGCTGTTGCTGCGGTCGACCGGCGGACACCATCCCGACGGATTGGGCAACTCGTCTGGGCTGCTCGGACGAAACTACATGGTGCACAACAGCACCTTCTTCGTCGCGATCGATCCGCGTAGACGAAATAGCACCGCATGGCAGAAGACGTTGGGCATCAACGACTGGTACACCGCCGGACCCGACAACGAGTACCCGCTCGGAAATCTTCAGATGCTCGGCAAGCTGCAAGCGGCGATGATCAAGAACGCGCGGCCCTGGGCTCCGACCTGGGCGCTCAAAGCTGCCACAGACCGAAGCCTCGACATCTATTTGACGACCGAGGATCTGCCGCGTCTGGACAATCGTGTGACGGTGGACGAGAACGACATCTACATCCGGTGGCGGCCGAACAACGTCGAACCGCATCGGGAATTGGTGCGACGAGTGACGAAAGCTGTGCGCCGTGCCGGCTATCCGATCGTTCTGAGGCAGCGGATGGGTATCGAGACCAACTCCCATATGTGTGGAACCGCTGTGGCCGGGGCTGACCCGGCGCGCAGCGTGCTCAATGCGCGCTGCCGCAGCCACGATGTCGACAATCTGTGGGTCATCGACGGTTCCTTCTTCCCGTCGTCGGCGGCGCTGAACCCCGCGCTGACCATCGCGGCCAACGCCCTGAGGGTGGCACCGGACATCGCTGAAGCCGCCCACTAGGAAAGGCATCATGGACAGGCATTCGACAAGCACACGCCTCGGCGTTGTCTTCCGGCCCCAGATCCCACCGGAGAGGTTGGCCGCCGCGGCGCGGGCGGCCGACGATGCGGGGCTGGATGAACTGTGGCTGTGGGAGGACTGCTTTCTGGCCGGGGGAGTGTCCACCGCGGCGATCGCGTTGTCGCACAGCACCGAGCTGACTGTCGGCGTCGGTGTGCTGCCCGTCCCGATGCGCAACGTGGCGCTCACCGCGATGGAGATCGCGACACTCGAACGGGCTTTCCCCGGCCGCGTGCGGATGGGTGTCGGTCACGGCGTGCAGGACTGGATGGCACAGATCGGGGAGCGGGTGGCGTCCCCGATGACACTGCTGCGCGAGTACCTGACCTGTCTGACCGCACTGTTGCGCGGCGAGCGGGTCACCTTCACCGGGCGCTACGTCACGCTCGACGGCGTCGCCCTGGACTGGCCGCCCACCTCTGACGTCGCGGTGCTGGCCGCGGCGGCCGGGCCGAAGACCCTGCGGCTGAGCGGCGAGCTGGCCTCGGGCACGGTGCTGGCCGGCGGCACCACACCCGATGGGGTGCGTGCGGCGGCGGCCGACATCCGCGCGGGCGGCGAGCTGCGGCCCGAACCGGCGGCCCACTCCGTCGTCGCCTATGTGCTGTGTGCGACCGGGTCGACCGCACAAGCGGATCTGCGGGCGGAGATCGAACATTGGGAACTCGACCCCGCCGACGACGTCGGAGTGGCCGGCGATGCCGGTGAGGTGGCCGCCGGTGCGCGGCGTTGGGCCGAGGCGGGCGCGGACACCGTGGTGCTTCAACCGGCCGCCGGAGCCGACATCGACGACTTCGTCCGGTTCGTGGGCACCGAGGTTCGGCCGATCCTCGCGACCTGACAGCCCGGTGTGCGAAAGTACCGACCCTATGGACATGTCGGCACCTCGGGCGGCGGCGGTGATCGCCGCGGTGTTCCTCGCCGCGGGCTGCTCGCCGGAGCCCGACCATCCGGCGTCGATCATGGATGTGCTCGCCAATCCGAGTTCGGCCACCACGGCGACCGCGGTGCCTGCGGCACCCGTCGCGCAGCCGCTGGGCGTCGGCGAATCCGCGCGGGGAATGACCGTGACGGCGCGGGCGGACAATCTCGCACTGACGCACCTGTCCCAGAGTGACGACGTGGAACTGGGTATCGAGGTCTCGTTCGCCGGCGTCACCGCGCCCATCGACGCCACCGGCTTCAATGCCGGTCTGCGGCTGAGCACCGACAACGGTGAGGAGCTGCGGGCCACCCCGGCCGTGGTGCTGAC
>JAHFVC010000133.1 GCA_023264765.1 Mycobacterium sp. | reverse complement strand
CGGTTTCCCTGGCGCCCACCTGTTCCCGTGTCAAGCCGAACGAGTCCCACAGCAGCCGCTTGCTCGCGGCCACCGACATCGGGGCGGTGTTCTCGGCGATGTCGCGGGCTATCTCCAGCGCGGCCGGGAGCACCTCGGCAGCATCGAGGGCACTACTGCCGAGCCCCAGCTCGACTGCGCGCCGTCCGTCGAAAGTCGCCCCGGTGAAAAGGATTTCAGCCGCCGCCGAGATTCCCACCAGCCTCGGCAATACCCAGTGCACGAAGGCATCGCCCACCACCCCGCGGCGTACCTGCACGACGCCGTAGCGGGCGTCGGCCGCGAAGATGCGGATATCGCATTGCAGGGCGAGTGTCAGACCGAGACCGATGGCATGTCCGTTGACCGCCGCGATCACCGGTTTGTCGAGGCTCCAGGCCGGCACGGCGATGCCGGCGGCGCTGAAACCCTCGGCAGGCGAGGCGAACGTCCGGTCGCCGGCAGCGAGGTCGGCGCCCGCGCAGAAGGCCGGCGGCGCGCCGGTGAGCACCACGGCACGAACGGCGTCATCGGCGTCGCAGCGACGGTAGGCGTCGGCGAGTTCGTCACGCATCCCGTCACCGACGGCGTTGCGCTGAGCCGGGCGATTCAGGGTGATGACGGCGACGCCGCCGGCAGTGTCGAGCAGCAGGGTCCGATACACCTCCTCATCATGGATCCTCTGGGGGCTCGACACGACAGATACCTCTGTAACAGAGGTAATGTGAGCGGGTGACCACCGCCGCCGAACTCAGCACCGAACTGTTCAGCGTGGTCGGTCGTTTTCGAAGACAGCTGCGCCGGTCCACCGGTGGCGGTGGATTCGACCGTTCCGGCCTGACACACTCTCAGGTTGAACTGCTGCGTCTGATCGGGCGCAATCCCGGCATCTCGGTACGCGCCGCCGCCACCGAGCTCAGCCTGGCCGCCAACACCGCCTCCACCCTGATCTCCAAACTCGCCGCCGACGGTCTACTCATCCGGGCAGTGGACGACGCCGACCGCAGAGTCGGGCGCCTGCATCTCGCGGCGCCGGCGCAGCGCATCGCCGACGACTCACGCGACGCCCGCCGCGCCGCCCTGGCCGACGCGCTGGCCGAGCTCGACCCCACCCAACTCGACGAGCTGACCCGCGGCCTGTCCGTCCTCGCCGAACTGACCCGCATCCTTCAGGAGAGGCAGCCATGACGCCCGCCATCGAATGCCGCCAACTCACCCACCGTTACGGCCGATTCACCGCGGTACACGAGCTGGACCTCGAGGTGCGCAGCGGCGAGACCATGGGACTGCTCGGCCCCAACGGCGCGGGCAAGACCACCGTCATCCGGGTGCTCACCACGCTGACACCGGTCCAGGAGGGCGAGGTCCGCATCTTCGGCCTGGATTCGCGGCGCGCCACCATGGATATCCGGTTCAACATCGGCTATGTCCCCCAACAACTTTCGATCGAGGCCGCACTGACCGGGCGGCAGAACGTCGAACTGTTCGCGCGGCTGTACGACGTGCCGCGCCGTGAGCGCGCGACCCGGGTCACCGACGCGCTGGCCGCCATGCAGCTCTCCGACGTCGCCGACAACGTGGCGGGCACCTATTCCGGCGGCATGGTCCGGCGCCTGGAATTGGCGCAGGCGCTGGTAAATCGGCCCTCGCTGCTGCTGCTCGACGAGCCGACGGTGGGCCTGGACCCCATCGCCCGCGACAGCGTGTGGGAGCAGGTCGGCCGGATGAAGGCGGACTTCGGCATGACCGTCCTGCTGACGACGCACTACATGGGCGAAGCAGACGCCCTGTGCGACCGGGTGGCGTTGATGCACCACGGCCACCTCCAAACGGTCGGCACTCCAGCCGAACTGAAGGCCACGGTCAGCGACACCGCCACCCTGGAAGACGTCTTCCGGCACTACGCGGGCTCCGATCTGGACGAACCCACCGCGTCGGGGTTGCGTGAGGTGCAGGCAGCCCGAAGGACGGCCCGTCGTGTCAGCTGAAACCTTCACCCTCGTCCGGGCACCGCGCGGCTGGCGCCGACTGCACGGCCTGATCTTGCGGATCGGCGCGTTCGCTCTGGTCGAACTGCAGAAGCTGCGGCATGACCGCACCGAACTGTTCACCCGGATGGTGCAACCGGCACTGTGGTTGCTCATCTTCGGCCAGACCTTCAGCCAACTGCGGGTCATCGACACCGGTCACGTCGACTATCTGGCGTTCCTGGCGCCCGGCATCATCGCCCAGTCCGCCCTGTTCATCTCGATCTTCTACGGCATCCAGATCATCTGGGACCGCGACGCCGGCATCCTGGCCAAGCTGATGGTGACCCCGGCACCGCCCTCGGCCCTGGTCACCGGGAAGGCCTTCGCCGCCGGAGTGCGCTCGGTGGTGCAGGTGATCGGTGTCGTCGCGCTGGCGTATCTCCTGGGCGTGCACATGACCGTCAACCCGCTGCGCATCCTCGGCGCCATGGTCGTGGTGGTGCTGGGTTCGGCGTTCTTCGCCTGCTTGTCCATGTCCCTGGCCGGGCTGGTCCGTAACCGCGACCGGCTGATGGGCATCGGGCAGGCCATCACCATGCCCCTGTTCTTCGCCTCCAATGCGCTCTACCCGGTGGACGTGATGCCGCAGTGGCTGCGCTGGCTGTCGGCTGTCAACCCGTTGAGCTATGAGGTGAATGCGTTGCGCGGCTTGCTGATCGGCACACCCACCAACGGCTGGCTCGACATCACGGTGCTGGTGGTCGCGGCGGTGCTCGGCATCGCAACGGCCTCGGCGCTACTGCGCCGACTTGTCCGCTAAGACACACCGGCCGCATATCGGGAACCCAGCTTCACGGCGTTGAGTTGAGTCATGAACACACACGCTGCACGAGTCGTCGTGGTACTGGACGCGGGGAGCGTCGAGGGTTGCCGCGCCGCCCAGTCCCTGCTGGCCGACGGCTGCCAGGTGGTGGCCACCGACAGGCGCGCCGCCGATCTGGTCCGGATCGTGTACGGCCAGTGCGCGGACAACCTGCTACTCCTGGCCGCGGGCGCCGATCAGCTGAACCAGGTACTGGCCAGGGCGAGAACACGATTCGGCCGAGTCGATGCCGTCATCCGGCCGACCCCGTATCCTCTGCCGCTGTCAGCGTGACGGCGCCGTGAGGTCGTACACCGTCGTCGACCCGATGACCGTGGCCGGGAAGTGCGCGGCCACCCACTGCGTGATGTCGCCGTGGTTGCGGGTGTTCAGTGACGGTCCGTGCCCGGACGCCTTCTCCACCAGGTAGTAGGCGACCTGATGGCGCGCCACGTCCTCTTCGAACTGCGCCAGCGTGGGGGCCGGGTCGGCGCCCGAGAAGCCACCGATCGCCATGACTGCGGTGCGTGTCGAAAGTTCCAGGGCGGCAGCACTGTTGGATCGCTCGACGGCCGCCGACCACGGCGTAGAGGTCGCCGACAACAACTGGTGCAGCGCCGGGGTGTCGGCGTCGCGGCCCCACATACCGATGTCCTTACCACTGCGGTGCGGGCCGACCATCGGTCCGCCACCCTGGTGCGCGTTCGCGACGGTGGCCACCGCGTAGGCGGCCGGTCCGAGCAGCGCGGCGACCACGCCGAGCACCAGTGCCACCACCGGGCTGCGGATCCACACCACCAGCCCGACAACGGCCAATACCACGATCGTCCACCGGAGCACCGGTAACCAGTGCGCGTTTCGGTGCAGCAGCCACCAGCCCCAACCCGCCGTCCCGGCCAGCAGCACCGCCAGCCCCACCGCGCCGGGCACGGTATCCCGGCGCACCCACATCCGATGCACGCCGATGGCGAACATCGCGGCCACCGCGGGTGCCAGGGATAGGGAGTAGTACGCATGCACGGTGCCGTGCATCAGGCTGAGCACCAAGCCGTCCACCAGAAGCCAGCCACCGAACAGCACCGCACCCGCCCGCACCGCATCGGTGCGGGGCGCACGCCCGCGTTCCACCAGCACCAGCAGGAAAGCCAGTAAAGCGCCGGGCAGCAGCCATCCGATCTCGAAGCCGTACTCCCCCGTGACCAACCGCGACACACTGTGGGACGAGCCGCCCCAACTGCCGCCACCTATCGACGCGAAGCTCGACGTGTCGCGCCGGCCCAGAACTCGCGCAAAACCGTTGTAGCCCAACACCAGATTCATGAAGTTGTTGTCCGATGAGCCCGCCAGATAGGGCCGCGACGACGCCGGCCACCACAGGGTGAGCAGCACGTACCAGCCCGAGGACACCAGGAATGCCACCAGCGCACCGAGCAGGTGCAGCAGTCGTGTGCGCAGCACCGGCGGTGCGGCGATCAGGTACACCAGCCCGATCGCCGGCACGGACATGAGCCCTTCGAGCATCTTGGCCAGGAAGGCCAATCCCAGCGCGACCCCGGCGAGGGCCATCCAGCGGGCACCGTGGTCGTGCAGGGCGCGCACCGCGCAGTACGCGGCGGCCGTCATCAGCAGGACCATCGCCGCATCGGGGTTGTTGAATCGGAACATCAACGCCGCCACCGGCGTCAACGCCAGCGCGGCCGCGGCCAGCACCCCGGCCCATTGGCCGCTGATCCGGCGCACCGACCCGTACACCAGCGCCACCGACCCGACGGCCATCAGCGCCTCGGGCACCAGCATGCTGGCGCTGCTGAACCCGAAGAGCTGACCGGACAGGCCCATCACCCACTGCGACACCGGCGGCTTGTCCACGGTGATGAAGTTGTGCGGATCCAGCGACCCGAACAGCAACGCCTCCCAGTTCACCGACCCGGCCTGCGCGGCCGCGGCGTAGAACGGATTTCCCATCCCGTTGACGGTGATGTTCCACAGGTAGAGCGCCGCGGTGGCGAGCAGCAACACGGCCGGGACGGCCCTGTCCCGGAGGTAGGTCACATCTGACAGTCAGCCATCGCGACCGTGAGCGAACCTGTGAGCGGGCCGTGAGGACGCTGGTTATCCGGCGAGCACCCTCGTGACGGCACCCAGTGGGATCGGCAGCCAGTCCGGGCGGTAGCGGGCCTCGTACCCGACCTCGTAGACCGCCTTGTCCAGTTCGTAGGCGGCGAGCACCGCGGCTTCGGCGCGCGGATCGTGGCCGCTGATCGCCGCGTAGCCGTCGCAGAAGGCCGCGCTCTGGCGGTCCACCCAGTCCCGCGCGCCGCGGGCTGCGTAGTCGTAGGACCGCAGCATCCCGGCGATGTCGCGCAGGGCCGAGTCGGGGCGACGGCGTTCGGCCAGCGGTTGGCCGGGCTCGCCCTCGAAGTCGATGATCAGCCAGGTGCTCGGGGTGCGCAGCACCTGGCCGAGGTGCAGGTCGCCGTGAATGCGCTGCACGAGGCACGACGCGTCGGTCAGCCCGCGGTAGCGCGTCTCGATCTGCGGCACCAGGTCGTGCAGTTGCGGCACTGCGGCGGCGACGGCATGCAGGCGCTGGACCCAGGTGTCGACGGGGAAGTTCGTGGTGGACGTGCCGAGTGCCTTCGACAGAGCCGCGTGCACTGAGCCGACCGCCTCGCCGAGTCGATACGAGTCGGCGGTGAAGTCACCGCCGACCTCGTTCGCAACCCAGTGCTGTGCGCTCTTCAGCGCGACGTCCCAGCCGTCGGCGGACGGGTGCGCGAACGTCGTGAGCATCCCCAACGCATAGTCGCCTAGTTGGTAGGAACCCAGCAGCGGCGTCACGTGTGGATTGCCGGCGAGCGCGCGGGTGAGTTCGATATCGGGATTGATACCGGGGATGACGCGCCGGAACACCTTGAGAATCGCCTCGTTGCCGAACACCACACTGGTGTTGGACTGCTCGGCTCCGAGCCGGCGGCCTGCCCGCTCCTTCGGCAACGGGGTGTTCGGTTCGCGCAGGAAGGTGACCGGCCCGACGGCGTCCCCGGCCTCCAGCAGGTTCAGCAGGATGCCCGCGGCCGCGGGGTCGGCCATGGCGTCGTAGGCGTCGCGGTCGCCGTCGGAGCCGATCCTGGCGTCCTCGGAACCGGCGTCCCACCGCACCAGCACCTGATACTGCTCCGACGGCCCGTCGGTGAAGCGGACGTCGAGCAGTGCCAGGTCCAGATCAGCGGCGAGCGAGACCGTCTGGATCGGCTCCGCTTGAAGGATTTGTCTGCCACGTCCCGAATACCACCGTTGCGCGGGCAGCCAGGTATCGAACGGAAGCTTCACGCTTTCGTTCGTACCCGACTGCCGTTGTTCGTACACACGGGTATGGTGCCGACGTGGCTGATTCCGGCTCTACCCTGCGTGATCACGGCGACCCGGGCGATGCCCCGTCCGTCCCGCCGGCCCTGACGCCCGTCGTCAACGCGACCCGGCCGTCGGCGGCCGAGGAGGCGCGCACCATCGCCGCGTCCACCAACGCCGGCACCCTGGCGACGCTGACCGCCGACGGCGACCCGTGGGCGTCGTTCGTCACCTACGGTCTGGTCGGCGGCGCGCCCGTGCTGTGCGTGTCCAATATGGCCGAGCACGGCCGCAACCTGTTCGGCGATCAGCGGGCCAGCATCGCGATCGTGGCGCCGGATGCTCCCGAGGATCCGCTGGCGTCGGGCCGCATCACGCTGGCCGGTGTCGCCACCCGGCCCGAGGGCGCCGACCTCGACGCCGCCCGGCAGGCCCACCTGGACGCGGTACCCGCCGCCAAGTACTACATCGACTACAGCGATTTCACCTTGTGGGTGCTGCAGGTGCAGCGGGTCCGCTGGGTCGGCGGTTACGGCCGGATGGATTCCACCAGCGGTGCCGAGTACGCCGCCGCCGAACCCGATCCGGTGGCCCGCCATGCAGCCGGGGCCATCGCGCACCTCAACGCCGACCATGCCGACGCGCTGACGGCCATCGCTCAGACCCTCGGCGGTTATCCCGATGCCACCGCGGTCACCTGCACCGCGGCCGATCGTTACGGTTTGGATCTGCGGGTCGTCACGCCGCGCGGGCTGGCCTACACCCGGGCCGGCTACGCCGAGCCGATCAACGCGATCGGCGATCTGCGGGCGGCCTCGGTCGAACTCACCCGGCGGGCCCGGCAGGGCTGAACGGCCCCGATACGATTCCGGGTATGCAGCGTCCGGACACCTGGCAGGCGGCCTTCGATCTGATCCGCACCCGCGCCCACGAACGGCGCGAGGAGCCGTTCCGGTTGGTCAGCGGTCAGTTGAGCCACGACTACATCGACGGCAAGTACGCCATCGACAACGGTGAGCGGCTCACCACGGTCAGCAAGGCGGTGGCCGATCTGGCGACGCTGCACGGTATCGAGTTCGACGCCGTGGGTGGGCTGACCATGGGTGCGGACCCGCTGGCGCACGGCATCGCGATGGTGACGGGCAAAGCCTGGTTTTCGGTGCGCAAGGAGCAGAAGCAGCGCGGGCGTGAGCAGTGGATCGAGGGCACCCGGCTGCAGGAGGGCGACCGGGTGCTGTTGGTCGACGACGTGATCAGCACCGGTGGGTCGACGGAGAAGGCCTACGAGCGGGTGCTGCAGGTCGGCGCCGTGGTGACGGGCGTGATCCCGATGGTGGACCGCGGCGATGTCGCAGCCGAACTGTTCGGCGGTAAAGGTGTGCCGTTCGTCGCGCTGGTCACCTATAAGGATCTGGGCATCGACCCGGTGAAAGCGGTCTAGAAGCGCAGGTTGCGCAGCAGGTCGTAGACCCCGGCGATCCACAGCAGCAGCGGGATCACGGCGGCGATGGCCGCACCGTCCAAGAGTTCCAGGATGCGTTTGGTGACCGGCGAGACGCGCTGCACATCGTCGGTCGCGCCGATGAGGATCAGGGCAACCCCGGCCAGGGCCGCATAGATGGCCAGCACCAGCCACGCCGACTGCGGATACCACTGGCACAGCCGGATCATCACACCGGTCGGCACCACCACCGCGATCGCCAGAAGTGCCCACGCGCACCACCGTTCGGCGTACAGCCGGGACCGGAATCCGCTGACGGCCGCGACCAACCCTGCGACGACCAGGCTGTGCACGAAGAAGTGACCCTGCTGCACCACCGCGATCGCGCCGGCCGCCAGCACCACCGCGCCCGCGGTGAGAAATCCGTTGAGCAGTTGTTTGGAGAGCCGGCTGCGCTCACTGAGCCGGGCCGCCGATTCGGGGACCGACGCGATGATGGCCTGCCAGGTCGGGCTTTCCTCGTCGGCGCCGTCGGGGTGCGAAACCGGGTCCAGCAGTTCGTCATTGGCCACCGTCTCACCCGGGGCGGGGATCGGCGGCAACGCGATGCGCGCCACGGCAACGGTCAGCTTCGCTGCGTTCGTCACCACGATCAGGCCGAACGCGATGGCCCCGGCGGGCACCCACTCGCTCGCGCCGTATCCGTAAGCGACCGCCGCCGCGGTGAGGGCGGTCGCGCCAACCGCGAGGAAGGACGCCAGATCTGCCCGACGGCGGGGTCCACCCCGGGTGGCCAGGGCGTAGAGCAGAACCACACCGGCGGCGCCCGCGATCTGCGGTGCTCCTAGTCCATCGACATCGCGCGGTAGCGGCACCGCCAGCGCCACGGCACCGGCGAGGGCGGGAAGTGCTGCCACCAAGAGGCTTTCGGCCATGTCGAGATTCCCGAACCGGTTCTTCGACAACACGCTTCCGCCGAACAGGCCCAACCCGAGGACACCGAGCACCACCGCCCACCACCACGCGTGCCCGGCCTGCGACCAGGCCAGCAATGCCGTGATGACCACGACGGTGGTCACCACCGGAAGTGCCAGCCCGACAAAGCGGTTCAGCGCCGTGCGGTCGAACACCGGTGATTCGTCGAGGACGGCGATCGCGTCGATCACATCCTCGACGAGCGGCCGGTATCGCTCGGTGCGACTGACGGACACCAGCGTGAGCAGCGATCCGTCCACGACGCCGGCATCGTCGAGCGACTCGGTGGCCTTGAGCGGCGGAGCGCCCGGCCGCGCGAAGGCCCATTCACCCTGCGCCTTGAAGTCGAACCCCGCCAGCACATCAGCCGGGGTGTCGTCGAGCAGATCCGCCAGGACGGCCACGGTCTCGTCGATGTACGTCTCGATCGAGGCGGCGGCCGGCAGCACCAGGTCCGTCAGCCGCCGACCGGTCAGGATGGTGACCCTCGTCGTCGACGGCCGGCCGGGCGTCACACTCGCGGACGCGGGTGCGGCGTGGCCGGCAGCGGTGGCGGTCAACGACGTTCGAGTCGGTCGAAGTCGTCGGACAGCGCCGCCGCGAGTTCGACGATCCGGCGCTGGAAGGTACTGCCGAGCAACTCCAGCTGGATCTCGGTGCCCGCGGCGATGTGCTTGTCCCAGGGCAGCACGATGACCCGGCCGGGCGCGACGTGCCGCTCGAACTGCTGCACGAGGTCTTCCACGTCGATGTTGGTCTTACCCGGCGTGACGTGGTTGATCACCACACACGATCGGCCGAGCAGATCTTGATATCCGTTCTGTCGCAACCAATCCATGGTCACCGCAGCTTGGCGGGCCCCGTCGATGGACGCGCTCGCGACGATCACCAGACCCGATACGGTGGACAGCACGCCCCGAGAGGCCGGCTGGAACAGACCGGCGCCGCAGTCGGCGAGCACCAGGTTGTAATAGCGCGAGACGATACCGACCGCGCCCTTCCAGTCGTCGTCGTTGAACTCGCGGCGGGCCGCGCTGTACTCCTCCGAGGAGAGCACCTCGAGGTTGGCGCCGTTCATGCTGGTATAGGCGCGGATATCGTTGTAGCGAGATAATTCCTGATCCGACAACAGATCTGAGACGGTGGCGGCGGACTGCCTGCCGGCGCGGTCCGCGAGGTTCCCGCCGTCGGGGTCGGCGTCGATCGCGAGGATCCGGTCGCCGCGCACGCGGCTCAGCGCCGAGCCGAGAGCCACGGTCACGGCGGTCTTACCGACGCCGCCCTTCAGCCCGAAGACGCCGATCTGGTAGGAATCCCTGGCATTGCGGCGGATTCGCGCATGCAGGTCCATCTCGTAGATCTCGTCGGGCGAGAGCCCGAGGTTGATCCGGGAGAACATGTAGAGCCAGTGCCGCCAGCCGCGCTGGGACGGCATCTTCACGGCGCTGCGCACCCCGACATGCGAAAGTGCATCGATGGCACGGTGATTGCCCATGCTGGCGGCCGACGTCGGCGCCGGCTGGGCGGGGATGGGCTGGCTGTGTGACCACGCCGGTTGTTCGTGGGCCTCGGCGAAGACCTGGCTGGGTGCCGGGGCCGCGGCCGGCCGCGCCTGCGGGGCAGGCGCGGGGCGCTGCTGCTCGTGCCGGGCACCGGAAGTCTGGGCGGGCGGCGGGGTGCGCAGCATTCCGCTCTGCGCGCGCTGCGGACCGGTGTGCTGGGAGGGGCGGATCTGCTGGGTGATCTCCGCCTCGCGCGGGGCGGGCACGCCCGAAGCCTGGCTCTGCGTGGGAGCGATCGGCATCGAGGGCGGGGTCACCTCGGTCGCACGCGGTGCCGATGCGTGGATCGGCATCGGCGGGGGCGTGAGCGCCGGTGCCGCACCGTCGTTTTCGCTGCTGGCCTCCCCGTCGGCGGGGCCGGCGGAGTGGAAGAGCCGGTCATAGTCGGCCGACATGGTTGCCTCTCATAGGTGATACGCGATCGTGCACGCACGAGGTGGGCGGACAGGCCTCAGGCTAGTCCGCCCACCTCTTGTGCACGGTGGTTCTAACCGGTGAACATCCCGGCGACGCCGGTTTCGGTCTGCGCCATGGTCTGCGCGGCTTCATCGACGGTCTGCGCAAGGTTCTGCAGCGCCGAGTTCAGTTCGGCGGCGGTGCTGTTCCACCGCACCTGCAGGGCCTGATAGGACTCCTGCGCGGCGCCCGTCCAGGTCGAGGCCAGGCGGCCGAGCGAGGCCTCGCCCTCTTCGAGCAGGCTCTGGGTGGTGCCCACGGAGCCGTGGATGTCGGCGGCGCCGGCCATGATGGCGGCGAAGTTCCATGTCTGCTGGCTCATGATGTGTTTTCTCCGTTTCTGTCGGTGGCTTGGGTGCTAGAGCATCCGGCTGGCGAGGGCGCTGGCCTGGTCGTCATCGGTGCTGCCGTACTGCGTGCCACCGATGCCCAGGTTCTGGGAGATGTCGTCGAGCTCCCGGTTCTGCTGGGTGGCGGCCTCGTGGAAGCGCAGCAGTGCTGCCTGTGCTGCCGTCGCCGATGCGCCGACCCATGCCGGCTGCAGGCCGGAGGCGGTGGCCTCGACGTGAGCCATCACGGTCCGGAGTTCGTCCGCGATCCGCTGGAAGTTGGCCGACTCGCCCGCGATGACGGAGAGATCGGCTTCCATCCCCTGTCCTGAAGTCATGGTGAAGCTACCTTTCCATTTCCTGTGTCCTCACCACATGTTGGCGAGTCTTCCAGCCCCCTCGGCCGGGAAGTCTTTGTGTTGCCGGTGACGGTCATCGGCCGTCTACCAGTCGTCGTCGTCGTCATAGGAGCCGTGCGCCAGCGGCGACGGGGTGGCCAGCGCCTCCCGCTTGCCCCCGTCCTTCTCCCGCTGGTTCGCACCATGCATCGGGCTGCCGTTGCCGCCGCCCGCACCGGAACCGACCGGCGCCAAACCGGTGCCCGGACCGGCCGCGGCCGCGCCGGTGGCGACCGGAGTCCCCTGTACCGGCGAGCCGACCAGACTCGACATCAGCGGCGTCCGGGCCAGCGTGCCGCCCGCACCCGGCAGCGACGCGGCCCGCACCAGGCCGGCGCCTGAGGTCGCACCCGACCCACCGAGCAGCGGGTGCTCGGAGAACGGGCTCGCGCCGATCAGGCCGAACTGCCGACCACCGCTGCCACCCATCTGCCCGAAGATCGAACTCACTTGTTGCAGTGGCGAAGTCAGTGTCTGCGCGGACTGGGTGACGCCCTGGGTCATCTGTTGTGGCGCCTGCATCAGGGTCTGCCCCAGCTGGGAGGCGATCTGCATGCCCTGTTGCATGCCCTGCTGGAGAAGCTGCTGGGTCTGCTGCCCCTGCTGCTTGTCCGCTTTCTGCGCGGCCCCCTGCGCCCGCTGCTCACTCTGATTCGCGAACGCCGCCCCGCGACCCATGGTCAATCCGGCCGACTCGAGAGTGGCCTGCACGGTGGTGTGTGCGAACGCCGCCTCCCGCATCGCGGAGCCGGGCAGGCTTGCCGCGAGCTGCCCCGTCGCCGTACTCAGCGCCATCTCGCCGATGCCCGGCATGACGATCGGTTGCGCGGGCAGGATCGGCTCGAAGAGGGTGTTCGCGGTGGTCTCGGCCTGGTAGCCGAACATCACCGCGGCGGCCTGCTCCCACATCCGCACATAGTCGGCTTCGTTGACGCCGATCGGCGCAGCGTTCACCCCGAGGAAGTTGGTGGCGTTGAGCACCGCGTTCGTGACGTGGTTCATCTCGATCTCGGGCAACGGCGGGGTGACCGCCATGGCCAGCATGTACGAGTTCGCCTGTGCGATGGCCTGCATCGCCCGCTTCTGCGACTGCAGCGCCGCGGTGCGCAGCCACACGACCATCGGAGTGGTGGCCGTGACGGCCTGTTCACTGGCCTGGCCCTGCCACGAACCCGTAAGCGAGGCGAGGCTGGCAGCCAGTTCTTCAGCCTGCGTCTCCAACGAGATCGCCAGGGTCTCCCACGCCGCGGCCGCCTGGAACATCGGCGTCGGGCCGGCACCGGCCATCAACCGGCCGGTGTTGATCTCTGGTGGCAACGCCTCGTAGAACATCGCCAACATTGCGGGGACTGCAGACATTGTTTGCCAGCTTCGGTCTCGTCAAATGTGCGTGAACGATGGACGAATCACATGAGTGTGGCGGCGCCCTCGGCGTCCACCGTGGTGTAGATGCCCGACGACTCCAGATAGGCCGCACCGGCGCGCGCCAGTTCCTGCTGAGCGAACGCGTTCAACGCGGCGACCTGGGCGGCCTCGCTGGCAAATGCCAGGGCGGCCTGGACCGACACTTCCTCGGCTCCTGCAGGCACGAGGGCCATGGCCTCAGCGGTCGCAGCGGTTCCGGTGGCCAGGCCACGTCCCCCATTGGCGACCACCTGGCCGCCGATGCCCAGCACTGCGGGCGAATGTTCCATCGGTTGCATGAGCAGTTCCTCCTCAACGGTTCCACACGAGCTGGATGACATCTATGGGATGGGGACCGCAATCACCGCAGTGTCGCTTCAAGAATGGACCCCCCGATCCGTTTGCTAACTCATCGCCGTCAATTTTGCCAGGCGACCCGAAATCCATACTAACCGTGGTTTTGGGGTGCTGCCGACACTTCTTCTTCCGGTGGATCCACGTACGCCGCCTGGATGACTTCCTTTGCGTCCGGCGAGACGAGAAGCGCCTGGCCAGGAGGCCGGCGCTTGAGTTTGAACGCACTCGACGGGAATTCGGTCTTGTCGCCGGAGAGGAACAGGGTCGGGGTGCCGGCGCCGTACGCGGCACCGACGAACCGGTCCATCGTGGCCCGCTGGGCCTGGCTCATCTGGCACGTCACGACGAGGTGCAGACCGATGTCGGCGGCGGCGGGCAGCAGCGGCCACAGCGGCGCCATCGGGGGCAGTCCGCCGGCCGCGGCGACGACCATGTGCCAGTCGTCGACGAGCAGCACGATGTCCGGCCCCGACCACCAGGATCGGGACCGCAGCTGGGTCGTCGTCAGGTCCGCGGGTGGGAGCCGCTGCTGGAGCAGGACGGCAAGCGCCTTGACCGATTCGTCCAGTGCCGCCGCGTTGCGGTTGATTGCTCCGGCCGCGAGCAGATGACTCTCCGGGATGGCGTCCAGCAAACCCGAACGGAAGTCACCGACCATGAACCGCACCTGATCTCGATTATTGCGCAAGCAAATAGCTTGGGTGATCGCGTGGGCGATCCGGGTCTTACCGGACTTGGGTGCCCCGAAGATCAGCACGTGCGGCGTGCGTTGCATGTCGGTGTAGGACACCGACAGGTCGGACTCCCGCACGCCGAGCGGAATCATCCAGCGGGTGCGGTAGTCGGCGTCGGGCCCGGGCGGATTCGGATCGAGCTCGTTCAGGTAAACCCGGCTGGGGAGCACCCTGACCTGCGGCGCCTCATCGGTGTGCAGGGACGCGATGTGGTCCACCGCCGCGGTGATGGCCGGCACCAGGTCCGCACCGCTGTGCACACCGTCCAGGCGCGGCACCCCGATCATCAGGTGGTGCTTCTCCATCGAGATGGCCCGGCCCGGCCGGTTTGCCGGGATGTCGCGCGTCATCCGGTCGATCTGCGTCTCGTTGACGTCGCCGAGCCGGAACTCCACCTTGGTGCCCAGGTAGTCCCGGACCCGGGATCGCAACTCGGTCCACCGCGGCGTGGCGATCACGGTGTGCACGCCGAACGCGAGCCCCTGCGCAGCCAGGTCCTGCACCACGGGTTCGAGGTCGGGGAACTCGCCGACGAACGCCGGCCAGCCGTCGATGACGAGGAAGACGTCGCCGAACGGATCCTGGGACGCCGGATGGGACGGGTCGTCGCGCATCTGCCGGTACGCCGCGATCGAACCGACCCGGTACTGCTTGAAGGTCGCTTCACGTTGCCGCAGCACGGCCTTGATCTCCGCCACGGCCCGGTTGACCCGGTCCGGCTCGGCGCGGGTGGCGACACCGCCGACGTGCGGCAGACCCTCCAGATACATCAGGCCGCCGCCGCCCATGTCGACGCAGTAGAACTGCACCTGCCGCGGGGTGTGGGTGGCCGCGGCGGACAGCACCAAGGTCTGCAGGAAGGTGGACTTGCCGGTCTGCGGCGCACCGCCGATGGCGATGTTGCCGCCAGCACCGGAGACGTCGACACCCCAGACCTCTTGCCGGTGGCGCCGCGGTTCGTCCATGATGCCCAGCCCGAACCGCAACGGCTGCCCGTGATCCCGCTCGACGAGCTCGTTCACCGGGGTCGGATCGGCGAGAGGGGGCAGCCACATCTTGTAAGCCCGGACATCGCCGGTGGTCAGCTGTTCGAGGACCACCTCACGCAGCACGCGCTGGTCGCCCACATCGGTCACCCCGTTGGTCATGACGACGCCCCCGCATCGAGAAGCGGTGCCGCCGTGAACGGCTGGATGCGCACCACCTGACGTTTCGCCTGCACCCGCGGGGCCGCGTCGTCCGCGCCCTCCAGCACCGTGGGCACATAGTTGGTGCCGGTGTAGACACTGTGGAACTTCACCGGGTCCTCCATTCCGACCCGAAGGAAGCCGACGCCGCTCTCCTTGTTGGTGATGTACTGGGCCTCCGGCGTGCCGATCACCGCTTTGGATTCGGCAGAGCTGGTGGTGCGCAACGCAATCCGGTAGGTGAGGTTTGGCTCGAGCTTGTCGATCCGGACACCGCCGGTGTTGAGCGACTGCGTGGCCAGCAGCAGATGCACCCGCAGCGAGCGGCCGACGCGGCAGATGCGGTCGAACAGCGCGATGAAGTCCGGATGGTTCTGCAGGATCTCGGCGAA
>JAHFVC010000132.1 GCA_023264765.1 Mycobacterium sp. | reverse complement strand
GGAACAGCGATTCGGTGGACACCCAGGTGTCCGCCGGCGCGAACACGCCCCGCTTGACCGACGCGGTGGGATCGACCGGGCCGCGCGGCTGGGCGAGCAGCACGCCGACCTCGTTGGCCTGCGCCAACCGCACGAAACCGTGCTCGTCCTCGAGGATGAGGTCGTCGTCGGCGTCGTAGGCCGCCAACTGCACCCGTCCGCCGCCGGGCAGCGGCCTGCCCTTGCTGCCGAACTTCACGCCCGACACGTTGGCCAGCACGGCCTGGCCGTCGGTGGTGGCGAAGAACTCCACGACATGGGCAGGGTCGAAGACCTCGACCACCCGTCGCCACAGTCCCGTCGGCATACCTGATCCGATGAACAGCCGCACCGGATGATTACCCGACAGCGCGAACGACGGATCGTCGATGACCTCGCCCAGCATGGCCCAGGTGTAGGACACCACCGTCACGCCGTACTGCCGGATCTCATGCAGGAAGCGGTCCGGCGTCAGTCCCCGCGACAGCGCGATGCGGGCACCGCCGACAACGGCGCCGCCGAGGCTGACCAGCAGGCCCGACTGATGGTGCAACGGGGTGAGGCAGTAGACGGTGTCGCGGTTGCCCAGATTGGCCGCCGAGGCCGTACCGAACGCCGACAACGCCCACCGGAAGTTGGTGATCTGACGGGCCACCAACTCGCCACCGGCGCTGGCGAACGCCACGTAGGCCAGATCCCTCGCGAAGCCCGGGTTGGGCCGGTACCACCCGGGCAGGATGACCTTGTCGGGGTCGATCTTCTCCATGTCGATGATGTCGGCGTTGTAGTCAGGCAGGTCCAGATCGCGGGATTCACCGCCGCCGAGCACCAGCACCCGAATCCCCAAACCGCCTGCAACATCCAGATTTCCGGGGTCGGCGAGCACATCGGAGATGCCACCGATCCGGACCACCTCGGCCAGGTCGGCGTCGGGCGGGATCAGCACGGCCACCGCCCCGAGTCGCGACAGGGCGGCGATGGCCACCAGCGCGCTGGGCCGGGTGTCCATCAGAACTCCGACCCGCACGCCCTGGCGGATGCCGACGTCGATCAGGCCGCGCACCACGTTGTTGACGCGGCGATCCACCGCCTCGTAGGTGTGCACACGCCCGTCGAACAGCAGGAACTCGCCGCCCGGATTGTTCTCCGCCTGTTCGGACATGATGCGGCCCAGCGAGATTCGGGTGTGGTCATTGACCTGACCGAGGCGGGCCAGCCGGGGCAGCGTGCGCGCGGTCTCGACGACGAGCGTGCGTGCCGATTTCTGCGTCGCGACCACGGCGTCCGCTGCGGTGCGGGCCAGTCCGAAGGCCACCTCGGTGGCCGCCGCCGTACCCGCGGCCACCCGGGAGGCCAACGGAACCCCGCTCTCACTGGTCGCCGCGGGCGACTTCTTGGCCATCGGCACCACATCGTCGGGCAATGCCCCGTCACCATCGCGCCACTTCACCCATGCCGCGACCGTCGGCCACGACTGCGTGGCCGCCTTGGAACCGACGACCAGGCCGAAATGCCCGGTCCTGATCAGGTATTCGTAGACGTCGGCCTTCGGCGCGGCACTCTTGATGCCGCGCACCGACGCCGGCTGACCGATGTCGTCGACCTCGCCGATGACCGCGAGGATCGGGCAGTCGATGTCGGCGAGCGTCACCAGATCGCCGTGCACGGAGAACCCACCGGACATCATCCGGTTGTGCGCGATGAACTGCTTGAGCAGTTCGGAGATGGCCGGCCCGGACCACGCGATCCAGCCCTCTGAATCCAGGAAGCGGCGCTGCTGCTCACGCGGCAGCAGGGCCTCACGATCGTGTAGCTGACGGAGGAAGTCCAGCCGGGCCTGCGCGGTCTTCAGAGGATCGAGCATCTGAAAACCGGTGCGCGCCAACCAACCCGGGATGTCGATGCGAGAGAACACGTGATCGGCCATGAAGTTCGCGGCCACGGCTCCCATGTTCGGGGGGATGCCCATCGGCAGCGCGGCCAGGGTGTCCACCGGTGAACCGAACGTGATGATGCTCGCCAGGTCCTTGGCGCGCCGGTAGGCCGCGGTCTGGTAGCAGAACATGCCGCCCTGCGAATAGCCGATCAGGTGCACATCACGTCCGGTGACGCGCTTGACGGTGTCGATGGCCTCGTTGAGGGCCACCACGTGGTCGGCGAGATTGCGCTGCATCCCGCCCTCGATCTGGTCGGGCGAACCGAAGTCGATGACCCACGGATCGAGCCCGGACGCGTGCAGGATGCCCGCCGCGCCGTCGGCCCGGGTCACATCCCACATGTCGGCCGACATCATCATCGGGTGCACCATCAGTGCCGGCGCACCCGGCGCCGCCGCACCCGGCCGGGTGTCCGGCGGGAAGTACCGGCGCAGCTTGTACATCGGGACGCTCTCGATGATCTGGAACGGCGACGGGACCGCACCGGTCTCCAGCCCGCCGTAGCGCAGCACCTCGATCCCGTTCTGCGCGGTGGCCAGAAATCGGCCCACCGGCCCGGTGATCATCGAGAAATCGACCAACGCCCGCTCCCCTACGTCTTAAGGTTCAATCCCCCGATTGCCCCGACATCATGGCATAGCAACATCGACCGGCCATCGAGAATGTCCTCGGTGAATGGACCTCACGACGTCCGCCTAGCCTTAAGGGGACATGGCGCATCTTCTCGGGGCAGAAGCCCTCCACCTCGAATATCCCACCAAGGTCGTGTTCGACTCCGTCTCCCTCGGTGTGAACGAAGGCGACCGGATCGGCATCGTCGGCCGCAACGGCGACGGCAAATCCAGTCTGCTGGCCATGCTGGCCGGGCGGGTCCGGCCCGACGGCGGCCGGGTGACCGTGCGCGGCGGGGTGCGCGTCGGCGTCCTCGACCAGGCCGACACCCTGGATCACGAGGACACCGTCGGGCACGCGGTGGTGGGCGATGTCCCCGAGCACGAATGGGCGGGTGACCCCCGCGGCCGTGATGTCATCTCCGGTCTGCTCAGCGACCTGGACTGGCACGCGAAGCTGGGCACGTTGTCCGGCGGGCAGCGCCGCCGCGTGGCACTGGCTCAACTGCTGGCCGGCGATCACGACGTCCTGGCGCTCGACGAACCGACCAACCACCTCGACGTCGAGGCGATCACCTGGCTTGCCGAACACCTGAAGCGGCGCTGGAGCCCCAACGCGGGCGGGCTGCTGGTCGTCACACACGACCGCTGGTTCCTCGACGAGATCTGCACGGTCACGTGGGAGGTGCACGACCGCATCGTGGAACCGTTCGAGGGCGGCTACGCCGCCTACATCCTGCAGCGGGTCGAGCGCGACCGCCAGGCCGCCACCATCGAGGAGCGGCGCAAGAACCTGGCCCGCAAAGAGCTGGCCTGGTTGCGTCGTGGCGCGCCGGCGCGGACGTCGAAGCCGAAGTTCCGGATCGACGCGGCCAACGCCCTGATCGCCGACGTGCCGGAGATCCGCGACAAGGTGGCGCTGCAGTCGCTGGCGGTCACCCGGTTGGGCAAGCAGGTCGTCGACCTTCTCGACACATCGGTCAGTTACGGCGACCGCGAGGTGCTGCACGCGGTCGAATGGCTGATCGCGCCCGGCGAGCGAACCGGCATCCTCGGCGTCAACGGCGCCGGTAAGTCGACGTTGCTCGGGCTGATCGACGGTTCGGTGGAGCCGACGTCGGGCCGAGTCAAGCGCGGTAAGACGGTCAAGGTCGCGACACTGACCCAGGGCGTGGACAAGCTGGCCGATCACCTCGACGATCCGGTCCGGATCGTGCTCGCCGACCTCGCCACCACGTACAGCTTCGGCACCGGGTCCAAGGCCCAGGAGCTGACCCCCAGCCAGCTGCTGGAGCGCCTCGGGTTCAGCAGCGCGCAGCTGTCCACACCGGTCAAGGATCTCTCCGGTGGCCAGCAGCGCCGGCTGCAGCTCCTGTTGATCCTGCTCGAGCAGCCCAACGTCCTGATCCTCGACGAGCCGACCAACGATCTGGACACCGACATGCTCGCCGCCATGGAAGACCTCCTGGACTCCTGGCCCGGCACGATGATCGTGGTGAGCCACGACCGCTACTTCCTGGAGCGTGTCACCGACCAGCAGTACGGCATCCTCGGCGGGCGGCTGCGTCATCTGCCCGGCGGCGTGGACGAGTATCTGCGCCTGCGTGCCTCGCACGCGGCGCAGACGGGTGCCGCGACGTCGCGACCCGTCACGGTGGACACGGCCGCGCCGTCCGGTGCCGATCTGCGCGCCACGCAGAAGGAGATCTCCTCGATCGAACGTCGGCTGCAGAAGCTGGACGGTCAGATCGGCGCCGCCCACCAGCGACTGGCCGAACACGATCAAGGTGATTATGAAGGGCTGCAACGGCTTACCGGCGAGCTGCGGGAGCTGGAGGCGGAGATTGCCACCCTCGAGGAGAAGTGGCTGGAGCTGTCCGAGTCTTTGGGCTGACATCGCTACGATGAGGGCGTGCGCTATCTGCTGATGCCGGTGACGCTGTGGGCGCGTTACTTTCCGCAGCTGGTGGCCTGTTATCTGGTCGGCTATCTGGGCCGGGTCGGAGCGATCGAGTGGGCGGCGTGGGCGGGGTACGACAACTACCTGTGGGCGTCGCTGATCATGCCGTTGGCCGCTATGGCCCGGCTGGGTTCCTACGTCGCGATGTTCCTGGTGATCCGCCCGGGCATCCCGGCGCTGGCCGGTCTGCCCGCGCGATCGGCGCGGCAGATCGACCTGTTCGCGACCGTCATCGTGCCTTTCTTCGCGATCTACCTTGCCTGGCAGATGTTCCGGGAGGACTGGCTGAGCTTCATGTATCGGGCCGGTGACTATCAGCTGGACGCCGCACTGACGTCCGATGCGCCCGTCGAATTGACCCCGGACATGTTGCCCGTCGGCCCCGTCACCGTCGTGATCATCGGGATGGCTCTGGTGATCCGGGTCGTGTTCGGCCGATTGAAGGACAAGTTGCCGCCCTGGCTGCTGCCGATCCGGGTGTACGTGGACGCATTGTGGGTGTTCCTGGTGCTGACGTTGTCGGCCAGCAGCGGGCTGACGCTCCTGATCAACCCATCCGCATGGGTGTCCGAACGACGGATCATCGTGTGGTTCAACGACACCCGTGAAAGCGTGTTCTCACACTTCCACCTGCTCGACGCCGGATGGGACGCCGTGATGTGGGCGTTGAAGACCGCCTTCGGCGGTGCGGCGGTCCCGCTGATCTGGCTGGCGGCGGCCTGCATCGTCTACGGCGTCACGGCCAAGAAGGACTGGCGGGATTCGGCCCGCCGGGTCGGCGGTGACCGCGTCACCCGGTGGATCGACCGCTCCGAAACCGCCAGAACCCACCTGAGCACCAGGTGGAAACGCCTGCCCGGCAAGGTCCGCACCGAGGTACGCGATCAATTCACCGGGCAGATCGGCAAATTCAAGCCGATCACCGAATCCGCGCACGTCATCGCGGCCGCAGGCATCTTCGCGCTGTCGCTGTACGTGTTGGCCTACCTGGGTCTGGCCTGGCTGGACATGTCGGGCAGCTTCTTTCGCGCACAATTGGGCTCGGGATATCTGTTCCGCGGGATGGGCTGGGTGCTCGGGCCGCACGGCACCGACTTCTGGTTCGCCACCTGGGACTCGATGGCGCTGATCTCGCACGCGCTCATCGAACCGCTGCGGATCTGTCTGATCGCGACCGCACTGGCCTGGTGCGTGCAGCGCAACACGCCCGCCGCTACAGTTCCAGCCGAAGTAGCAGTGAGCCGTCCGATTTCTTGATGTCCACCGCCGTCGGTTCCGCGCTGACCGGCACCAGGAAACTCCACGGCATCGACACCGCGGCTCCGCAGGGCGGCCCGGCGGAGGACCGCCAGGACCGCTCCCCGTCGATCAGGTAGGCGGTACAGCCGAAGCCCTGCGTCGCCGTTCCCGACCGTTCGACGACGACGTTCACCAGGACGGTGCCGTCGGGCAGCGGTAGGCCGGACCCAGCGGCGCGGGTCGACCTACTGACATTGCGGATCGACCATGTCTGGCCGGCCACCTCGATCGGTTGATGCGCCGCGGCGGTGTGGGCGGGCTGCACGGTGTGCAGATACCGTTCCCAGTCCGGTTTCAGCAGGAAGGTGGTGATGGTGGTCAACGCAGCCGCGGTCACCGCAGCGCCGATCAGATTGCGCTGCCACAGTGCACCTTTCACGTTCCCACCTGTTCACCCGGCCCGAACTCGACGAGATCGGTGCGCTGCACCCGTGCATCGTCGAGTCCGATGTCGAACACGAGCCGGGAATCCAGCCGCCAGTCGTCGACCCAGACCCGCACGGTGATGTTGCCCTTGCCCGGCGCCACCAGTTCGGCGGGCACGTCGAAGATCCACGAACTGCGCACGGCGATACCCGGTGCCAGGTTGCCCGTCAGGGGCGTGAAGCCCAGGCGCTGGGTGGTGGCGTAGGTGTTCGGCCCGACGAGCAACTCGACGGTCGGCACCTTGTCGGTGCGGGTGGCCATCGCCTCGGCGTCGATGGCGACCCAGGTGCCCAGTGCGTCGAAGGTGGCGGGCGGGTATTGCTTGCGATGAATCCGGGGGCCGATCCGCACACCGGTGACCTTCGCACTGATGTCGTGGCCGACGGCCCGCTGCCCCATTCCGGCGTCGACGTCGAAGGGTGCGTACACGTCGTCGGGGGTGGGCAGGTTGTGCCACATCCACGCCGCGGCCGCGATCACCACCGCCGTCGCGAGCGCGTGCAGCGTCCTGATCACTTCGGGCCCCCGATCGGGACGGTCAGCTGCGCGTAGTCCTTACCCAGCACCCAGCCTTGACCCGCGGTCACGTTCAGCCTCGGCACTTCTTTCCAGATCTGCACGGGCAACTCGCCGCCGACCGACAACGCGTCCTCGGGCACCTGCCACAGCAGGACGATCTGGTCGGTGAGGCCGGGCCCGAGGCGCCCCGAGAGCGTTCCGTCGGCGACCCGCATGGGCGGCAACTCCGTGGCATTCGGTTGATCGACCAGCCGCACCGGCTTCCCGACGACGCCGGGCAGCGTTCCGGTGTTGTGCGCCGTGACCACCAACCCGAGATAGCGCTTGCCCTGCTTGGCGGGAAAGAGGATCCGCTTGCCGGCACGGACGTCATCGACCAGCGTGGCCCGCTGCACCGTCATCTCGAATTCGCCGGTGTCGAACTGCTCACCGGGCTTGATGTCGGTGACGTGTTTGTTCACGGTGTCCAGGCCGCCGAACGCCGCGGTGCCCGCCAGGACGGCCACCACACCGGCCTGCTGCCACTGTTTGACGCCCCAGCCCGAGAGCCAACGCCGAACACGCGAGTTCGTGGTGGTGGCACTCCCCCCGGGCTCCATGGCTGCCGATAGTACTAGCGCAGGGCGATGCGGAGCCGGTCCAGCGTGTCACGCACCACGCCTAGCTGACGGGCCACCTGCACCGGCGCCGTGCCGCCGCGGGCGTCCCGCGAATCCACCGAACCCGCGATGGTCAGCACGTCACGCACCTCCGCCGTCAGCCCGGGGTGGATGCCTGCGAGCTCGTCGTCGGCGAGTTCCTCCAGCCCGACGCCGCGGGTCTCGGCCGCCTTGACCGCCGCACCGGCGGCTTCATGTGCGACACGGAACGGAATACCTTGGCGCACCATCCATTCGGCGATGTCGGTGGCCAAGGTGTAGCCCTGCGGCGCCAACTGGGCCATCCGGTCGGTGTCGAAGGTCAGGGTGCCGACCAGCCCGGCCATCGCCGGCAGCAGCAACTGCAGCTGCGCCACCGAGTCGAAGACGGGTTCCTTGTCCTCCTGCAGATCCCGGTTGTAGGCCAGCGGCTGCGCCTTCAACGTGGCCAGCAGGCCGGCCAGGTTTCCGATGAGCCGGCCGGACTTCCCACGCGCGAGTTCGGCGATGTCCGGGTTCTTCTTCTGCGGCATGATCGAACTGCCCGTCGACCATGAGTCGTGCAGCCGGACGTACCCGAATTCGGTGGTGCTCCAGAGGATGATGTCCTCGGCCAGTCGGGACAGATCCACCGCGATCATCGCGAAGACGAAGGCGGCCTCGGCGGCGAAGTCCCTCGAGGCGGTGGCGTCGATGGAATTGTCTGCAGCCGTTGCGAATCCGAGGTCGGCTGCGATGGCGTCGGGATCCAGGCCCAGCGACGAACCGGCCAGCGCCCCGGATCCGTACGGGGACACCGCGGTCCGCTTGTCCAGGTCGACGAGGCGGTCCGCGTCACGCAGCAGCGGGTGCGCGTGCGCCAGCAGATGGTGGGCCAGCAGCACCGGCTGCGCCGACTGCAGGTGCGTCTTGCCGGGCATGATCGCGGTCGGGTGCACGGCCGCCTGGGTGGCCAGCGCGGCCGCGACGTCGAGCACTCCGGCCCCGACGGCCTTGACGGCGTCGCGCAGCCACATCCGGAACAGGGTGGCCACCTGGTCGTTGCGTGACCGGCCGGCCCGTAGCCGGCCGCCCAGTTCCGGTCCCACCCGGTCGATCAGGCCGCGTTCCAGTGCGCCGTGCACGTCCTCGTCGGTGGGAAGCGGTCCGAAGCTGCCGTCGGCGACATCGACGCCGAGGCTGTCCAGCCCGGCGAGCAGGCCGTCGCGTTGCTCATCGGTGAGCAGGCCGGCACGGTGCAGCACCCGGGCGTGCGCCTTGGACGCGGTGACGTCATAAGGTGCCAGCACCCAGTCGAAATGCGTCGACTTGCTCAGCGCGGCAAGGGCTTCCGACGGCCCGTCGGCGAACCGGCCACCCCAGAGGGATCCTTCGTTGGTGCTCATCGGCGTCCTCTCCCTCCCGCGAGCGGCCCCATTTGTACGTCAAACGCGGCGTGTCGCCGTGCAAACACGGCCGCTCGCGGGAAGAACGTCACAGTCCCAGGTCGCGCTTGGCCGAGATCTTCGACGACAACCCGTGCACGTGCACGAAGCCCTTGGCCGAGGACTGGTCGAAGCTGTCGCCCTCGTCGTAGGTGGCCAGGTTGAAGTCGTACAGCGAGGTCGGGCTGCGCCGGCCGTTGACGGCGATGTGCCCGCCGTGCAGCACCAACCGGATCTCGCCGGTGACATGCTCCTGGGTGTGCGCGACGAACGACTCCAGCGCGCGCTTGAGCGGCGAGTACCAGAGACCGTCGTAGACCAGCTCGCCCCACTTCTGGTCGGTGCCGCGCTTGTAGCGACCCAGCTCGCGCTCCAGGGTGACGTGCTCCAGTTCGGTGTGCGCGGTGATGAGCACCATCGCGCCGGGCGCCTCGTAGATCTCCCGGCTCTTGATGCCGACGAGACGGTCCTCGACCACGTCCAGCCGGCCCACACCTTGGGCGCCTGCGCGCCGGTTGAGCTCCTCGATGGCCTGCAGCACCGTGACGGGGCGGCCATCGATCGAGTTCGGTACACCCTTCTCGAAGCCGATGATGACCTCGTCGGGAGTGCTCCAGTTGGTCGTCGGATCCTCGGTGTAGTCGTAGACGTCCTTGGTGGGCGCGTTCCAGAGGTGTTCCAGGAAGCCGGTTTCCACCGCACGGCCCCACACGTTCTGGTCGATCGAGAAGGGCGAGCGCTTGGTGACGTTGATCGGGATCGCGTTCTCCTCGGCGAAGGCGATGGCCTTCTCCCGGGTCCACGCGTAGTCGCGCACGGGGGCGAGCACCTTCAACTCGGGCGCCAGCGAGGCGAACCCGACCTCGAACCGGACCTGGTCGTTGCCCTTGCCCGTGCAACCGTGGGCGACGGTGCCGCCGCCGTGCTCGCGGGCGGCCTTGACGAGGTGCTTGACGATCAGCGGCCGGCTGATCGCCGACACCAGCGGGTACCGGTCCATGTAGAGCGCATTGGACTGGATGGTCGGCAGGCAGTACTCGTCGGCGAACTCGTCACGCGCATCGACGACGACGGCCTCGACGGCGCCACAGTCGAGCGCACGCTGACGCACGACCTCCATGTCCTCACCGCCCTGACCGAGGTCGATGGCCACGGCGACGACCTCACGGCCGGTCTCCTTGCCGATCCAGCTGATGGCCACCGAAGTGTCCAGACCGCCGGAGTACGCCAGGATGACGCGATCGGACATGTGCTTGATCTCCCTTGTCTCTGCTACTGCTACTTCAAGTTCTCGAACATGGTCGCGAGCTCGGCGCCGGTCATCGGCTCGCGCGCTATCACGAAGATGGTGTCATCACCGGCGATGGTGCCGACCACCTGGGGCAACGACGCCCGGTCGATGGCGCTGGCCAGGTAATGCGCCGCCCCCGGCGGGGTGCGCAGCACGGCGATGTTCGCGCTGGCATCCGTGGACACCAGAAGCTCGCCGAGCAGCTTGGTCACCCGCTCGGTGCCGCCGGACACCCCCCGCACCGGGCTGCCGTCCTCGGGCACGATGTACACGCCCACCCCACCGTCGGCGCCGCGCAGTTTCACCGCACCGAGCTCTTCCAGGTCCCGCGACAGCGTGGCCTGGGTGACCTCGATCCCCTCGCCGGCCAGCAAGGCGGCGAGCTCCGTCTGGCTGCTCACCGCGTGTGTGGAGAGCAGGGTGACGATGCGGGCCTGGCGTCCGACCCGGGTAGCGCCTGTCATGCGCGATCCGCCTCCGGCTCCTCGCTGGACCTCACGTGCGCGCTTTCTCCAGCAACCAGACGAGCAGCGCCTTCTGCGCGTGCAACCGATTCTCGGCCTCGTCGAACACCGCACTCTGCGGACCGTCGATCACCTCGTCGGTGATCTCGTGCCCGCGGTGCGCCGGAAGGCAATGCAGCACAACGGCTTCCGGGTCGGCGAGTTTGAGCAGTTCGGCGTTGAGCTGGAACGGCCGGAACGGGCGCACCCGGTCCAGACCGTCGTTCTCCTGCCCCATGGACGTCCAGGTGTCGGTCACCAGCACGTCGACGCCGTCGGCGGCGGCCTTCGGGTCGCTGATGACGGACACGGTCGCCCCGGTTTCACTGGCCCGACGCTTGGCGGCGTCCACGAACTGCGGATGCGGCTCGAAACCCTTGGGCGCGGCAATGGTCACGCTGATACCGGCCGTGACGCCACCGAGCATCAACGAATGCGCCATGTTGTTGGCGCCGTCGCCCAGATAGGTCATCGTCAGACCGGTCAAGGCGCCCTTGCGTTCGGCGATGGTCTGCAGGTCGGCCAGCACCTGGCACGGGTGGAACTCATCGGAGAGCGCATTGACAATCGGGACGGTGGCACCGCTGGCCATCGCGGTCAGGCGTTCCTGGGCGAAGGTGCGCCACACGATGGCGTCGACGTAGCGCGACAGAACCACACCGGTGTCCTCGAGGGTCTCCTCGCGGCCCAGCTGGGTGCTGCGCCCGTCGACGACCACGGCATGCCCGCCGAGTTGCGCGATGCCCATCTCGAAGGAGAACCGCGTACGGGTCGAGTTCTTCTCGAAGATGACGGCCACCCCGTGCGGGCCTTCGAGCGGTCGCATGCTGAACGGTGCCTTTTTCAGCTCGGCGGCCAAGGTCAGCACCTCGGCCTGCTCGACGGGGCTCAGGTCGTCGTCGCGCAGGAAGTGTCGCAGTGTCATGAGGCGTCCAGTATCGCGGGCAGGGCGGTGAGGAATTGGTCGATCTGCGCTTCGGTGATGATCAGCGGCGGGGCCAGCCGGACCACGTCGGCCGCGGCGGCGTTGACCAGGAATCCGGTGTGGCGGGCGTTCGTCTCGACAGCCTTGGCATTCGGCGCGGTGAGCACGATTCCCTGCAGCAGACCCTTGCCACGAACGTGGTCGACCAGCGGATGGCCCAGTTCCTCGATGCCGTGGCTGATGGTCTTGCCCAGTACGCCGGCTTTCGCGATCAGGTCCTCGTCGGCCAGCGCCGTGAGCACGCCGAGTGCGGCCGCCGTACACACCGGGTTGCCACCGAAGGTGCTGCCGTGCAGTCCGGGGGTCAGCAGATCGCCCGTCGCGCCGAGCGCCAGGCACGCCCCGATCGGCAGCCCGCCGCCCAGACCCTTGGCCAGGGTGACGATGTCGGGGGTGATGCCGTCGTGCTGGTGGGCGTAGAAGGCGCCGGTGCGCCCGACACCGGTCTGCACCTCGTCGAGCACCAGCAGCGCACCGTGTTTCGCGGTGATCTCCCGCGCGGCGACCAGATAGCCGGCCGGTGGGACGACGACGCCGCCCTCCCCCATGATCGGCTCCAGGAACACCGCGGCGGTGTCCTGATCGACGGCGTTGTCGAGGGCGTCGACATCGCCGTAGGGCACATGGGTGACGTTGCCGGGCAGCGGCTCGAACGGCGCCTGCTTGGCGGGCTGGCCCGTCAGCGCCAGCGAGCCCATCGTGCGACCGTGGAAAGCGCCCTCGGCGGCAACGATATTCGTCCGGCCGGTCAGCCGGGTGATCTTGAACGCGACCTCGTTGGCCTCGGTGCCCGAGTTGCAGAAGAACGCCCGAGCAGGGGAACCGAGGTGGTCGATCAGCTTCTCCGCCAACGCGATACCCGGTTCTGTGGCATACAGATTCGAGGTGTGGCCCAGCGTGTTGAGCTGAGTGGTGACGGCGTCGATGACAGCGGGGTGGCGGTGGCCGAGCAGGTTGACCGCGATCCCGCCGAGCAAGTCCAGGTAGGACTTGCCGTCCGCGTCGATGACCACCGCGCCGTCGCCACTGGCCAGTGCCAGCGGCGGCGTGCCGTAGTTGTTCATCATGACCGCTTCCCAGCGGGGCAACAACATTCCCGAGTCGCTCCGCTCCTGCCCGCCGTAATGTGTCATGGGTTGACCACCTTTGTTCCGGTGCCTTCATCGGTGAACAGTTCGACGAGAACGCAATGTTCGACGCGGCCGTCGATCACGTGCGCGCTCGGCACGCCATTGGTGACCGCGCGCAGACAGGCCTCGATCTTGGGCACCATGCCCTCTTCGAGCGCGGGGAGCAACTGAGTCAGCGACGCGGTGTCGATCTCGCTGACCAGGGACGTGCGGTCGGGCCAGTCGGTGTAGAGACCTTCGACATCGGTGAGCATCAGCAACTTCTCGGCACCGAGAGCCTCGGCCACCGCGGCGGCTGCGGTGTCGGCGTTGATGTTGTGCACCACGCCGTCCTTGTCGGGGGCGATGGTGGAGATCACCGGGATCCGGCCGGCGGCAATCAAATCCAGCACGGCGCGGGTATCCACCCGGTCGACGTCACCGACCAGCCCGATGTCGGTCGGCACCCCGTCGACCAGGACGTTGCGCCGCACGGCGGTGAACAGGTGCGCGTCCTCGCCGGTGATCCCGACGGCGTACGGGCCGTGCGCGTTGATCAACCCGACCAGTTCACGGCCCACCTGGCCGAACAGCACCATGCGCGCGACGTCGAGCACTTCCGGTGTGGTGACCCGGAATCCGCCCCTGAATTCGCCGTCGATGCCGAGCTTTTTGAGCATGGCGCTGATCTGCGGTCCGCCGCCGTGCACCACCACCGGGTGCACGCCACAGTTGCGCAGGAACACCATGTCCGCGGCGAACGCGGCCTTGAGGGTGTCGTCGGTCATGGCATTGCCGCCGTACTTGACGACGACGATCTTGCCGTTGAGTTGCTTGAGCCACGGCAGCGCCGCGGCCAGCACCTGGGCCTTGGTGCCGGTGGACGCCACAGCACTCATGACGAGTAGGCCGAGTTCTCTTCGACGTAGCCGTGCGACAGGTCGGTGGTCCTGATCGAGGCGGTGTCGGTACCGGCGGCCAGGTCGATGACGACCTCGATGTCCGCGCCGGACAGGTCTACCTCGCGCGCGCCGGGCGCTCCGGCTCCGTCGACGCAGACGGGAGAACCGTTGAACGACACGCTGATCCGCTGCGGGTCGAGGGTCACCGGCGCGATGCCGACGGCGGCGAGTACCCGGCCCCAGTTCGGATCCGAGCCGAACAGGGCGGTCTTGACCAGGCTGTCACGCGCGACCGCGCGGGCCGCGACGAGGGCGTCGTCCTCGTTGGCCGCACCTTGCACCGTGACGGTGACGCGTTTGGTGACCCCTTCGGCGTCGGCCTGCAGTTGTGCACACAAGTCGTCACACACCGCGAACACCGCGTCGTCGAGATCGTCTTGGCTGGGCGCGATCTCGCTGGCACCGGAAGCCAGCAGCAGCACGGTGTCATTCGTCGAGCAGCTGCCGTCCACGTCCAGCCGGTCGAAAGTCCGTGCGGCCGCACGCTTGAGCGCGATGTTCAGCGCGGTGGTGTCGGCGACGGCGTCGGTGGTGATGACCACCAGCATGGTCGCCAGCGACGGAGCGAGCATGCCCGCACCTTTGGCCATGCCGCCGACGGTCCAGTTGCCGGGGTGGTGCAGCGCGACCTGCTTGGGCACGGTGTCGGTGGTCATGATGGCCCGGGCGGCCTCTTCCCCGCCGGTCAGGCCGCCGGCCATCTCGTGCACGATCTCGCTGACGCCGGCCAGCACCTTGTCCATCGGCAACCGATCGCCGATCAGACCCGTCGAGCAGACCGCGACCTCGATCGCCCCGGTCTCGGTGCCCCAGTCGCTGAGTGCGGCGGCGACGGCTTCGGCGGTGGCGTGGGTGTCCTGGAAACCAAGAGGGCCGGTGCAGGCGTTGGCGCCGCCGGAGTTCAAAATGACCGCACGCAACCGGCCGGTGGTGAGCACCTGCTGTGACCACTGCACGGGCGCGGCCTTGATCTGATTTCGGGTGAACACCGCCGCGGCGGCGTGGTCGGGTCCCTCGTTGAACACCAGCGCGAGATCCAGATTCCCGGATACCTTGATACCGGCCGAGATTCCGGTGGCCCGGAAACCCGCGGGGGCGGTGACGCCCTGAGTGCGGACGAGATTTCCTGCTTGTGTCGAGGTCACGGTGCCACTCCCACGATGGACAGTCCTTCTGTTTCGGGCCAGCCGAGGGCCAGATTCATCGATTGCACGGCGGCACCTCCGGTGCCTTTGGTCAGGTTGTCGATCGCGCAGATCGCCACCAGCGTCTGGGCGTCGGCGTCGACCGCGACGGCCAGCTGGGCGGCATTGCTGCCGATCACCGATCCGGTCTTGGGCAGTTGCCCCTCGGGCAGCAGGTGGATGAAAGGCTCATCGGCGTAAGCCTTTTCGTAGGCGGCGCGAATCTCGCCGCCGCCGGCGGTCGTGCGCGCGGTGCAAGTGGCCAGGATTCCGCGGGAGGTGGGGATGAGTACCGGCGTGAACGACACCGTGACCTTCTTGTCGGTGACGGTCCGCAGGCCCTGGGCGATCTCGGGGGTGTGCCGGTGCAGCCCGCCGATGTTGTAGGCCCGTGCCGATCCGATGACCTCGGCACCGAGCAGGTCGACCTTCGCGGACTTGCCCGCCCCGGAGGTGCCACTGACAGCAACGACCGTGACGTGGGGCTCGACCAGGTCGGCTGCGACGGCGGGCAGCAGCGCCAGCAGCGCGGCCGTCGGGTAGCAGCCGGGCACCGCGATCTGGGTGGCACCCTTGAGCGCT
>JAHFVC010000131.1 GCA_023264765.1 Mycobacterium sp. | reverse complement strand
CGTAGAACTCGCCGTGGTACTCGAAGTACTCGCCGGAGGTGAGGCCGCGGATGACGTCGATGCATTCGTCCATCCGCTTGCCGCGCTTGGCGAACGGCACGCCCATGATCTCGTTGTCCTCGGGCCAGGGGCTGGTGCCGACGCCGAGGCCCAGGCGGTTGCCGAACAGCGCGGCCAGTGACCCGGCCTGTTTGGCGACCAGCGCCGGCGGACGGATCGGCAGCTTCAGGACGAAGATGTTGAAGTGCAGCTTGGTGGTGACGGCCGACAACGCGCCGATCAACGAGAACGACTCGATGAACGACTTGCCGTCGAGAAACTCGCGGTTGCCGTCCGCTGTGTAGAGGTACTTGGAGTCCGACACCTCGGGATAGGCGATGCTGTCCGGGATGGTCATCGCGTGGTATCCGGCCTCGTCAGCGGCTTTCGCCAACGGGATGTAGTACGAGGGGTCGGTCATGGCTTCCGCATAGGTGAACCGCATGCAGCCGATACTAGAACACGTTCTAGTTCTTCGAAGCGGAACGGTCGGGCATGATCAGCCGGGTGTCCAGGCCTCGGCGAGATGACCGGCGCCGCCGGCCGTGGCTCAACCGCAACGTCCGGGTCTTGTCCGCGGTGTCGTTCCTCCAGGACACCGCGAGCGAATTGCTCTACCCACTCCTGCCCATCTACCTGACCACCGTGCTGGGTGCCCCGCCCGCCGTCGTCGGTGCGATCGAGGGCGCTGCCGAAGGTGCGGCGTCGCTGACCAAACTCGCGTCCGGTCCGCTGGGCGACCGCTTCGCCCGGCGCCCGCTGATTGCCTCCGGGTACGGCATGGCCGCCCTGGGCAAGATCATGGTGGCCGCCTTCGCGTCGTGGCAGGGCGTCCTCGCAGGTCGGGTCGTCGACCGGCTGGGCAAGGGGCTGCGCGGCGCCCCGCGGGACGCGCTCTTGGTCGTCGGTGTCGATGATGCTCACCGCGGCCGGGTGTTTGGCTTCCACCGCGCCATGGACACCTTCGGAGCCGTCGTCGGCCCCCTCATCGGGCTGGCCGGCTACGAACTGCTGGACCACCAGATCGCGCCGCTGCTGTGGGTGGCCGCGGTGCCCGCCGTACTCAGCGTGGCTCTGGTCTTCCTGGCCAAGGAGCGCAAGCGCCCCACTCCCGCAACGCGACCGCCCATCTTCGCGAGGGTGAAGGACCTGCCCCGCCGGTACTGGCGCACCACCGGAGTTCTCGTTGCGTTCGCAATCTTGAACTTCCCCGACGCGCTGCTGCTGTTGCGGCTCAACGAAATCGGTTTCTCCGTCGTCGAGGTGATCCTGGCCTACGTCGGCTACAACGCCGTCTACGCGCTGAGCAGCTATCCCGCCGGGGTGTTGGCCGACCGGATCGGGCGGATCCCGGTGTTCGGGATCGGACTGGTGTTCTTTGCCGTGGGCTACGGGGGGCTCGGGCTGACCACCGACCCGGTGGCCGCCTGGCTGCTGATCGGTGCGTACGGACTGTTCACCGGTTGCACCGACGGGGTGAGCAAGGCGTGGATCTCGTCGTTGGTCGGAGCTGACCTGCAGGCGAGCGCGCAAGGCGTCTTCCAGGGTGCGAGCGGGTTCGCGATCCTGATCGCCGGCGTGTGGGCCGGGCTGGCCTGGGGCCAGGACGGCACGGTGCCGCTGTTGATCTCCGGTGGTCTGGGCGCGGTGTTCGCGATCGCGATGCTGGCCTTCGGTTACGCCAACCGGAACGGTGGAGCTCCCGCGCCGGCGATCTGATAACCGCCCTGCTGGGTGCGTTCCGTGCAGCGGCCCTCCACGGTGGTGCCGTCGATGGCGACGGTGACGACGCCGCGCGGCGTCTGCGCCGGTGCGTCGAAGACGGTGCCCTGCCAGTGATACCGGCCGTCGATCGGCTCGAGGTGCCCGGTGAGCCGCACACGGACGGTCTGACCGTTGACGGTGGCAGGACCGTCGTAGACGTCCTCCACGAACTCACCGTCGACCTCTTCGGTGAGGGCCGCGGCCGGGCCGGTCTTGGCCAGAAATCCGCTGCGCCGCCAGATCCGGCGGGCGATCGGGCCCATCAGGCCGACCTCCTCGAGGAACGCGGCCAGCGGGGCGAACCCGGCGATCTGGGTTTCGTGCCGGTGCGCAGAGGCGCGGGCCATCCTGCGCGCGGCCCGCGCATCCAGACCTACCCGCGCGTACTGCACCTTGTTGGTGAACAGGAAACGGAAGAACAGGCCGCCCGCGCCGTTGAGGTTGCCGATCCAGAAGCGCTTCCACCGCGACATGGACGGGGCGCGCTTGCGCAGACCGTCACGCGCGAACTGGATGTGGCGGGCCTCCTCGGTGACGTGAATCCGCATGAGCCGCTGCACCATTGGCTGCAGCTCGGGATCGTCCATCATCTGTCGCTGCAGGGAGTCGAAGATCTCCTCGCCGATCAGGGCCGCCACCCACAGCACCGAACCGCGGAAGATGAACGGCAGCCCGTTGATGATGACGCGCTGATACAGCCGGGGCCGCACCGGATCCGCGCCGACCTTCGCGATCGCCTTGCCGAACATCACCATGTGCCGGGTCTCGTCGCCGAGTTCGGTGAGTTCATAGTGCGTGGTCGCGGCGGTCGGGTCCTGGTGCATCATCTTGCGCAGCAGCGCCTGATTCAGGATGTTCTCGAACCAGATACCGGCCGAGAGCGTGTTCACCAACTCCTGCCGGGACAGCTCGATCTGCTCGGCCCGGCTCATCGCGTCCCACAGCGGGGTGCCGTACAGCGACACCACCTTGGGCGGCAGGAAGAACTTGTCCGCATCCAGCGGGGCATCCCAGTCGATGTCGACGATCGGCGCATAGGACTTGCGCACCGATCCCTTCAACAGCCGCTCTGCGAATTCCGCACGCGTGGTCTGGGATTTCAGCGAAGACGTCATCGTCGTGCACCTTTCCGGTCCAGAATTCGAAGCTACGTCCGCCGTGCACATTTAGTCAATACCTGCGGTACCGGATAAATCGTTTCCGCTAGCCTTCTGCGGGTGCGCACCATCCATGTCATCGGTATCGGCGCGGGCGACCCCGACTACGTGACGACGCAAGCCATCTCGGCGCTCAACGACACCCAGGTGTTCTTCGCCATGGATAAGGGTGAGACCAAGGATGACCTCGTCGCGCTGCGCAGGCTGATCTGCGACCGGTTCATCACCAGCCCCGGGTACCGGTTCGTGGAACTGCCCGACCCGAAGCGCGCGACCGAAGGCGACTACCGGGACAACGTCAACGAGTGGCATGCCGCGCGCGCCCGGCTGTGGGCGCAGGCCATCCAGGACGAACTCGGGCCTGACGGTGTCGGCGCCTTTCTGGCGTGGGGTGACCCGTCTCTGTACGACAGCACGCTGCGCATCCTGGACCGGGTGGCCGAGCATGTCGAGTTCGACTTCGACGTCATCCCCGGTGTCACCGCGATCCAGGCGTTGACCGCGCGACATCGCATCGCGCTCAACGACATCGGAGCACCCGTGCTGATCACCACCGGTCGCCAGTTGCGCGAGAACGGGCTGACCACCGACGCGGTGGTGATGCTCGACGGCGAGTGCTCCTTCCTGAGCTGTCCGCCGGAGACCCGGATCTGGTGGGGCGCCTACCTCGGGACGCCCGATGAACTGCTCGAGTCCGGCACCGTCGGCGCGGTCGGTGAGCAGATCGAGGCGCGCCGCGCCGAGGCCAGGGAACGGCACGGCTGGATCATGGACATCTATCTGCTGCGAGCCTGACGGGGAGAACACATGGGATCGTTTGTACTGCGCGCCGCACTGACCGGGCTCGCGCTGTGGGTGGTGACGCTGTTCGTGCCCGGCATGACTTTCATCGGTGGTGACACGACCGTGGCGCGGGTCGGCATCATCTTCGTCGTCGCAGTCATCTTCGGACTGGTCAACGCCGTCATCAAACCGATCGTGCAGATCATCTCGATACCGCTCTACATCCTCACCCTCGGCCTGTTCCACGTCGTCATCAACGCCCTGATGTTGTGGATCACGTCATGGATCACCGAGCACACCACGCACTGGGGTCTGGTCATCGACGACTTCTGGTGGACCGCGATCTGGGCCGCCATCGTGCTCTCGATCGTCAGCTGGCTGCTGTCGCTGGTCGTGCGCTCCTGAAAAACCTTGCGCCTCAGCCGTGCTCGAGCTGCCAGCAGGCCGCCAGCGTGCGGTAGGCATCATGCTCGGCGGCCGCCACCGTCGGCCACAACCGCTCTGCGGCGTCACGCTGGGCGGCCGAACCGCCGACGGCAACCTGATAGGCGTCGAGCATGGCCATCGCGCGCAGTTGCAGATCGCGACGGTCCGCCCGGGCCGTCGCCGTGGTGACCGCGCCGGACTGCAGGTGCTCGGTGGTGGCCGCGATCGCCGCTGCGGTGGCGTCGATGGCTTCGGTCATCGGGGCGGGCCCGCGACGACGTATCGCGACCCGGTACACCAGAAGCGCCGCCGCGCATCCGATCACGGTGTCCAGCCCACGGGCCAGTAACAGGTGACCGAGACCGGCGGCCGGTGCTCCGCCGGAGGCGATGGTCAGGGCGATCGGGGTGATGAACACCACCGCGATCGCGTAATTGCGCACCACGAACATCTCGATGGTGAACTGCAGCAACGCGATCACCGCAACCAGCCACAGTCCCTGCGGATGCCAGGCCAGAATCAGGCCCGCCAGCCCGAGCCCGATCCAGGTGCCCACCAGACGCTCGATGCCGCGCTGCATCGTGCGCTGCCAGTCGAAACCCTGTGCCAGCATGAGCACCGCGGCAGCCATCGCCCAGTAGGCATGGTCGATGGACAGCGCCGACGCGACGGTTCCCGCCAGGGCGACTGCGATGCCGACCCGTACCGCGAGCCGCAACGATTCCGAACCCGGTGTGACTGCCCGTCGCAGCAGGGTGAGGTTGCCCGGCCGGCCCAGCGGCAGTTCGGGGGCGGTGTCGGCGTAGGTGGTGTCGTCGATGTCGGGTGGCGGCTCACCGCGGTCGACGGCGCCCATCGCCGCCGCGAAAATCCGGTGCAGCCGGTGGTTTTCAGCGCGTAACCGCTGCAGCGTGCTGTCCTTACGGGGCTTCGCGGGTTCGAAATTGACCAGCGTCACCCAGGCGTGATGTAGCGCCCGGGCGGCCTGATGGCGGTCGGCGCTGTCCGCGGATCCGAGATAGCGGGCGACAGCGGCGCGTGCCGCGTCCACCGCAGCGTGCTCCGGCCGGCGTGGCCGCCACAGCGCGGCAACCATGTGGGCCAACCACGCAAAAGCGCCGCCGGACAACACCAGTGCGCCGATATGCCACGGTGTCAGGTGGGTGGCCGCCGTCGCTGTCCCGGCCGCACAGCTCAGCACGAACATGTAGGCCCCCGGCGGCCCCACGCCCAGCGCATGGCAGACCAGGGCGGCCACCGTCGCGATCGCCGTGATGGTGACCAGCCCGAGCGCCGGGATCTGGGCTGCCCAGTCGCCCAAAGCCACCGCCGCCGCGAAACTGAGGGCCACGACCGCCAGGTAGCCGGCGCGGTTGAGATAGGGACGGCCGCTGCCGTAGAGCGAGGTGAAGCCGCCGATGGTCGCGATGAGCCCGGCGGCGGTGTCGCCGGCGAGCCAGCCCGTCAATACGGGCACCGCCATGCAGATGCCCGCGCGTAGGGCGAACGGCCACCGCCCCGGGGCAGGATTGAGGACCAGTAGGCGGCTCAAAAACGGCGGCACACGCCGACGATATCCGTGCGGTCCTGCCACACTGGGGACATGCCCGAACTGCCCGAGGTCGAGGCACTCGCCGACCACCTGCGCCGACACGCCGTCGGACGTCAGGTCACGCGGGTGGACGTCGCGGCCCTGTCGGTGCTCAAGACGTTCGACCCGCCCGTGACTGCCCTGCACGGACAGGCCGTGACCGGGGCCGCGCGCTGGGGCAAATACCTGGGTCTGCAGGTCGGCGAGCTGTATCTGATCACCCACCTGTCCAGGGCAGGGTGGCTGCGCTGGTCGGACAAACTCTCACCGACGCCGCTGAAGCCGGGCAAGGGTCCCATTGCCCTGCGTGTGCACCTGGACGGCGAGGGGTTTGACCTCACCGAGGCCGGAACCCAGAAGCGCCTCGCGGTGTGGGTGGTGACCGATCCCATGGCCGTTCCGCAGATCGCAGCGCTGGGGCCGGACGCCCTGTCGCTCGGACCCGCGGAGCTTGCCGAGGTGCTGTCCACCCAGACCGGCCGGATCAAGACCGTCATCACCGATCAGAAGGTCATCGCGGGCATCGGCAACGCGTACAGCGACGAAATCCTGCATGTGGCAGAACTTTCCCCGTTCGCCACCGCAGCCAAGCTCACTGCCGATCAACTCGGCGCGCTGCACGACGCGATGGTGTCGGTGCTGACCGATGCCGTCACCCGGTCGGTGGGACAGGGCGCCGCCACCTTGAAGGGCGAGAAGCGGTCCGGTCTGCGGGTGCACGCACGCACCGGGCTGCCCTGCCCGGTATGCGGGGACACCGTCGCCGAGGTGTCGTTCGCCGACAAGTCGTTCCAGTACTGCCCGACGTGTCAGACCGGCGGCAAGAAGCTGGCGGACCGCCGGATGTCCCGGCTGCTCAAGTAGCCAAGTGCACCCAGTTATCTAACTGGGTTATTCTGCTGCCATGACTCGCCAGAAGATCCTGATCACCGGTGCCAGCTCCGGATTGGGCGCCGGGATGGCTCGTGCTTTCGCTGCGCAAGGCCGTGACCTGGCCCTCTGCGCGCGCCGGACCGAGCGCCTGGATGAGCTCAAGGCGGAGATCGCCGCCAAGCATCCCCACGTCAAGGTGGCCGTGGCCGCGCTGGACGTCAACGATCACGAGGCCGTTCCTCAGGTGTTCGGTGAGCTGTCCGAAGCCCTGGGCGGCATCGACCGCGTCATCGTCAACGCGGGTATCGGCAAGGGCTGGCCGCTGGGCGAGGGCAAGCCGTGGGCCAACAAGGCCACCATCGAGACCAACCTGGTCGCGGGGCTGGTGCAGATCGAGACCGCGTTGGAGATGTTCAAGAAGGCCGGCGGTGGGCACCTGGTGCTGATCTCCTCGGTACTGGGCAACACCGGCGTTCCCGGCACGAAGGCCGCCTACTGTGCCAGCAAGGCAGGGATGACCTCACTGGGCGAATCGCTGCGGGCCGAGTACGACAAGGGTCCGATCCGCATCACCGTCATCGAGCCCGGCTACATCGAGTCCGAGATGACGGCCAAGTCGGCGTCGACCCTGCTGATGGTGGACAACGAGACCGGCGTCCGCGCGATGGTCAATGCCATCGAGAAGGAGAAGGGTCGCGCCGTGGTCCCCGGTTGGCCATGGGCGCCGCTCACGCAGCTGCTGCGCATCCTCCCGCCCAAGTACACCAAGCGTTTTGCGTGATTCATCAGACAGCCAGGTTTAACGCCGTGCGCTGGTCGGGTAGTCCGACTACATGATGGTGAAACTGATGAAGATGACGCCCCTCCTGTTCGCAGGTGCTGCCGCCGCTGGAGCCATCGCGCTTGCCCCGGCTGCCACCGCGGAGCCCGCTCCCGGCTGTTACAACCCGGACGGCACCCCGTGCACCCCGTCCGCCGGCCCGCAGGGTGCCGGCGCCGAGGTTCCGGGTGGTCCCGGTGCTCAGGCCAGCCCCGACGGCCACGTTTCGGCCCAGGTCCCCGGTGGTCCGTGGGCCGAAGCCGGCCCCGGTGGCGGCGTGGCCTGCATCCCCGGCGGGCCGTGCCGGACCATTCAGCTCCCGGGCTGATCCGTCCCTGAGTGATTTCGGCGCGCTCACCCGCGATGACCGCGGGTGAGCGCGCCGAAATCGTCAAGCGCTGCGGCCTCTTTCGGCCCGATAGTGCCGCACCAGCGCGTCGGTCGATGTGTCGGTCTGGGTGGCCGGCGCGGCGTCGCTGGTGAGCACCGACAGCAGCGCCTTGGCTTGGGTCTTGCCCAGTTCGACGCCCCATTGGTCGAACGAGTCGATACCCCAGATGACGCCCTCGGTGAACACCTCGTGTTCATAGAGGGCGATCAGTTGTCCGACCACGGACGGGGTCAGCTTGGTGGCCAGAATGGATGTGGTCGGGCGATTACCCGGCATGACCTTGTGCGCGACGACATCCGCCGGGGTGCCCTCGGCAGCGATCTCCTCGGCCGTCTTGCCGAACCCGAGCACTTGGGTCTGGGCGAAGAAATTGCTCATCAGCAGGTCGTGCATGCTGCCTGTGCCGTCCGCGGTCGGGAGGTCGTCGGTGGGTTGGCTGAACCCGATGAAGTCGGCCGGGATCAGCCGGGTGCCTTGATGCAGAAGTTGGTAGAAGGCATGTTGCCCGTTGGTTCCCGGTTCGCCCCAATAGATTTCGCCGGTGCTCGTCGTCACCGGTGATCCGTCGGCTTGCACGGACTTGCCGTTGGACTCCATGGTCAACTGCTGCAGGTATGCCGCGAACCGGGACAGGTCGTTGGAATACGGCAGAACCGCGCGGGACTGGGCGCCGAAGAAATTGTTGTACCAGAGCCCGATCAGACCCAGTAGCGCCGGCGCGTTCTCGGCCAACGGCGCGGTGCGGAAATGTTCGTCGATCAGGTGGAATCCCGCCAGGAACTCCGCGAAGCGCTCTTTGCCGATGACCGCCATCACCGACAGGCCGATCGCCGAGTCCACCGAATAGCGGCCGCCGACCCAATCCCAGAAGCCGAACATGTTCGCGGTGTCGATGCCGAACTCGTCGACCAGACGCTTGTTGGTGGAGACCGCCACGAAATGCTTGGAGACGGCGGCATCGCCCAGCACGTCGGTCAGCCAGCGCCGCGCTGCGGTGGCATTCGTCAGTGTCTCCAAGGTGGAGAACGTCTTGCTGGCGATGATGAAAAGCGTTGTGGCGGGGTCGAGTCCGTCGAGTTTGGCGACCAGGTCGGCCGGGTCGACATTGGACACGAAGCGGGCCGAGATGCCGGCGTCGGCGTAGTGGCGCAGGGCGTCGTACACCATGACCGGCCCGAGGTCCGAGCCGCCGATGCCGATGTTGACCACGGTGGTGATGCGCTGCCCGGTCGCGCCTGTCCACTCGCCGGAACGCAACCGGTCGGTGAACGCGCCCATCGCGTCGAGCACCTCGTGCACGTCGGCCACGACGTCCTGTCCGTCGACGGTCAGAGCCGCCCCGCGGGGCAGTCGCAGGGCGGTGTGCAGGACCGCGCGGTCTTCGGAGGTGTTGATGTGCGCCCCGGAGAACATGGCGTCCCGGCGGCCTTCCAGGTCAGCGGCTTTGGCGAGATCGACCAGCAAATCCAGGGTTTCGCGGGTGACGCGGTGCTTGCTGTAGTCGATGTAGAGGTCGCCGACGGTCAAGGTCAGTTCGGTACCGCGGGCCGGATCCTCGGCGAAGATCTCCCGAAGATTCTTCGATCCGATGGCCTCATGGTGGCGCGCCAGCGAATGCCATGCGGCCGTTGCGGTGATGTCAGCACTCATTCTTCAGACCTTAGTGCGGTATGCGTGTCGAGGGTGTACATGATGGATGTATGCGCACCGAACATCTGGCAGAGCTGATTGCATCCGTGCCCACCGGACTGTGGATCGGCGGTGAAGAGCGCGCGGGCTCGTCCACGTTCGAGGTTCACAATCCGGCGACCGACGAAGTGATCACCTCCGTGGCCGACGCGACCGCCGCCGACGGCATCGCCGCCCTGGACGCCGCGGTGGCCGTACAAGCCGACTGGGCGGCCACTCCGCCCCGTGAGCGCGGCGAGATTCTGCGCTCGGTTTTCGAAACCCTCACTGCGCGAGCCGAAGACGTCGCCACCCTGATGACGCTGGAGATGGGCAAGGTGATCGCCGAGAGCCGTGGTGAGGTGAAGTACGGCTCCGAGTTCTTCCGGTGGTTCTCCGAGGAGGCGGTGCGCATCGGCGGCCGCTACACCCACAGCCCGGCCGGAACCGGCCGCATCGTGGTCACCAAGATGCCGGTCGGCCCCTGTTACGCCATCACGCCGTGGAACTTCCCGCTCGCGATGGGCACCCGCAAGATCGGCCCGGCACTGGCCGCGGGTTGCACCATGCTGGTCAAGCCGGCGCAGGAAACTCCGCTGACCATGCTGCTGCTGGCCAAGCTCATCGACGAGGCCGGCCTGCCCAAGGGGGTGCTGTCGGTGCTGCCGACCTCCAACCCCGGTGAACTGACCACGGCGCTGATCGACGACGGCCGGCTGCGCAAGCTGACCTTCACCGGCTCCACCGGGGTCGGCAAGGCCTTGGTGAAGCAGTCGTCGGACAAGCTGCTGCGCACCTCGATGGAACTCGGCGGCAACGCGCCCTTCGTGGTGTTCGACGACGCCGATGTGGACGCCGCGGTCGAAGGTGCCCTGCTGGCCAAGATGCGCAACGGCGGCGAGGCGTGCACCGCCGCCAATCGGTTCCACGTCGCCAACTCGGTGCGCGCGGAGTTCACCGAGAAGCTGGTGAAGCGGATGGGTGAGTACCAGCTGGGCAACGGCCTCGACGACTCCTCGACGCTGGGGCCGCTGATCTCACCCAAACAGCTGGGCATCGTCAACACGCTGGTGTCCGACGCCGTCGAACGCGGAGCCGAGGTCGCCGTCGGCGGCGAGGCGCCTGCCGGGCCGGGCAACTTCTTCCCGGCCACCGTGCTGGCCGGCGTGCCCGCCGACGCCCGCATCCTCAAGGAGGAGGTGTTCGGGCCCGTCGCGCCGATCGCCGGTTTCGACACCGAGGAAGAGGGCATCGCCGCGGCCAACGACACCGAATACGGCCTGGCGTCCTACATCTACACCCAGTCCCTGGACCGGGCGCTGCGGGTGGCCGAGGCCATCGAGTCCGGCATGGTCGGCGTGAACCGCGGCGTGATCTCGGATCCGGCCGCCCCGTTCGGCGGGGTGAAGGAGTCCGGCTTCGGCAGGGAGGGCGGCACCGAGGGTATCGAGGAGTATCTGGAGACGAAGTACATCGCCTTCACCCCTTAACCCCTCTTGCGCCCAATTGAACAAATGGGCGGATTTGTGCGAGTAGATGCGGGCATTTCGTCGATCTCGGCGTGAGTATTTTCCGTAGATGCGGCTCCAGCTGTGTGATTGTTCCGTTTCTGCGGATACGATCCTGCGGTGCCGACAATCCGGGTGCGTGAGGCCGCCGAGCTGCTCGGTGTCAGCGATGACACCGTCCGGCGCTGGATCGACGACGGCACCGTCACCGCCGGAGTCGACGAGTCGGGCCGCAAGGTGCTCGATGGCGCGCAACTGGCCGCGTTCGTCCGGGAGCACGCCGGACGGGTGCCGCAGGATCCGGTCACGACCGGCAGTTCGGCGCGCAATCGGTTCGCCGGTCTGGTCACCAAGATCGTCTCGGACACGGTGATGTCGCAGGTCGAGCTGCAGTGCGGCCCGTTCACCGTCGTCTCGCTGATGAGCACCGACGCCGTGCGCGACCTCCAACTCGAGCCCGGCAGCGTCGCCGTGGCCGTCGTCAAGGCCACCACCGTCATCGTCGAAACCCCGGGAGACACGTAGTAAATGAAGCGGATTCTGTCGATCGCCGCGGCCACACTGGCCGCCGCCGCACTGGTCAGCGGATGTGGCTCGGACACGTCGACGAGCAGCACCACGTCGAGCAGCACGGCGCCCGCCCAGCACCTCGTGGTGTTCGCGGCGGCCTCGCTGAAGAAGACCTTCACCGACATCGGCGAGCAGTTCAAGACTGACAATCCGGGTGCGACGGTGGAGTTCTCCTTCGCCGGTTCGTCCGATCTGGTGACGCAGTTGACCCAGGGCGCCAAGGCGGACGTGTTCGCCTCGGCCGACACCAAGAACATGGACAAGGCGGCCCAGGCCGGGCTGCTGGACGGCAACCCGGTGAACTTCGCGACCAACGTGCTGACCATCGCCGTTGCGCCCGGTAACCCCAAGGGCATCAAGACTTTTCAGGACCTGGCCAAGCCCGGGCTGAACGTGGTGGTGTGCGCGCCGCAGGTGCCGTGCGGGTCGGCCACCAAGAAGGTCGAGGACGCCACCAAGATGACGCTGGCGCCGGTGAGCGAGGAGACCTCGGTGACCGACGTGCTGGGCAAGGTGTCGACGGGTCAGGCCGACGCCGGGCTGGTGTACGTCACCGACGTCGCGGGGTCGGGCGGCAAGGTCGACGGCGTCGCGTTCCCGGAGTCCTCCGGCGCGGTGAACACCTACCCGATCGCGACGCTGAAGACCGCGGCCGACTCGGCGCTTGCGCACAAATTCATCGCCGCTGTGACCGGCGAGGCCGGCCAGAAGGTGCTGGACCAGGCTGGCTTCGGCAAGCCTTGAGGGGAGGTTTCGGCGCGCTTACCCGTGCTCAGCGCGGGTAGGTGCGCCGAAATCAGCTGGTGCCGAGGCGGCCGCGGCCCATCCGCAGCAGCAACATCGCGAGGTCTTTACCTTCGGGGCCGAGCGTGCTGTAGCGCTCGATGACCTTCATCTCCCGGCTGTGCACCAGGCGGGTGCCGCCCGAGGCCATCCGGATCTTGCCGATGGTCTGGGAGACCTCTTTGCGGCGCGCGATGGCGGCCAAGATCTCGGCATCGAGCCGGTCGATCTCCAGGCGCAGCTCGTCGATGTTCGGCGCTTCGGTTTCGGTACTCATGTTTTCCTCGCTGTTGGTGGGTTCTGGTTTCATCCGGTTCGGGCCTCACACAACAGACGAGCCCCGGATCCGGATGCGGACCGCGGGGCTCTGGGGAAGCAGCTAGACCACGGGCACCGCGGATCGGTACCCGTAAAAAAATCGTCCATGCTGATGGAGCACCATTCGAGTGTGCCACCAACGGCCAGGCCAGCGCAAAGTGTCACTGTCCAGCGGTAAGTTTGTCCTCGATATGACTCTTGCTCCTGACACCGACAACCTGCTGGACGGCCTCAACCCGCAACAGCGCCAAGCTGTGCTGCACGAAGGTTCGCCACTGCTCATCGTGGCCGGCGCAGGCTCGGGGAAAACGGCGGTGCTCACCCGCCGGATCGCCTACCTGCTGGCCGCCCGGGACGTCGGCGTCGGCCAGATCCTGGCCATCACCTTCACCAACAAGGCCGCCGCCGAGATGCGTGAGCGGGTCGTCCAACTCGTCGGGCCCCGCGCTCGCAACATGTGGGTTTCGACGTTCCACTCGACGTGTGTGCGCATCTTGCGCAACCAGGCCTCCCTGATGCCCGGGCTGAACTCGAATTTCTCCATCTACGACGCCGACGATTCGCGACGGCTGCTGATGATGATCGCCAAGGACATGGGACTGGACACCAAGCGGTATTCGCCGCGGGTGCTGTCAAGCGGTATCTCCAACCTCAAGAACGAACTGATCGACCCCGAGCGCGCGGTGGCCGAGCTGACGGATTCCTCCGATGACATGTCGCGCACGGTGGCCTCGGTGTTCGGCGAGTACCAGCGGCGTCTGCGCGCGGCCAACGCCTTGGACTTCGACGACCTGATCGGTGAGACCGTCTATGTGCTGCAGGCGTTTCCACAGGTTGCGCAGTACTACCGCAGGCGGTTCCGGCACATTCTGGTCGACGAGTATCAGGACACCAACCACGCCCAGTACATGTTGGTGCGTGAGCTGGTGGGCCACGATCCTGACGATCAGGTGCCCCCGGGTGAGCTGTGTGTGGTCGGTGACGCCGACCAGTCCATCTACGCGTTCCGCGGCGCCACCATCCGCAACATCGAGGACTTCGAACGCGACTATCCGAACGCGACAACCATTCTGCTGGAACAGAATTACCGCTCCACCCAGACCATCCTGAACGCTGCCAACGCGGTCATCTCCCGCAATGCCGGGCGGCGCGAGAAGCGGCTGTGGACCGATTCCGGCGAGGGCGAGCTGATCGTCGGTTACGTCGCCGACAACGAGCATGACGAGGCGCGGTTCGTGGCGGGCGAGATCGATGCGCTGGGCGACCAGAACCAGATCAACTACAACGATGTGGCGGTCTTCTACCGCACCAACAACTCGTCGCGTGCTCTGGAGGAGGTGTTCATCCGGTCCGGCATTCCCTACAAGGTCGTCGGTGGTGTGCGCTTCTACGAGCGCAAGGAGATTCGCGATATCGTCGCCTACCTTCGGGTGCTGGACAACCCCGGCGACTCGGTGAGTATGCGGCGCATTCTGAACACCCCGCGCCGCGGCATCGGGGATCGCGCCGAGGCGTGCGTGGCGGTGTACGCGGAGAACACCGGCGCCAGCTTCAACGACGCGCTGCAGGCGGCCGCCGAGGGCAGGGTCCCGATGCTCAACACCCGATCGGAGAAGGCGATCGCCTCCTTCGTCGAGCTGCTGGACTCGCTGCGGGCCCGGCTGGACGGCGAACTCGGCGACCTGGTCGAGTCGGTGCTCGACCGCACCGGCTACCGTCGCGAACTCGAATCGTCCAGCGACCCGCAGGACCTGGCCCGGCTGGACAACCTGAACGAATTGGTCAGCGTCGCACACGAATTCAGTATCGACCTGGCCAACGCGCAGGCCCTGCGCGAGGAAGAAGATCTGGTCGACGAGGACATCCCGGACACCGGGGTGCTGGCCCAGTTCCTGGAACGCGTCTCGCTGGTGGCCGATGCCGACGGTATTCCCGAAGAGGGGTCGGGCGTGGTCACCATGATGACCCTGCACACCGCCAAAGGCCTCGAATTCCCGGTCGTTTTCGTCACCGGCTGGGAGGACGGCATGTTCCCGCACATGCGGGCCCTCGGTGACCCGACCGAACTGTCCGAGGAGCGCAGGCTGGCCTATGTGGGTATCACCCGGGCCCGGCAGCGGCTGTACCTCAGCCGCGCCAAAGTGCGGTCCTCGTGGGGACAGCCGATGCTCAACCCGGAGTCACGCTTCCTGCGTGAGATCCCGGAGGATCTGATCAACTGGCGTCGCGTCGAGACGCCGGCCTCGGTGTTGAGCGCGCCGCGAAGTGTGGGACGGTTCGCGGACTCGGCGCGTCCCGCACCGGCGAAGGCGCGCAACCGTCAGCTCATCACGTTGGAACCCGGCGACCGGGTGACGCACGACAAGTACGGACTCGGGCGGGTGGAAGAGGTGTCCGGCATGGGCGAGTCGGCCATGTCGCTCATCGATTTCGGTAGCGCAGGGCGGGTCAAGCTGATGCACAACCACGCGCCGGTGAGCAAGCTCTGACTGACCGCCCGGGGAGACGTTAGCCTCGGTGATTCCAGGGTTCGTCAGCGATCTCGGCGGGTACCGGCAGGCGTGACTCCGGTAACGGAGGTACAGCGCCCAGCGCTGGATTCTGGTCCAGTCGCGCCCCGGCGACCCGCCCGTTGCCCCAGCCGACCAGCGCACGGTACCGGCCCAGCAGGCCGGCGGCCGCAACAGCCGTCTCGTCCGCGTGCGGGCTGTCCGGACCGACCGGTGAAGACACCGGCGAGACGTACAGGGCATCGGTGGGGCAGTACGCCTCGC
>JAHFVC010000421.1:4936-5322 GCA_023264765.1 Mycobacterium sp. | reverse complement strand
GCCGGCAACGGCATTCACGTGGTGATCACTGCCGCAGACTGGGTCAGGATCAGTGGACAGGTCACCAACACGATGGCGGTCTACTACGAGCTCAAGCTGGCCAATGCCAACACATCCCAGGTGAAGGGCGCGGTCGACGACAAGCTGATGCGGCCGCAAGACCGCATCCCGACCGGGATGCCCGGTCGTGGCATCACCAAGACGGGGGACGTGATCCGGTTCGCCGTCGGTCGCACCGATGGTCAAGCCAGCATGGACAAGCTGGACGTCAAGGTCCGTGACACCGTCGCCGCATTGGTGGATCGCTACAAGGATGCGCGGCCCGTGCCGGCGCCGCAGCTGCTGCCGACCCTGCTGCCTGCGGCGTCACTGCCCCACAACCTGGG
>JAHFVC010000421.1:0-4926 GCA_023264765.1 Mycobacterium sp. | reverse complement strand
GCGGCCGGGACCTGCAGCCTCAGGTGTTCGACTTCGCGGAGGCCCCGCTGTTGGCGGTCTACGGCGACGACCACCATGGAAAGACGCCGTTCATCGACAACCTGGTGCGCAACGTGGTGGCCCGCCGCCGCGACCACAACGACGCGATCGTCGCGGTGTTCAGCCCTCGGCGTGAACTCAGATCGCTCACGTCACTGCTGATCCCGGGCGAAGACAGTTACGAAACGACCGCCGAGGGCATGGCGCGCATGATCGCCGCGATCGGACAAATCTGCGATAACAGAAAACCCAAGGTGAACTCCGAAGCCGGCTGGGATGAGCTGCACGAGTGGACATTCGACGGCCCGAAGATCTACTTGTTCATCGACGACGTCGACGTGATCCCCGCGCAGGTGACCGTTCACGCACCGGTGCCCGCTGGCGCCCCGGCCGGAGTCCAGCCGGTTGGACAGCTGGTGCCGGTCTTCCAACCGCTGCTGCGGCACCTGGCGACCGCTCGTGACGTCGGACTGCGCGTCATCGTGACCCACCGCGCCACCGGATTGGGCCACCTGGAGATGAACGCCAGCACCCTGCCGGGGGCCTTCTCCGCGCAGAACGCCGATCGGATTCTGCTCGGGTCGGCGGCGCAAACCGACAAGGTTCGCGGCGTGAAGTTCGAGCTGTTGGCGCCTGGACGTGGATACCTGATCGCTTCACGCGAAGAGAACTGCGACTACATCCAGCTGACCGCACCACACGAAATGTAACCGGCATGTTAAATGAGCACTACAGCGGTGGTTTGGTGCTAAATCCGCGTGCTGCAATGTCTGGCATGTGTCGTTTGCTGACGGTACCGTCGTTTTCGGGGAGTACCAGACCAGCAAAAAAGCGTCAGGCCGGTGGTCGACCGGCGGCGATAATGGAACTGGCAGCAAAACAGAGGGGACGCTTCACTCATGATTCTTGACGTAACTCCAGAAGTCCTGGCTTCGGCATCGGCGCAGGTCGCCGCACTGACCGGGCGACTGATCGCCACCAACGCCGAGCACGCGGTGGCCACCAGCCTGATCCTGCCGCCCGGCTCCGATCTCCCGTCGATCAAGACCTCGATGTCGCTGATCGCTCAGGGCGCCGAGCACCAGGTAACGGCCGCCATGGGCAATGCGGAGCTGACCAGCTCCTCGGCCGGCGTCGCCGAATCCGCGATCAGCTACCAGATCGGCGATGCCGAAGGCGCCGCGATCTACACAGCCGCCGGTGGCGTCGGCGTCTAACGGCGGGCCGGAACAGAACCGATGCTGGCACCAGCACCACCGATACCCCCGATCTGGCACGCCCTGCCGCCGGAAGTGCATTCGACACTTCTGACCACCGGCGGCACCGCGGCGGGCATCATCGAGGCGGGGACGTCCTGGACGAACCTGGCCGCCCAGTACGGCAGTGCGATCCCCGAACTCGAAGGAATCCTGTCCTACATCCAGTCCAACTACGAGGGACCGTCCGCTCAACAGTTCATCGCGGCCCACCAGCCGATGCTGGCGTGGTTGGCCGCCGTGGTGGCCAAAGCTACCGGGGCGGCAATGGCACACGGGCAGATTGCCGCCGCCTACGGCACAGCAGTGGCGACGATGCCAACGATGCCTGAGCTGATCGAAAACCATGTCGTCAACGCGACGCTGAACGCCACCAATTTCTTTGGGGTGAACACGATTCCGATCGGCCTCAACGAAGCCGACTACCAGCGGATGTGGATTCAGGCCGGCGACGTGATGGCGGGCTGGGACGGCGCCTCGACAGCGGGCCTGGACTCCATCGTGGAAACGCCACCGTCCCCGATCACCCTCATCCCCGGTGTCGGAGAATCCGGCAACATCGCAGCCACCGCGGCGTCCTTCCTCACCCAAGGGGAAGCCGCGGCAGGCGGGGCCTCGCTGACCGGCGCCGACACCATGAGCGACGCGCTGCTGGTGAAGAAAGCTGCCACCAGCCCGCTGTCGATCGCGGACAAGGCGCCCGGGCAGCAGACGTCGGCGCGGGACAACGCCCAGCAGCAAGACCAACTCAAAGACGGCACCCAGAACGCTGCCACCAACTTCATGCAGCAAGCTGCCTCGATGGCCAGCAGCGCGCCCCAGGCGGCCGCGTCCGCCATCCAACAGCCCGCCCAACTGGCCACCCAGGCCCCCCAGATGCTGCAGAGTGCCCCACAGGCCCTCGGCCAGCTGCTGACCCAGATGGGCGGCCACGGGGCGTCAGGACTGGGCGGTCAGCCCGCCGCGGCGATGCCCGTGGGATTTCCCGGCACCGGAGCCATCAAAGGCTTCAACCCGGCCGGGATGACCAGCTTGGCCGGCGGGGCGTTCGGCTCGGGCCCGTCGCGGCCACTGATGCCCTCCACCTGGGGTGCCTCACCGGCATCGACGGCCGAGATGGCCGGCGGCGCCACACGCGGGATTTCCCCTGTGGCAACGCCACTTTCGGGTGCCGGTGCCAGCGGCAGCGGCGCCGGGGGCGGCATGATGGGTTCGGGGGCGCACCGCAAGCGCAACAGCCGGTCGGAAGCGGTCGACACCTACGCCGATGATGCGGTCGACGAAGAGGACGACGTTGACGGGGGGACTTTCGCGATGGCCCGTTGACATCAGCCGCGCACACCTAACGCGAATCAACACAACTCAACACCATTCCGAAATCCCTAGTCAGGAAAGGACTTTCATCATGGGATTGCTTGACGCAAACGTTCCGCAGATGGTCAGCTCCTCGTCGAGCTTCGCCGATCAGGCTGGCCTGATGCGCAGCACCATCGCCCAGGCCGACGCCTCCGCGCAGCAGGCGCAGGCCACCCACCAGGGTGACTCCGCCGTCGCCTTCCAGGTCGCGCACACCCGCTTCGTCGAAGCTGCCGGCAAGATCAACACGCTGCTGGACGTCGCAGGCGCGAACATCCACGAGGGTGCCGGCACCTACACCGCGCAGGATGCCGCCGGCGCGTCCGACATCGCATCCGCCGGCGGGGCACTGCCCGCCTAATCCGCCTGCAGGGCACAGACTCTCATCTCTGAAAGGACAAACAGATGTCGCAAATTCTCTTCAACTACCCGGCGATGCTCGCCCACGCCGGCGAAATGAACGGCTACGGTGCCGCACTGCGGTCGGTGGGTTCGGGTATCGCCAGCGAGCAGGGTGCCCTGGCCGCCGGCTGGACCGGCGACACCGGCCAGAGCTACCAGGCTTGGCAGCAGCAGTGGAACTCGACTCTCGACGAGCTCGTCACCGCCTACAAGGCCATGACCGACGCCCACGAGAACAACACCCTGACGATGCAGGGCCGCGACGCGGCCGAGGGCGGCAAGTGGGTCTAACCCCGTAGCCGTAGAGCTCGTCTACAGAAATGGGGCGGTCACCGATTACGGTGACCGCCCCATTCGCGTGGCTACAGCACTCAACAGCTGGCAGGAACCTCCATCAGACGCGCGTGCTCAACATCTGATGCCCCTGCGGGGTCGTGATCTGAAACAGGTTCGCGTGCTTGAGGTCCTGGGTGATCACGATGGTCGTCGCCGGCGCCTTGGAGGCCTGGGGCCGACGAAGGGTCACCGTGATCGGACTGGCCGGCGCCTCGATACTGCCGTCGGTCACCACAATCGCATCCGCCGGCGGCGGTGTCGGCGGCAGAATGAACTGCTGCGGCGCACCGTGGTTGGCCAGCGCACCCCACTGCCGGACGTCGGTCACAGCCACGCAGATCGGCAGACCGGACAACGCCAGTCGCGCCACGATGCCGACGTGGAATTCTCGAGTACCGGTGACCGTGATGCGCACCGGCTCGGGCGAAGCCAGACCCAGATAGACGGGCTGGCGCTGCCGGTTGAAGCCGATCGGGACGCCGGGCGCCGATGTCGGCCAGTGCAGCGAAGCCAACTCGGCCGGATCGACCTGCGTGGTCGGCAAGTCGTAATCCATACCGGTGGCAGTCATCGCCGCGGCAACCTGGCGGTGCAGGCCGTGGAAACCGGCCAACCCCGGCAACGGGTTACGGTCTGGCTTGGTCCCGGTCAGCGTGCCGACGCAGGCGGCCACGGTGGTGGGCTGACTGCCCCGTGAAGAGATCGTGACGCTCACCCACAGGGCCTTGGTGCCCAGCGTCGGCAGAGCCTCCAGAACCGTCTGCAGGGCGCCTGACTCGACCGCGTAGATCGCCCGGAATCCGTCGTTGTACTCAGTGGCAGTCCACGTCTCGCGACGCACCGTGGCGGTCGAAGGGACGAACTGCGGCACCGCTTCGGTGTCGTCGATAGTGGCCAGCCACCCCCGCTCGCGTAGCTCAGCGAGCAGCCGGCGCGCGGTGGTGTCGGCCAGTGCCGCCCGCTGCGGCGCCTTCGGCCCCTCACGGTCATCGTCACCGCCGCCGTCGCCGCCAGCCGGGGTGCCCATGGTCGTGCGATGTGCGGTCAACACCCCGATGTTCTGATCGGCCCGCAAGGTGTAGGACAGCCAGGTTTCACGGTGCTGCGGAGTCCGGCTGGTCAACAGTGAGGCCGCATCGACGCGCAGACCACTGGGCGGCGGGGTGCGAGTGATCGAGGTGATGTTCAGCTCATCAGCGCGCACACCGTAACGGTTCAGCCAGCTGGTGACGAACTCCCACGGCAGCTGGTCGGTGGTGTCCGACGGTGTCGTCAAGCCGTGCGGATGAGGCCGCAGGTGGATGACGATCCGCGCCTCCAGCGTGTCCGAACGCGGCGCCGGCGGCGCGGCGTTGTCCTGGCATTCATTGCGGCGCCGACGATTCTGCATGCCGCTTTTACGCTGGCGGTTGTTGTACAGCGCCATAGGCGTCCAACGGTGCACGGTGGTCGACAAGTGCTGGCCGTGCCAGGACCCCAGGAAAGCCACGATCAGGACGACGCCGATCACGTAGTGCCACCACTGGGTTCTGTGACC
>JAHFVC010000420.1 GCA_023264765.1 Mycobacterium sp. | reverse complement strand
AGCTGGCGTCCGAGCCACGACGCCGAGGACGCGGCGGAGCTCAGGCCCACCCCGAGGGCGCCGCGGGTGAGGTCGACCGGACCCACGACGGTGTACTTCAGGCCACGCGCGAGCCGTTGTCCCGACGTGAGCCGGACATCCGTGGTGGAACTCATGGGCACCTCTTTCGCAGGCGGGCGGGAAACGCTTATCCAGCCTGCCACGCGGGGCCCTCGAAACGGAGGGATCCGCGGGTGGCAGACTGCAACTCGTGACGAGCCCCATTCAGACAGCCACCGCGACGCTGCACACCAACCGAGGCGACGTGAAGATCGCCCTGTTCGGTAACCACGCCCCCAAGACGGTCGCCAACTTCGTCGGCCTGGCGCAAGGCACCAAGGACTACAGCACCGAGAATGCCTCGGGCGGAACCTCCGGCCCGTTCTACGACGGCGCCGTGTTCCACCGTGTCATCGACGGATTCATGATCCAGGGCGGCGACCCGACCGGCACCGGCCGTGGCGGTCCCGGTTACAAGTTCGCCGACGAATTCCACCCGGAACTGCAGTTCGACAAGCCCTACCTGCTGGCCATGGCCAACGCGGGCCCGGGCACCAACGGTTCGCAGTTCTTCATCACCGTGGGCCAGACCCCGCACCTGAACCGCAAGCACACCATCTTCGGCGAGGTCGTCGACGAGGAGTCGCAGAAGGTCGTCGACGCCATCGCCACGACGCCCGTCGATCGCAGCGACCGGCCGAACGAGGCCGTCGTCATCGAGTCGATCACCGTTTCCTGACCGCACGCAGTTCTCTTCAGCGCATGCCCGCCACCGCGGGCATGCGCTGATCTGCGTCAGGGGCCCGCGTACCCCGCGTCGGTGAGTGCGTCGAGCACGTCCAGCGGGTTGGTGCCCAGGTCCCACCGGGTGAACACGTAGAGCCGATCATCGGTGGTGTCGACCTCCAGCAGCCGCACCTTGCGGGCCAGCCGGCGGAACTCGGTGATCCGGATGATGGTGATGTCCTCGCGCTGCAAAACCCTGGTGCGCCACCAACCCCGCACCACCACGCCCTCACCGGAGATTGCCAGCTTCGGCCGTGTGACCCACGACATAGTTGCAAACATCAGCAAACCCAATGCGGCAACTCCGCCCAGAACACGCCCCGGACCGTCTGTGACCACAGTCACAACACCGATTGCCATGATCAACCCGGCAAAACCGATTCCTGCGATGCCTGCGGGCTTGGGGCCCCAACTTGTTTGCTGCATGGTCTCAATACCCGGTCTCACCGTGGGCTTTGCAGTTATCCACAGGCGCTATCCCCAATGGGGATGAATAACAACGTTGTGATTGGATGACGGCGTGGTTGCGAGATGGGTAACACTTGCGAGCCAAAATGAATTCATTCCGGCATGGCGCAGGATCAGCGCCACCGCATGGTGAGCAACAAACCTGTGATCATGAAGGCAAAGGCGATCGCGTAGTTCCACGGACCGAGATCGGCCATCCAATTCAGCCAGGTCGGAGCGTTCAGGCCGGTGGCTCCCAGCTGGAACACCAGCAGCCAGAGCAGACCGACGAGCATGAGGCCGACGAACAGCACCACGAACCACACGCTCGACGGTCCGGCTTTCACCTTGACCGGGGTCCGGCTCACCGGGTTGATGGTGAAGTCGTTCTTCTTGCGAACTTTGGACTTGGGCATGGTTACCTTTGGAGACGATGGGTGATGACGGCCGAAAATTCAATCCCGAGCCTAACGCAGCGCCGGCCCGGGCCGAGAATTCTGCGCGACCGCGTTCGGCCTGGCGGTTCGGGGTCCCGGTGGTGTGTCTGCTCGCCGGACTGCTACTGGCCACGACGCACGGTGTCTCCGGCGGCAGCGAGATCCGGCGCAGTGACGCCCCCCGGCTGGTCGACCTGGTCCGTGAGGCGCAGAGCGGCGTGGACCGTCTCACCGCCCAGCGTGACCAGATGGTGTCGGCGATCGATAACCATCATGGCGGCTCCCCCGGCGCGGATGCCGCGCTGCACGCCATCACCCACCGATCCGACCAGCTGGCCGAACAGGCCGGGCTGAATCCGGAGCGCGGACCCGGCCTGGTCATCACCCTCAACGACGCGCAGCGCGATGCGCAGGGCCGGTTCCCCCGCGACGCCGCCCCCGACGACCTGGTGGTGCACCAGCAGGACATCGTCGCGGTCCTCAATGCCCTGTGGAGCGCGGGCGCCGAAGGGATCCAGATGCAGGATCAGCGCATCATCGGGACGTCGTCACCCCGCTGCGTCGGCAACACCCTGCTGCTGGGTGGGCGTACCTACAGCCCGCCGTATGTGATCTCCGCGATCGGGAACGTGCCCGCCATGCAGGCCGCGCTGGGCGCGGCACCCAACGTGGCGCTGTACAAGCAGTACGCCGTGCGGTTCGGGCTGGGTTACAGCGAGGTCCCGCGCGGGTCCGTCGAACTCGCCGGGTACACCGCCCCGGTGCGGATGAAGTACGCCAAGCCCGCCGGGCCGCTCGGGTATTAACCGTTTGGCGGGTCCAAGTAGCCTGACCGCATGCAGGTTCTGGTCGTCGACAACTACGACAGCTTCGTGTTCAACCTGGTCCAGTACCTGGGTCAGCTCGGCGTGCGGGCCCAGGTCTGGCGCAACGACGACGAACGCCTCGCCGACCCCCGCGCCGTCGCCGAGCAGTTCGACGGCATCCTGCTCTCCCCCGGACCCGGCACCCCGGAGCGAGCCGGCGCGTCCATCCCCCTCGTGCACGCCAGCGCGCAAACCGGTACCCCGCTGCTCGGGGTGTGCCTGGGACACCAGGCCATCGGGGTGGCCTTCGGCGGCACGGTGGACCGCGCCCCGGAACTGCTGCACGGCAAGACCAGCCTGGTGCGCCACTCCAATGCCGGTGTGCTGCAAGGGCTTCCGGATCCGTTCACGGCCACCCGGTACCACTCGCTGACCATCCTGCCGGAGACCAAACCGGACGTCCTGGAGGCGACGGGGCATACCGACAGCGGAGTGATCATGGCGGTTCGACACACCGGGCTGCCGATCCACGGGGTGCAGTTCCACCCCGAGTCGATCCTCACCGAGGGTGGGCACCGGATGCTGGCCAACTGGCTGGGCTACTGCGGTGCCGCACCTGAGGAGAGCCTGGTGCGCAAGCTCGAACAGGAAGTCGCCGATACCGTTCGGCGCGCCACGACGGTTGGTTAGGCCGGTCGGCTAGGACGCAAAGCTCAGCGTGATCGAGTCGCTGTAGCCGACACCGCTGCCCGGTGACGGGCTCTGCGTCACCACGGCATTGGACCGCAGCCCGCTGTTGTCCACGTTGGCGCCCTTGATCAGCACACCCGTCCAGCCCAGGGCGCGCAGGTTCGGCTCGGCATCCACCCAGAACTGGCCCACCAAGTTCGGCATCGGGAATTGATTGCCCAGCGAGACCTTCAGCGTGACCGGCGCGTCGAGCGGTACCACCGTGCCGGCGATCGGATCGGTGGCCACCACCTCCCCGGCCGGGCGCGGGCTGTTCACCGGGGCGGTCAGGATGGTGGTGAAGCCGAGGATCCGCAGGTTGTTGGTGGCGCCATCGGCGGTCTGGTTGGTGACGTCGGGGACGGCCTTGGTCTGCGGGCCGGTGCCTACCACGATGGTGATCACGTTGGTGATCGCCGACGTGGAATTCGCCGGCGGCACCGTGCTGACCACCCGGTCCTTGAGCTCGGGCGCCGAGGACGACGGCGCCTGCTTGAACTTGCCGAAGCCTGAGTCGGTGAGCTTGCGCACGGCGTCGGCGTAGCTCAGCCCGGACACGTCGGGCACCTCACGCTGTTCGGGGCCGGTCGAGACGTTGATGGTGATCTCGTCGCCGGCACTCACGGAGGTGGCGGCGTTCGGGTCGGTGCCGATGACGTGGTCCGGCGGCACCTTCGAATCGGGATTGCGCTGGATGTTCGTCTTGAAGCCGCGGTTCTGCAGGGTGGCGATGGCATCAGCCGAGGCCTGCCCGGCGACATCGGGAATCTGTACGTCGCGGGGCTTGCCGCCGATCGCGTTGATCGCGATGGTGACCACCACGGTGAGCACGGCCAGCACCGCGACCGCGATCAGCCAGCGTCCCACCGATCCCCCGCCGGACGACGAGTTGTACCCGCCCGCCGCCGGGATGTGCTCGGTCGGCAGCGCACGGGCGTGCGGCTGGCTGACGGTCAGGATGTTCGTGCGCTCGGCGTCGGTGAGCACCTTCGGCGCCTCGGGGGCTTCACCGCTGTGCACCCGGATCAGGTCGGTGCGCATCTCGGCCGCAGTCTGGTAGCGGTTTTCCGGGTTCTTGGTCAGCGCCTTGAGCACCACGGCATCGAGTTCCGGGGAGATCGCAGGGTTGCGTTTGGACGGCGGGTCGGCGTCCTCCCGGACATGCTGATAGGCCACAGCCACCGGTGAGTCACCGACGAAAGGTGGCTCCCCCGTGAGGATTTCGTAGAGGACACAGCCCAGTGAGTACACGTCCGAGCGCGCGTCGACCGGTTCTCCGCGGGCCTGTTCGGGGGACAGGTACTGCGCCGTGCCGATCACCGCTGCGGTCTGGGTGACGCTGTTGCCGGTGTCGGCCAGCGCGCGGGCGATGCCGAAGTCCATGACCTTCACCGCGCCGCTGTTGCTGATCATGATGTTCGCGGGCTTGACGTCGCGGTGGATGATGCCGTGCTGATGGCTGAAGTTCAGGGCCTGGCAAGCGTCGGCGATGATCTCGATGGCGCGCTTGGGCTCGATGGGCCCGTCGGTGTGCACGATGTCGCGCAGCGTCACCCCATCGACGTACTCCATGACGATGTAGGGCAGCGGCCCGTTGGGCGTCTCGGCCTCACCGGTGTCGTAGACGGCCACGATCGCCGGGTGGTTGAGCGCGGCGGCGTTCTGCGCCTCACGACGGAAACGCAGATAGAAACTGGGGTCGCGGGCCAGGTCGGCACGCAGCACCTTCACGGCGACATCCCGGTGCAACCGCACGTCCTTCGCGATATGAACCTCGGACATCCCGCCGAACCCGAGGATCTCCCCGAGTTCGTAGCGGTCCGAAAGGTGCTGGGGCGTGGTCACGGAGTCTCACTGGGAGGGGCGCCGGACGGCGGCACGCCGATCACGGTGGTGCTCGTGGACGTCTCCTGCTGCACCGGACGATCCTTCTTGTCCTGTGCGTTCAGCACGATCAGCACCGCGATGATGATGGCCAGCGCACCGAGCACGCCCGCGGCCCACAGCAGTGCGCGCTGACCTGGCGAGAAGGTACGCCGCGGTGGGGGCGTGCGGTGGCTGCCCGTGGCGGGCCTGGGCCGCGCCGCGGTCGGCGGCGGACGGTATTC
>JAHFVC010000004.1:6774-54783 GCA_023264765.1 Mycobacterium sp. | reverse complement strand
GATCGACGGCCACGGCGCCGTGGTCGGTGTGATGGGACCGCCCGGTATCGGCAAGAGCCGGCTGGCGCGGGAAGTGGCTGCACTGTCTCGTCGGCATGGGGGCAGCGTTTTCGGCGCATTCTGCGAGTCGCACGCCCGTCAGGTGCCCTTCCGGACGGTCGCAGATCTGTTGCGAGCGGCCACCGAGGTCGACGGGCTGGACGCTCCTGCGGCAAGGGACCGGGTGCGCGCCCGGATGGGCGACGCAGATCCGGAGGACCTGTTGCTCTTCGAAGACTTGCTCGGCATCGGCGATGCGGATGCGGTTCTGCCCCATATCGATCCGGATGCACGCCGTCGCCGGTTGAGCGCTCTGGTGAATGCGGCGATGTTGGCCCGCGAAAACCTGTCCGTCTACGTCATCGAGGATGCCCACTGGATCGATGAGGTGAGCGAGTCGATGCTGGCCGAGTTCCTGGAGACGATCCCGCGGACACCCTCGCTGGTGCTCGTCACCTACCGTCCCGAATATCACGGCGCATTGCTACGAGTTCCCGACATTCGCACCATAACCCTTGCGCCACTGAGCGATTCAGATACAGCGGAGTTGGTCACACATCTTCTCGGCGTCGATCCTTCTGTCGGCGCACTGGGCCGGCGGGTCGCGGAGAGGGCCGCGGGCAATCCCTACTTCACCGAGGAGTTGGTGCGCGACCTGGTCGAGCGTGGCGTGCTGGACGGCGCACCCGGCGGCTACCGGTCGACTGCGCAGGTGAGCGAGGTGAGCGTGCCTGCCACATTGCAGGCGACGATTGCCGCACGCATCGACCGTCTCGATCCGTTGGCCAAACGGTCGCTGAGCGCCGCGGCGGTGATCGGCTCTCGGTTCGGTCCGGACCTGCTCACACTGCTGGGGGTCGAGCCGGTCCTGGACGAGCTCGTCGACGCCCAGCTCATCGATCTCAATGGACCGTCCGCGTTCGTGTTCCACCATCCGCTCATCCATTCGGTGGCGTACCAGGCACAACTCAGATCAGATCGATCAGACCTGCACCGCAGGGTGGCGGCCGCGCTCGAAAGCCGCGATCCGGATGCGGTCGACGAGAACGCGTCGTTCATCGCAGAACACCTGGAAGCCGCGGGCGATCCGCACGCCGCGTACGGCTGGCACATGCGCGCAGCCATCTGGGCGACCAACCGTGACATCGGTGCCGCCCTGTTGAGTTGGCAGCGTGCCCAGGCGATCGCCGACGCACTGTCGGCCGACGACCCGGCGCGGCCAGCCATGCGAATCGCGCCGCTCACCATGCTGTGCGGGACGGGCTGGCGGGTCAGCGCAGATTCCGGCGGCGACCGCTTCGATCAGTTACGGGAGTTGTGCGCCGCAGCGGGCGATAAGGCATCTCTGGGCATCGCGACGGCGGGGATGGTGGTCAGCTACGCGCATCAGGACCGGGTCCGCGAGGCGTCACGGCTGGGATCGGAGGCGTGGACACTCGCCGAGTCGGTCGGTGACGCGACTCTGACTGTGGGACTGTCTTTTCCACTGATCTTCGGCAAGATCGAGAGCGCCGAATGGGGTGATGTGCTGCGCTGGTCGCAGACGGTGATCGAGCTGGCCGACGGTGATGCGTCCAAAGGCAATTTCCTCGTCGGATCCCCGCTGGCCCTCGCCTTCGCCGCGCGCGGTATGGCCCGGTATTTCCACGGGCACTCCGGCTGGCGCGACGACCTACGGCACGGCCTGCCGCTGGCCCTGCGGTCTGACCCTGCGTCGTACGCCGGAGTGGCCGGCTACGCGTACCTCATGGGCCTACCGGTTGGCGTGCTCAGGTCAGACGACCACGCGCTACACGAGATCGAGGACGCGTTACGCATCGCCGAGCGATCCAGCGACGACGTCGTGGTCGGCTTTCTCCGAGCGGCGTTGAGTCTTGCGCTGATGCACCGCCGGGAGGCCGACGACCGTACCCGCGGGGCGGAGCTCGGAACCGAGGTCTGCGCGGTGTTGCGCACGCAGCGACGCAATCTCTGTGATCTGCCGATCATCGAGATCTACGTTGCGCGTGAAAGGGCAAGGGGCGGAGACCGCGACGGCGCCATCCCGCTCATGCGTGCCATCTGTGACCACCTGTTCCGCGACGGGGGCCTGCTCCTGTGGAGCGTCCCCGCGACAGGTGTGCTGGTGGAGACATTGATCGACCGCCGCGGACCCGGTGACCTGGCCGAGGCCGAGGCCGCCATCGAACGCCTGGCGCACGCACGAGCCGACGAGGGTCTCGCGGTGCGCAACATCTGGCTGCTGCGGCTGCGGGCGCTGCTGGACCGGGCGCACGGAGTCGACGCTCGCTATCGTGCACACCGGGACCGCTACCGTGACATGGCGAAAACGCTTGATTTCGAAGGACATATCGCGTGGGCAGAAGAGATGTCGTGATGCCCTGAACTACACCACCAGCACGCCCGGGGACTCGACATCCACCCGAACCCGCTCCCCGGCCGCGAACGACTGGCCGGTCCCGACCTGCGCGTAGACCCGTACACCGTCGTCGAGGTCCACGAAGACCCGCGATACCGCACCGAGGAACGACACCGAGGCGACGCTCGCCGGGCCCGCCGGATCCGGAGTCAACCGGACCGCCTCGGGCCGGACCAGCGCCGTTCCCGCACCGGCGACCGACCCGGGTAGAGCGGGAATCATCCGGTCCCACAACCGGACCCGGCCGTCGTGCACCTGTACCGGAATCCGGTTGCTCAGCCCGACGAACTCGGCGACGAAGGGGGTGGCGGGCGCGGTATAGAGCTCTGCAGGCGCGGCCAGCTGTTCCAGCCGGCCCGCATTCATCACTCCCACCCGGTCGGCGACGGCGAGCGCTTCTTCCTGATCGTGGGTGACGAACAGCGTCGTGATGCCGACCTCCCGCTGAACCCGGCGGATCTCGTCGCGTAACTGGCTGCGCACCTTGGCGTCCAACGCCGACAGCGGCTCGTCGAGCAACAACACCCTGGGGCGGATCGCGAGGGCGCGGGCCAGTGCCACCCGTTGCTGCTGGCCGCCGGAGAGCTCGCCACCATAGCGGTCCGACTGGGCGGCCAGGCCGACCAGCTCGAGCATGTCCATCGCGCGGGCCTGCCTGTCCCGCTTACCCATTGCACGCATCTTCAGACCGAAAGCCACGTTGTCACGCACCGTTAGGTGCGGAAAGAGGCTGTAGGCCTGAAACACCATCCCCATGTCGCGCTTGTTGGCCGGCACCTTGCTGATGTCGCGGCCGTCCACCCACACGCCGCCCGCGCTCGCCTCGTCGAGGCCGGCCAGGATCCGTAGCGCGGTCGTCTTTCCGCAGCCGGACGGCCCCAGCAATGCGACCAACTCACCAGGTTCCATCCGCAGTGTCAGACCGTTCAGCGCCTGCACCGGCCCGTAGTGCCGGTCCAACTCGCGCAGTTCCACGGCCACACCGGCGGTCATCCCCGACGCCCCCTTCTCGATATCAGCGAAAGACTCAACAGCAGAACGAAACCGAGAATCAACGTGGCCAGCGAGGCCGCCACCGACGTCGGCCCGTCCGCTTTGCCGATCGTGACGATCTGCACCGGCAGCGTCTCGAATCCCGACAGCGAGGCCACGGTGTACTCACCGAGTACCACCGCGATGGAGATGAATGCCGCCGACAGGATCCCGGACCGGATGTTGGGCACGATGACACGCAGCACCGTGGTGATCCAGCCGGCGCCCAGCGAGCGGGCCGCCTCGGCGAGCGTGTGCAGGTCGATCGCCGACAGCGCCGCGTCGAGTGCCCGGTAGGCGAACGGCAGGACCAACACGACGTAGACGAAGGTGAGGGTGAGCGCGGATTCGCCGAGCAGATAAGTCACCCAGAGATACACGTTGCGCAGGCCGACGACCACCACCAGCGCGGGAATCGTCAACGGCAGCAGGCACAGGAACTCGACCAGGCCGCGGGCCCACGGGGTGCGCAGCCGCACCCAGATCATCGTCGGCACCAGCAGTGCGAGCATGGCCGCCACCGTCAGGACGGCCAACAGCAGCGAGGTGACGATCGCGCCGACCAGTTCGTCGTCGGTCACGAGGCTATGCCAGGCTTGCAAGGTCCGTCCGCCGCCGCTGAGATCCCGGGTGGCGAAGTCCGCCATCGCGTACAGCGGAAGCAGGAAGAACGCCGCGAAAACCACCCAGAGTGCCCCGCGCACAGCCGATCTCACGGTCATTTCAGCCACCGTGCCGTACGCCGCACCAGGGCGTTGTACGCGACCATCACCGCGGCAACCACCACGATCATCTCCAATGCCAGGGCGTACGCGAAACCCGATTGACCGAGCACGACCTCACTGGTCAACGCGGCCCTGATGAGCAGCGGCACAATGGGGCTGCCCTGGCTGACCAGCGCCGCCGCGGTGGCGTAGGCGGCAAAGGCGTTGGCGAACAACAGCAGCCCCGATCCCAGGAAGGCCGGGGTGAGCAGCGGGACACCCACCTCGCGCCAGTACTGCCACGGGCTCGCGCCCAGACTGACGGCGGCCTCGCGCCACTGCGCCCGCAGCCCTTCCAGGGCAGGCAGGAACACGATGACCATCAGCGGGATCTGGAAGTAGCAGTACACCAGGATCAGGCCGGGCAAGCGAAAGAGCCAGCCCGAACCCGTCAGGTCCCAGCCGAACGCCTGCTGCGCCCACACCGTCAGCACGCCGTTGAGCCCGATCGTGGCCAGGAACGCGAAAGCCAATGCCACACCGCCGAACTGGGCCAGCACACTGCACAGCGACAACACCGCCCTGCGCACCGGCGAGGTCGGTGGGCTCGCGACGATCAGCCAGGCCAGCACCGCCCCGGACACGGCGCCGATCAGTGCGGTGCTGCCGGACAGCACCAAGCTGCGGCCCAGCGCCGCGAGCGGCGCCTCGGTGAACAACACCGCGATCCGGTCCATCGAGAAGCGCCCATCGACGATGACCGCATTCACCAGCACCGTCCCTGTCGGGATGACGAGGAAGATCGCCACCACCGCCAGGAACGGCAGCAGCGGTAACGCCTCCCGGATCCGGCGCACGTCCAGGCGCAGGATCAGCCGACCGCCTTGGCCCAGTTGGCTTTCAGATACTCGGTGGCCTTCTTGTTCTGGTCGACGGACACGAACGTCGCGCCACCGTCGACGGGCGGCAGCGTGCCGTACACGGCACGGTCGATGGTGCCCTTGGTGACCATCGAATCCGCGCGCACCGGGCGGGCGCCGCCGCCCAGGTACAGGTTCTGCCCCTGATCGCTGTACAGGAACTCCTGCCACAGCCGCGCGGCGGCCGGGTGCGGCGCATCCTTGTTGATGGCCTGGAAGTAGTAGCCGGCGACGGCGGCGTTGTGCGGGATGATCACCTTCCAGCCGTGCACCTTCTTGGATTGCGCGACATTGAGGTAGTCCCAGTCGATCACCACCGGTGTCTGGCCCGAGGCGATCGTGGCCGGCGTCGGGTCCACCGGCAGGAAGTTGCCCGCCTCCTTCAGCTTGCCGAAGAACTCGACGCCGGGGGCGATGTCGTCCGGCGACCCGCCCTGCGACACCGACGCCATCATCACCCCGGAGAACGCGGATCCGGCCTGGGTCGGATCGCCGTTGAGCGCCACCTTGCCCTTCAGTTCCGGTTTGAGCAGGTCGTCGACGCCGGCCACGATGCCCACCCGGGTGGAGTCGAAGCCGATCGACATGTAGCCGCCGTAATCGTTGACCCAGAGCCCATTCGGGTCCTTGAAAGCATCGGAGATCTCGGCGAACTGCTCCACCTTGTACGGCGCGAAGACCTCCGTGTTGGCCAACGCGACCGACTGGCCCAGATCGAACACGTCCGGTGCGGTGCTGCGGCCCTTCTGCTGCTGAGCGGCGTTGATCTCTTCCTGACTGTTGGCACCGGGCTGGTCGGAGTTCACCTTGATGCCGTATTTGGCCGTGAACGCTTCGATGATGGCGCCGTAGTTGGCCCAGTCCGGAGGCAGGGCGATCACGTTGAGTTGGCCCTCTTTCTTGGCCGCCTCGATCAGGCCGTCCATCCCGCCGAAGTCGGCGGCCGAGGTCGCGGTGCTCGCCTTGTCACCGCTCTTCTCGTCCTTCTTCTCCGGTGGTGCGCAGGACGCGATGAGCGCAGCGGTCAGAAAAGCGGTCGCGGTCATCGCGAGAAGCCCTGATTTCCTCATGCGCGAACCCTCCGTGGGACAAGCTTCCGGACAGTGACGGGGCGGTGACGACATCTGCGTTTCACGATGAACCTGAGATGAACGCAGACCGACCCTACCGGCGCTTTCGGGTGCGTGATGCCCCTTCGCCGAAGGCCGGGGTTTCGGCCCGCCACGGTCGGCCCGGCGTGCCGAGCCCCCCGGAATCGGAGTTTGCGCAGGTCGGCGCATACCATCTGGGGTGTGGCGGAACGCGATGCCCCGGAGGCGGCCGAATCCCGGGCGAACGATGCCGACCACCCCGGCTGGGTGGGGCATAACTCCAGCGTGTGGGACGACCCGCGACTGTTCGAACCGGTAGCCGCGCCGACCGATCCCCCGACCGGACCGTTCGACGCGTTCAACACGGGAACGTGGACCTTCAAACCGCCCCCGGAGCCCTGGTATCGCACCCAGCGCGCGACACTGGCGATTCTCGCCGTCGGTGGCGCGGCCGTCGCCATCGTTGTCTCTGTCGTGCTCCTGGTCTTCTCCGGCTCCGGCGACGACGACGATCCGGTGGATCACTCCACCACCGCGACCACCACGCCGACGACCACCACGCCATCCTCGGCGCTGCCACCGCCTCCCCCGCCACCACCGCCTCCACCACCGCCACCCCCGCCCGCACCGGAGCAGGTGAACACCGGGCCCGCACCACGACAGCGCAGCGAACCGCCGTCCAAACCGCGGATCAACGTCACCCGGTCGCCGCTGAGCGTGGCGCCGCAACCGCGAACCGGACGATGACCGACCCCACCGACCTGTTCGCGGCGGCACCCGTCGCGACACTCGCGACGACGGCCGACGGGATCCCCCATCTGGTGCCGGTGGTCTTCGCCGTCCGCGGTGACACGCTGTACACCGCCGTGGACGCGAAGCGTAAATCCACCCAGCGGCTGCGGCGCCTCGCCAATATCGAGGCCAACCCCCGGGTCAGTCTTCTGGTCGACCACTACACCGAGGACTGGAGCCAGCTGTGGTGGGTCCGTGCCGACGGCATGGCCGAGATCCACACCCACGGTGATGAGATGGCGATCGGCTATGCGTTGCTGCGCGCCAAGTATCACCAGTACGAGCGGATCGCTCTGGACGGTCCCGTGGTGACGGTCAGCGTCGCGCGATGGGCATCCTGGCACGCCTGAGGGCGTGATCCTGCCAACTGTCGATCAATTTCTGCCGCCGGAATTAAACGTTCGGCTGCCCGGGTTGAAGCAGTCAGATCGGGCCCGAACCAACGGTACCGGTCAGGGGGACGTTGTGCGCCACGGCCACTCATCGCGGTGCGGAACGTCAAGTCGCAGAAGAGGAAACAGCAGATGAAGAAGCTCAAGATCGCCACCTTGGTCAGCACCGCCATCGCCGGCGGACTGGCCACCACTGTCATCGGTTTGGCGGCGCCCGCACTTGCCGCTCCGTCCGGTCCGGGTTCTGCCCAGGACACCATCAGCAAGCTCCAGGCCCAGGGCTACAAGGTCATCGTCAACCGGGTGGGCACCACCCCGCTCGAGCAGGCGACGGTGGTCTCGGTGCGTCCGGGGCAGACCTACGCCGGTGTGGACTCCACCGGTGACAACTACACGCCCACGGTGGCCGAGAAGACGGTCTACGTAGACGTCAAGTAGTCGGTTCGGAACATGAAGTGGGGCACCCCGTTCGGGGTGCCCCACTTTTTGTCGTGCCCGGCGCGGACTCGCCCGCGCTTTCTACAGCAGCCCGAGCAACTGCAGGTCGGTGATGTACTTGACGATCACCGGTGCACTGACATGCGGGATGTCCTTGTCCGGACCGATTTTCGCGTCCTGCACCGCGGCGCGGAACACGTCGGTCGGCGCGATCGACCCATTCACCGGCGCCTCCGGATGCTGATAGTTGTGCAGCAGCGGCAGCAGCGACGCCTGGCGCTGCTTGTCCGGCAGTCCACGCAGCGTGGATTCGAAGCGACCGAGCCAGCCGGTGTAGTCCCCGACCCGCTCGACCTTGTATCCCGCCTCGATCAACCAGTCGACGAAGGTGTCCATGCTGATGCCGTCGTCGTAGGGGTTCATCACGTGGTAGGTCTCGAATCCGTTCTGCACGTGCGCACCCAGGGTGGAGATCGCTTCGGCGATGAACTCCACCGGCAGTCCGTCGTAGTGCGACGGCTGCCGACGGCCTTGCGAGTCCAGCGTGTAGAACGACTCGGGAGCGATCCCCGTCGCGACGAGGCTGAACATCATCCGCGTGAACATGTCGGGCAGGTTCAACTGCCCGGCGTAGGTGGTGTCGGCCAGGATCATGTCGCACCGGAACACCGACACCGGCAGACCGGCCAGGTCATGGGCTTCGCGGAGCAACACCTCGCCGGCCCACTTGCTGGTGCCGTATCCGTTGGCGTAGTTGTCGTTGATCGCGCGCACCGAACTCATCACCCGGACATCGGCGTCTTCGACGAACGTGCCGGGCTGGATCTGGTCGCCCACACCGATCGTCGAGACGTAGATGAACGGCTTGATCTTGGTGGTCAGCGCGATCCGGATCAGTTCCGCGGTACCGAGCGCGTTGGGACCGAACAACTCGCTGTAGGGCAACACGTGGTTGACCAGCGCCGCCGGATCGACGATCAGGTCGACGGTGTCGGCCAGACGCTGCCAGGTGTCCTTGTCCAAACCGAGGTCGGCCTCGCCCTTGTCACCGGCGATCACCTCGAGGTGATCGGCCAGATCACGGTAGTGCGCCAACAACTTCGGGTCGCCGGAGTCGAAGGTCTTGTCCAGGCGGGCGCGGGCCTCCTCATCGGTCCGTGCACGCACCAGGCAGATCAGCTTCCCGTCGACCAGATCCATCCGTTCCAGCCACTCCAGAGCCAGGTAGCGGCCCAGGAACCCGGTCGCGCCGGTCAGCAGCACCGTGCGAACCTCGCTGCTGGCGGCCGGAAGTGCCGGTGCCGCAGCAAGAGTCGCCGCATCGAGGAACTTGTCCAGGGTCAGCTCGCTCGCGGTGACCTCGCCTGCGTGACGGCCGTGCACCGACGCGAACGTCGGCCTGCCCGTTCCGCCGGCGCGCTGTGTCTCGATGTGCGCGGCGATGGTCGCCAGATCCGAGGCCGGGCTCACGATCACCGACACCGGCACCTCGACCCCGAAGATCTCCTGCAGCAGGTTCCCGAACGTCAACGCCGACAGCGAATCCCCACCCAGATCGGTGAAATGCGCATCCGCGGTCACGTCCGAGGCGGTCGCACCCAGCAGGGCTGCCGCGGCACGTGCCACGGTCTCGGCGACCGGGCCGTCCGCTCCGGCGGCCCGGAGCTCCTGCAGTTCGCGGGCCTGACCGTCGGCGAGCTCGGTGTACAGCTCTTCCAGTGCGGGTCCGTACTGGGCCTTGAGCTTGGGCCAGGCCAACTTGCGGATGCCGGTCAGCAAGCCGTTCTCCACGGTGAACGGGGTGGTTTCGATGATGAAATCGCGTGGCACCTCGTAGGACTGGAGCTCCAGCGCCTTGGCGACCTCTTGGAAGGACGCCGCGATGTTCCGCTTGAGCTCCTCGGATCCGAAGCGCGACAGTGCCTCGGGGGTGGGGACGACGACTGCCAGCAGGTAGGGCTGCGCACTGTTGCCGTACACGTAGAGCTGGTGCACCAGCGGGCTGTTGTTGCTGAACGCGGCTTCGATCTTGGCCAAGGTGACGAACTCGCCCTGGGCCAGTTTGAGCACGTTGTTGCGGCGGTCGACGTACCGGATCTGGTCGGGTCCGGTCTCCGCGACGATGTCACCGGTGCGGTAGAAACCGTCCTCGTCGAACACTCCGGCGGTGACCTCGGGGCGCTTGTAGTAGCCGGGGAACAGGTTGACGGTCTTGACCAGAAGCTCACCGCGGGGGTGCGGCTGATCGGTGCGGTAGTAGCCGAGGTCGGGGACGTCCACCAGTTTGTAGTCGATGGTCGGCGGCCGCTGCACCTGACCGTCGAAGAAGACCATGCCGGCCTCGGTGGAACCGTAGCCCTCACGAAGGTGGATGCCGAGGAAGGTCTCGACCCACGCCTTGAGCGCATCGGTGATCGGGGCCGAGCCCGTCATCGCGTCCACGTAGCGGCCGCCGAGCAGGTTCTCCCGCATGTCGGCCAGCACCGCGTCGGCGTCCGCGCCGTGTGCGGTGCGGCTCTGGAATTCCTGGTACAGCATCTCCCAGACGCGGGGCACGAAGTTCAGCTCGGTGGGACGCGCCAGCGCGAGATCCTCCAAGAGCGTCGACAGATCGGCGCGTGCGGCGAAGTAGCACGTGCCGCCAGCGGCCAGGCTGCTGTACAGGATGCCGCGGCCCATCACGTGGCTCATCGGCATGAAGTTGAGGTTGATCGACGCGACGCTCGGCCCGAACCAGGACTCGCTGGACCGCTGCCAGAAGGATGAGACCTGGCTTTCCAGGTACATCGCCCCCTTGGGGGCTCCGGTGCTTCCGGAGGTATAGATCAACAGCGCCAACGGATTCGAGTCATCCGTGCTGGGTGCCGGTGCCTGGGGCAGGTCGGCACCGCGGGCCAGGAGTTCGGTGAACGTCTCCACGACGACGGCAGCCGGGATCAGTGCCTCGGCAGCGGCGGCCAACGCCTCGCGGTCGTCGTCGACCTCCGGGTGGAAGTCGAACACGACGACCCGATCGGGTGCATGGCCACCGACCGCCAGTTCCACGGCCTCGTCGAGGTAGGAGACGCTGGCGGCGATGACGCGCGGCTCGGTCTCGGCCATGATCGGCGCCAGCGCCGAAGCGGATGAACTCGACTGCAGCGGAACGGAAACGGCGCCGATCTGGCCGAGCGCAGTGTCGATGACCGTGTAGTCGGCGCTGGTGAAACCGAGGATGGCGACCCGGTCGCCCTCGTGCACGCCGGAGGCATGCAGGGCGCTGGCGGCCGAGCGGACCCGGCTCCACAGTTCGGCGTAGCTGAGGGTCTCAAATCGAGGGAGGAGCGCGGCATTCGTCCGTCCGGTCGCCGGATCGGTGACGAACTCGACGGCGCGCTGGCCGAGGGCGGGCCGGTCGGCGTAGCCCTGCAGCACGGTCTGCACGATCTGCGGAAGCCGGATGCCGTCGGCCTCCGCGGCTTTTCCGACGGCCGCGTCGGGTCGCGCGGCGGCGAACTGGGAATCATTGGCGATCAAGTCGGCGATGCGGCGTTCGAGCCGTTCGTCTTGGGTATCGGTCGACATCACGGAACCTCTAAAACGTTTGGAATTTCAAGACAAATGGGAAGTGAGCGCGTCGTTGGGCTCCATAGAGAATGACGAGCGGACGCAACGGTGAATTCCCGTTCGCGGCTGTCAATGCACTGGGAGAACCCTGGTCGCCGTCGGCACTGGCGGCGACCAGGAGTTCTGCTCTCAGAGCAGGCCGAGCAACTGCAGATCGGTGATGTATTTCACGATCACCGGGGCGCCGACATGCGGAATGTCTTTGTCCGGACCGATTTTCGCGTCCTGCACCGCGGTGCGGAACACCTCGGTCGGGGCCATGGCGCCGTTCACCGGGATGCCGGGCTGCTGGTAGTTGTGCAGCAGCGGCAGCAACGACGCCTGCCGTTGCTTGTCCGGTAGCGCGCGCAGCGTGGCCTCGAAGCGGTCGAGCCAGTCGGCGTAGTCATCGATTCGTTCGATCTTGTAGCCGGCCTCGATCAACCAGTCGACGAAGGTGTCCATGCTGATGCCGTCGTCGTAGGGGTTCATCACGTGGTAGGTCTCGAACCCGTCGTCGACATGCGCACCCAGGGTGGAGATCGCTTCGGCGATGAACTCCACCGGCAGTCCGTCGTAGTGGGCCCGCTGCCGATTTCCTTGTGCATCAAGCTGATTGAACGACTTGGGTGCCACACCGGTGGCCACCAGGCTGAACATCATCCGGGTGAACATGTCGGGCAGGTTCAACTGCCCGGCATACGTGGTGTCGGCCAGGATCATGTCGCACCGGAACACCGACACCGGCAGACCGGCCAGGTCATGGGCTTCGCGGAGCAACACCTCGCCGGCCCACTTGCTGGTGCCATAGCCGTTGGCATAGGTGTCGTCGACAATCCTTGTGGCACTGATGGTCCGGACGTCGGCGTCCTCGACGAACTTGCCGGGTTCGATGCCGCCGGCCACACCGATCGTGGACACGTAGGCGAACTGCTTGATCTTGGTGGTCAGCGCGATCCGGATCAGCTCCGCGGTACCGAGCGCGTTGGGACCGAACAACTCGCTGTAAGGCAGCACGTGGTTGACCAGAGCCGCCGGATCGACGATGAAATCGACGGTGTCGGCCAGACGCTGCCAGGTCGCCTTGTCCAAACCGAGGTCGGCCTCACCCTTGTCACCGGCGATGACCTCCAGGTGGTCGGCGGCCAGATCGCGATAGTGGGCCAACAACTTCGGGTCACCGGAGTCGAAGGTCTTGTCCAGGCGGGCCCGCGCCTCCTCATCCGTCCGTGCACGCACCAGGCAGATCAGCTTCCCGTCGACCAGGTCCATCCGTTCCAGCCACTCCAGCGCCAGGTAACGGCCCAGGAATCCGGTCGCGCCGGTCAGCAGCACCGTGCGGACCTCAGAGGCGGGGCGCGGAAGTGCCGGTGCCGCAGCAAGAGTCGCAGGATCGAGGAACTTGTCGAGCGTCAAGTCGGCGGCATGCACCTCGGTGGCCCCGGCACCGTGGACGGAGGCAAACGTCGGCCTGCCGGTTCCGCCGGCCCGCTCGGTCTCGATGTGCGCGGCGATGGTCGCAAGATCCGAGGTCGGGCTCACGATGACCGACACCGGCACCTCGACCGAGAAGATCTCCTGCAGCAGGTTCCCGAACGTCAACGCCGACAGCGAATCCCCACCCAGATCGGTGAAATGCGCATCCGCGGCGACATCGCTGCTCGCGGCACCCAGCAGTGCGACGGCCGCGCGGCTCACCGTCTCCAGCACCGGCGCATCGGCGCCGTGCTGACGCAGGGCCTGCAGCTCGTTGGCCTGTCCGTCGGCCAGGGCGCGATAGAGGTCTTCGAGTTCGGCGCCGTAGCGTTCCTTCAGCTTGGGCCAGGCCAACTTACGGATACCGGTCAACAGACCGTTCTCGACGGTGAAAGGTGTGCTCTCGACCAGGAAGTCACGCGGCACTTCGTAGCTCTGCAGATCGGCGGCCCTGGCGGTCTCGGCCAGCGATGCGGCGATCGCCGCCTTGGTCGCGTTCGGATCGGTGGGTACCACGACGGCCAGCAGGTAGGGCCGGGCGCTGTTGCCGTAGATGTAGATCTGCTGCACCAGCGGGCTGCTGTTGAACGCGGCCTCCAGCTTGGACACGGTGACGAACTCGCCCTGGGCCAGCTTGAGCACGTTGTTGCGGCGGTCGACGTAGCGGACCTCGTCGGGTCCGAGTTCGGCGACGATGTCACCGGTGCGGTAGAAACCGTCCTCGTCGAACATCTGCGCCGTGATCTCGGGCCTCTTGTAGTAGCCGGGGAACAGCTGCGTGGACTTGACCAGGAGTTCGCCGCGCGGATGCGGCACGTCGGAGCGCCGGTAGCCGAGCTCAGGAACGTCGACGAGCTTGTAGTCGAGCACCGGCGGGCGGGTGATCCGGCCGTCGACGAACACCGAGCCGGCCTCGGTCGACCCGTAGCCTTCCAGCAGGTGTTGGTCGAGCAGCCGTTCGACCCAGCCCTTGAGTTCGGGTGAGATGGGCGCTGAACCGGTGAGCGCACTGACGTAGCGCCCGCCGAGCACGTTCTCCCGCATGTCGGCGAGCACCGCGTCCTCGTCGGCTCCGTGACTGGTGCGGCTCTGGAACTCCTGGAACAGCATGTCCCAGATACGCGGCACGAAGTTCAGCTGCGTGGGTCGGGTCAGCGCGAGGTCCTCGAGGAAGGTGGACAGGTCGGCCTTGGCGGCGAAGTTGACCGTGCCGCCTGCGGCGAGGGCGCCGTAGAGGATGCCGCGGCCCATCACATGGCTCATCGGCATGAAGCTCAGCACGATCGAGGGCACGGTGCCTTGGCTGTCGTCCCAGTGCGCGTTGGCTGCCGGGCGCCAGATGTTGGCGACCTTGCTCTCCAGATACATCGCGCCCTTCGGGGCGCCGGTGCTGCCGGAGGTGTAGATGAGCAGAGCCAGCGGATCGGCTTCGTCCGCGACGACACCGTCGGTGTCGGGAAGTGCGGCACCGCGCTCGAGCACGTCGGCGAGCGCTTCGACCGTGACGCCGGAGCCCAGCCGGGTCCGCGCCGCCTCGACTGCCTCGCGTTGGTCGTCGACTTCGGAGTGGTAGTCGAAGACCACCAGATGCCTGATGTTCGCGCCCTCGACCAGGGCGACGGCGTCATCGAGATAGTCGATGCTGGTGGCGACCAGCACGGGTTCGGTCTCGGCGACGATCGGTGCCAGCTGGGTGGCCGGGGCGCTGGTCTGCAGTGGCACCGACACGGCACCCAGCTGAGTCAGCGCGGTGTCCACGGTCGTGTAGTCGACGCTGGTGAAGCCGAGGATGGCGACCCGGTCACCCACGGCGACCGGCTGGTCGCGCCAGGCGTTGGCGATGGCTTGTACGCGGTCCCACAGTTGGCGGTGGCTGATGCTCTCGAAGTGCGGCAGCAGCGCGGCGGCGGTGCGTCCGGTCGCTGGGTCGGTGACGAATTCGACCGCGCGTTGTCCCAGCGCGGGCCTGTCGCCGTAACCCTGCAGCACGGTCTTGACGACGTCGGGCAGTCGCAGGTCCGGGGCGTCGACGGCGGCGATCACCTCGGCGCTGGGCGCTGCGGCGGCGAACTGCGGATCGGTGTCGCACAGGTGGTTGAGCCGGCGCTCGAAGCGCTCGGTGCTCACGTCGTTGGTCATGGTGGAACCCCCGATAACTCTTCGGAACAGTGGAAATTTTGGTGTTATCCGTCGGCCTTCATGGCCGCGTACTCGAAACAACGTTAGCAAAACTAAAGATATGCCCGGATCGTCGTGGCTACCAGGGCGATGTGAGCAAGGCCACCAAAATCCGGGGCCGCCACCTGGCTTTCAGCCACTTCACAGCCAGCCGACCACGGGGCCGCCAGCTAACTCGACGTAGCGGCCTTGCTGGCTTCCAGACGTGCCTCGTACGCGCCCTCGTCACGTCCCAGCGCGATGGTCGCAACCGTCATCACCACCACCGCCGCCGTCAGAGCGATGGCCTCCCACCCGTTGGCGTCGAGTTGCTCGCCGAGGATGAACGCCCCGAGCAGCACCGCCGCCAGCGGTTCGATGACCACCATGGTCGGCACCGACGTCTGCAGAGAACCGGCATGGAAAGCCGACTGCTGCAGCAGGGTGGCCACCACGCCGAGCACCACCAGGACGTAGGGCACGGGGGTGGCCAGTACCTGCGCCACGGTGTCGCGGGCCAGCAGATGCATCAAGACCTTCGTCATCACCGCCACCATGCCGAACAGCACGCCCACACCGACGGCCAGCAGCACCGCCCGCTGCCAGCCCGGCCTGCGCAGAGCAATCGCCACGCACGCGATGACGACCAGGAAGCTGATCACCACGACGACGGTGATCTGGCGGGCCGGCGCGATGTGCTCGTTGGCACGTGGGTGCGCCAGCAGGATGAACACCGCCAGCGACAGCGTCAGCAGAATGGCCCACAACCATTCGGAGCGGGTGACCTTGCGGTGCGCCAGCCGAGCGCTCAGCGGCAGCGCGAAAAGCAGGGCAGAGACGAGCAGCGGCGCCACCACCAACAACGAACCGTGGGCAAGGGCGAGCGCCTGGAAGACGAACCCGGCCACCGCCGACGCCGTCCCTGCCCACCACAGCGGGCGGCGCAACAGGGTGGCGACCATGACGGTGCTCACCCCGTGTTCCGGGGGGACGTCGAGGGTGGCGCGCTGGCGCACCACGATGCCGATTGCGGCAAAGATCGCGGCGCACAAGGCGAACAGCACCACCAGGGCGGGGCCTAGCACGCCACAACCCTAGGGGGTGTGCGGCCCCCGCGCCTAAGACAGCGGGTCAGGACCCGAGTTCGGACAGCGCATCGGCCGTCTGCAGATCTTCGTAGGCCGCCGAATAGCGCTGCGCGAGCGCCAGCGCGATGTCGGGTCGCTGCCACAGTTCACCCGCGCTCGCGGTAGCCAGCCACAGCGTCAGCCCGTGCGCGACCGACGCCCGGTAGCGCAGCCAGATCTCCTCGGCCGACGGCAGTTCTGCGGCGGGCAGCTCGAGCGCGCCGCGATACTCGGCCAGTAGTGCACGTTCGTGCGCGCGGCGGTCCTCGGTGGTCACCGCACCTTGCAGGAAGTAGCCGAGGTCCAGCGAGAAGTTGCCGCGGCGGGCCACCTGCCAGTCCAGGAAACCGACCTCTCCCGACGGGAGGAGATAGGTGTTGCCGACGTGCGCGTCACCGTGCAGCAGCGTCGGTGCGGTGGTCGTCAGGGTACGGATGAAAGGTTTCCAGACGCCCTCGATCAGGTCGTCGATGGTCAGCGCGTGCACCGATGCCGGGGCGTCGGCGCCGAGCCGTTCCAGCGCCGACGGCAGCGGGGCGTACTGCATGCCGTCCCACTCCACGAACGGTTCCAGCCAGTCCAGCCCCGGTCGCTGCAGCCGGTCACCCCAGAACGCGGCGTGCATCCGGGCCAGACCGCGCACCCCGCTGGCCGCCTGCTCGACGGTCAGCGGCCGGGTCGCGTCGCGCGGATCGGCGTCCCGGGCGGTCAGGTCCTCCATGACGAGCAGGAAATCCTCCGCCGCTTCGTCGATGGGCGCCGCGAACACCTGCGGATGTTCCAGCGGCAGATCGATATTCGAGTTGAACAGCCTGGGCTCGTGCAGTAGCCCGCTGGTGAGTTTGATCAGTTCGCGGTGGTCGGGGTCGACCGCCTTGACGAACACCGTGGCGGGCCCCGCGGGACCTGGCTCGTACGACAGCGCCAGCCTGGCCCGCCGGTTGGTGCCGTCATCGCGCATTGCGACGGTCACCTCGCGGACCACCACGCCGGGGAAGTCGCGGGCCAGCGCCGCGGTCATCCAGTCGACGCTGACCTCGTCCCACGAGCTCGGGACCGTCAGACTCGCCGTCACGGAATGAACGCCGGCATCGAGTCCCAGCCGCGCACCGTCGACGTCGGCGACAGCGCGGCGTTCGGCAGATCGACCTCCCACTCGGGGAAGCGTTTGAGCATCTCTTCCAGCGCGATGCGGCCCTCCAGGCGCGCCAGCGCCGAACCGAGACAGAAGTGCGTCCCCACGCTGAACGCCAGGTGCTGGCGCTGCTCGCGGTGGATGTCGAACACCTCGCCGTCGGGCGGGAACTGGCGGCTGTCGCGGACCGCGGAGCCGATCAGCATCATCATCGAGGCGCCCTCGGGCACGGTCTGGCCGTAGTACTCGATGTCGCGGGTGACATACCGGGCGACATGCGGGGCCGGCGGTTCGAAGCGCAGCAACTCCTCGATCGCCTGCGGGATCAGGGCGGGGTTCTCGACGAGCTGCCGACGCTGGTCGGGGTGCTCGGCGAGCACCTTCGCCGCCCAGCCGATCAGGCGGGTGGTGGTCTCGTTGCCCGCTCCGGCCACGACGTTGATGTAGATGAGTAGCTCTTCGCGGGTCAGTCGGCGGGTCACGCCCTGCTCGTCGGTGAACTCGACGTTGAGCAGGTCGGTCATGATGTCGTCGGACGGATTGTCCTTGCGCCAGTCGATATAGGTCTCGAAGATCGAGCCGTCGACGAGGCCCTTCTCCGCGGCCTCCATCGGCTTGCCCGCCTCGGTGCGCATCTGGGCGTTGCCGTGGTCGCGGATCATCTCCTGGTCGTCCTCGGGGATGCCGAGCAGCGCGCTGATCACCTGCATCGGCATGATGGCGCCGAAGTCGGTGATGAAGTCGATCTTGCCGGTGCCGACCAGGGGATCCAGGGCATCGGCACAGTACTGGCGGATCTTGGGTTCGAGTGCGGCGATCTTGCGCGGGGTGAACATCCGGGCCAGCAGCTTGCGGTGCGTGGTGTGGATCGGCGGATCTTCGAAGATCAGTGCGCCCGAAGGAATCTCGATGTTGGCCTTGATGAGCTCGATGATGGCGCCGCGGGCCGAGCTGAACGTCTCGTGGTCGATGAGCGCCTTGTTGACGTCGGTGAACCGGCTGAGCGCATAGAAGTCGAACTGCTCGTTGTAGTAGAGCGGCGCTTCTTCCCGAAGCCGCGCGAACGTCGGGTACGGGTTGGCGTTGATCTCGACGTTGTAGGGATCGAAATACACGTCTGTGTTTGCGTCGACCGTCGTCACTGAATTTCTCACCTTCTCCGGAGGCTGCCGGATTACTTACTCGCGTAAGTTACGCGGACGGACACCCCGAGAGCAAGCACCGATCAGGTGGACGCGCGCTGGATCAGGTAGGCGACGTTCTCGCTGCTGGGTTCCTGGACGCTGGGGTAGCCCAGTTCGGACATCATCGCGGCCACCGACACCTCGACGATCGTCTTGGCGTCCAGTCCCACCGAGGTCAGGGGCGGTCCGCTGACCGCACCCAGCGGGATCGCATCGACCCCCATCACCGCCAGATCCTGCGGGCAGCGCAGACCGGCCTCCCGGATTCCGTGCAACACCACCAGCGCCGTCTCGTCGCTCTGCGCGCACACGGCCGTCACCCCGGCGGCCACCCAGTCGCGCACCGCGGCGGCCGCGTCGCTGCCGTCGGCCGCGACGGCCCCGGTGACGATCGGGGGCAGGTCGCTCGCGGCCACCCGCAGACCGGCCAGCCAGTAGTCGCCCAGCGGGCGCAGCGCTTCAGCCTCGGCATAGGCGAAGGCCAACTGGCGGTGCCCGCGCCCCATGAGATGCGCCACCCGCATCTCGCCGATGCTCAGGTGCAGGGCACCCATGGCGTGCAGTTGTGCGCTACCGAGGTGTATCTGTGGAATGCCTGCTCCTGCAACGGCTTCCAGCGCCGCACCACTGAGTGGGAATACGCTGGTGACGGCGATCGGGTTCAGGTCGGCGACCGCGTCGACGACGTTGCGGCCGTCGGCGGTCTCGAATTGCAGCGACAGCACGATGCCGTGCCTGCCCAACTCGGTGGTCAGCCTGCTGCCCACCTCCAGCAACAGCTCGCCGAGGGAGAACGGCGGCACCACGTAGAGCACCACCCCGCTGCCCCCGCGGGCGAGGTTGCGCGCCGCCAGGTTGGGCCGGTAGCCGAGCTGGCGGGCGGCGGCGTGCACCGCGGCGCGGGTCTGCGCCGAGATGGTCTGGCCCTTGACGTCGTTGAGGACGTAACTGACGGTTGCAGGGGACACGTTGGCCAGGCGCGCGACATCCGCCTTCGTCGGCCGGGCCGACTTCGGCTGCGCTGTCATCGGCCCATCATGGCAGGTCACCCGCCGGGCGGTCCGCTCACCTGCGCAGCGTCAGGACCGTGCCCAGCGACAGCACCGCGGCGACGGTCAGATAGCCGGCCGGCGCGGCGACACTGCCGACGTTGGCGGTCAGCCAGGTCACGGCGTACGGGGTGGTGCCCCCGAACAGCGCGACGCACACGTTGTAGCCGACCGAGAACCCGCTGTAGCGCACCCGGGTGGCGAACAGCTCCACGCCCGCGGTGACCGCCGTCGACACATACACCGACTCGATGGCGGCTAGCGCGCAATGCGCCCCGATCGCGGCCGCCAGCGACCCCGAGTTCAGCAACAGGAACAGCGGATACGCCAGCACGATGAACGCGCCCGATCCCGCGATCAGCAGTGGGCGCCGTCCCACCCGGTCCGACAGGGCGGCCAGCGGCAGGATCAGGATCAGCGCCACCAGGCTGGCCAGCGTGATCGACACGAACGACGCCGTCTTGCTGTAGTGCAGCGTCTTGATCAGGTAGCTCGGCAGGAACGTGAACACCACGTAGTAGCCGACGTTGAAGATCAGGAACAAGCCGATGACTTGCAGGATCGGCCGCCAGGACGTGGCGAGCGCCTCACGCAGCGGGCGCCCGGCGACCTCGTCGTGGGTGCGCAGTTCGGTGAATTCCGGGGTGTCGTCCAGGCGCAACCGGATGTACAGCCCGACCAGCCCCAGCGGCGCCGCCAGCAGGAACGGGATGCGCCAGCCGTAACTGTCCATGGCCGCCGCGGGCAGCGTCGCCTGCAGCACGGTGACGGTGACGGAACCCAGCAGGAAACCCAGCACCCCGGACCACGCCATGAAGGTGACGGTGAAACCCCGGCGCGCCGGCTCCGCGTACTCGGCGAGATACACCGCGCCACCGCCGTATTCACCGCCCGCCGAGAAGCCCTGCAGGCAGCGCAGGCCGAGCAGGAGCAGCGGGGCCGCAACGCCGATCGAGGTGTAGGTCGGCAACAGACCGATCAGCAGCGTGGCACCCGACATCAACAGGATGACGACGGCAAGCACCTTCTGCCGGCCGATGCGATCTCCGAGGGGGCCGAAGACCAAGCCGCCCAGCGGGCGCATGAAGAAGGCCGCGGCGAAAATCGCGAACGTGTTGAGCAGTGCCGCGGTGTCGTCACCTGCCGGGAAGAAATGCGCGGCAATGAAGGTGGCCAGGAAGCCGTAGATGGCGAAGTCGAACCATTCGACGGCATTGCCGATCGACGCGCCGACGACGGCTTTGCGTACTGCGGTGGACATGCCGACACAGGGTAATCAGGCACCGTCCGCGGTGTGCGATTTACCGATTAGGCGACACGCTTATCGGCGTCCGGCTTCGGCTCGTCCTTCTTGGATTCGTCCTTCTTGGGTTCCTGCTTCGAAACGGGTTGCGACGCATCGGCATCCGGGGCCTTGGGTTCGGACTTGTGACCGGTCAGGGAGCGCAGCTTCGAGGTGATGGCCGCGCTGGACTGCCGGAGCTTTGTCGTCAGCGAGCTTCGCGGGGGCTTGGGCGGATCGTTCTGCGTCGTGCCACCCGGCGGGGTCGACGACTTCTTGGACGACGGCTGTGTCGCCACCGCCGGACTGGGGGTGACGGGAGTCGGCTGCACCTCTTCGGCCGTCACCGCAGCGCCCGCTGCGACATCGGGAACCGCGGCCCGCGCACCGATCGGCCCCACGATCTGAGCCGGCGTGTTCTTGCTGTAATCACTTCTGTCGTAACCGAGTTCGACCAGAGCCCGCAACGGGGCGTCCAACTTGTCGAGCACCGACTTGGGCAGCAGACCGTTCAGCGGCATGAGTAGCGGCAGCCGCTTGGTGGGGATCAGGTAGTAGGTGGTGTCGCCGTGCTGCTGGTAGTACCGCGGGTCGGACGTGTCGATGTCCTTGACGGCGTCTTCGTCGAGATCCTGGGTGTCACCGTGCAGGTAGATGATCCCGAGCACCGCGTTGGCGGTGGCCAGCAGGTTGAGTGGGTACTTGGGGAAATCCGCCCAGCCGTCGTACTGCCGGGCGATGTCGACGGTGGTGCCGCCTGTTTGATCTGTACCCACGGGCGTGGCCCCGCTGAACTTGATGTTGAGCAGCGGCACGTAGAGCCCGTGGAACCGCTCGAAGATCCCGCCGTTGGGCCGGCCGGGGTTCTCCACCAGGACGTAGTCGACCCCGTTACCCAGGTGGTCGCGCTTGTAGGCGGTGGCGACGACCGCACCCTGGGAGTACCCGAACACGGTGTCGCCTGCCACCGGTTGCTCGCCGAGCGCGGCGATGCCCCGGCCCACCGAGACACCCCAGTTCGGATCGCGGAAGCCGCCGTGGGAGAACGGCGCGATGGTGGCCGGGTAGTCCACGAAGTGAAAGCCGGCCGGGTCCGGTGCCGGCTCCCCCGCACCCGTCATCATCTCGGTGGTGAAGATCAGTGGCGCGGGATGGCTCGTGGTGTCGCCGATCTTGGTCCCTTGCAGGAAGTACACCGATGAGTTTGCCAGCAGCGCGGGCGCCGCGGACATCGACGGGGTCATGCCCATCAGCACCGCACCGGCCAACGCCACACTTGCAGTACCGACAACTCTGCTGAACGCCACAACGGACCTCATTTCGGCCCGGCCACCGGACCCCGCGAAATGGTAACGCATCGAGTTTGCTGGCGGCGTCCTATTCGATGCTTTCCCGCAACACCGCACCCAGCGCCGCACGGCTGGTGACGCCCAGCTTGGGGAAGATCCGGTACAGGTGCGCGCCCACTGTGCGCGGAGACAGATAGAGCTGTTCACCGATCTGCTTGTTGGAGTGGCCCGCCGCGGCCAGTTCGGCGATGCGACGTTCCTGGGCGGTGAGGACACCGTCACCACGCTTGACCGTCGCGCCGGCGGCCCGCAGCTCGGTGCGGGCCCTCACCGACCACGGGGTGGCGCCGATCGTCTCGAACATCTCCGCCGCTGCAGCCAACTCGTCCCGCGCCTGGGTGTGGTGACGCTGACGCCGCAGCCACGTACCGTAGGCGAGCCTGATCCGGGCGGCGTCGAACGGGAACTCGGCCAGGCCCGGCTGCGCCAGGGCCGCACGGTAACGGTCATCGGCTTCGGCGTCGGGAGCGGTCATGGCGAGCACCCCCGAGACGATCGCCTGCTGCCGCGGCGAGACCGCCGCCAGCCCGACATCGCGTGCCGCACACGCGTGCGCGCGGGCCTGCTCGGGGCGCCCGGCGTGGATCGCGGACTCGACCAGGTCGAGCACGGTGTCCATGGCGGCGTGCGAAAAGGGCGGCAGCGTACCGGGTTCGGCGATCGCGCAGGCCGCCCCGTAGGCCGCCTGATAGTCGCCCTCGGCGAGCGCGGTCAGCACCGCGATCCGGCCGGCCCAGCCGAGCAGCATCCCGATCCGCCGCGGACCGGCCCAGCGATTGACCTCCGCGGCGCGCCGTCGCGCCTCTTCCAGATCTCCCGTCATCGCCGCGACCACCCCCAGGTAGGCGGCGAACTGCACGGCGAACAGATCGTTTCGGTGAGTCGTGGTGAGCTCCAACCCGATCCGTCCCGCGTCGGCGGCCCGCTGCAACTGACCGGTGTTCATCAGGTCGAGCAGGATCAGGTGTTGCATGGTGATGGCGTTGGTGACCGCGCCCCGCTCATGCTCGCGATCGAACAGGTGGTACAACGTGTCCCGGAACTCGGCGAGGCCGTCGACGTAGTAGGCCGCCACCCCCAACCGCATCACCTGCCAGGGCTCGGCCTCGGTCGCTTCGTCGGCGTACCGGGCGATCCGGGCGCGCGCGGTCCCTGCCCGCCGGACGGTGTCACCCCAGGTGTCCCGGTAGACGAGCGACAGTTCGTCGACCCGCTCACCGAAACCTGCGATCGCGCTTTCGGTCTGGCGCCACAGCTCGGCGTCGCCTGCGTACTGCGCCAGCACCAGGGCCAGGTTGACCAACCGTGTCGGGTCTGCGGCGACCGTACGCGCCAGCTCGCCGAGCACCTGCCGGTGCGCCGTCACCACATCGCCGTCGCGGTACATAGCCAGGTAGGCCCGGTTGAGCACCGACTGATCGGCATCCAGCGGGCTGCCGGCGTCGAAGTACCGGCCGGCCTGAGAGGCCACGAAACCCGCATCGGCGAGCAGTTCGCTGCGCCGGCTCGGCACCGTGGACAGCTCGGCGGCGCGCTGCAACCAGTCCACCGCGGTCGCCGCACCGCCGCGCTTGATGGTCAGGGCGGCGGCCTCGGCGAGCAGGTCGGCCAGTTCCTGGTCGGGTTCGACGGCCGCGGCGCTCAGATGGGTGGCGCGACGGATCAACACGTCGTCATACAGCGTGGCCAGATGGGCGTGTGCCGCACGACGTTCCTGCGCCCCGGCTTGATGGATCACCGCCTCCCGCACCAGGGGATGCCGGAAGACGTTGTCGCCCAACGTATTGGTCACCACGAGGTCGGCTACAACGGCGGCGGCCACATCGCTCATCACGTACCGGGCCTGCGGGCCGGATCCGTCGAGCGCGGCCCGCAGCAGCTCAGTGCGGACCCGGGTGTCGAGCCGGGCCAGCTTGCCGCCGAACACCGTCACCAGCCGGTCGGTCAGCGGCAGCGCCGCACCCAACCTCTCGATCTGGTCGGCATTGCGCGGCAGTTCGGTCAATGCCAGCGGATTCCCCGACGCAACCTCGAGAATCGTCCGTCGGGCGGCCGGACTCAGCGTGACGGTGTCGACGAGGCGGGCCGAGTCTGCGTCGCTCAACTCGCCCAGCCTGATCTCGTCCCACCCGGCGGTGGCGAACTCGGATCCGGTGTGTGGCCGGAAGGTCGCCAGGATGCGCACCCGCGCGTCGCCCAACCGGCGTCCGATGACGCCGAGGACGACGGCGCTGAGTTCGTCGAACCAGTGCACGTCGTCCACGCACACCAGCAGCGGTTGCTCCGCGGCGGCCGCCGTGAACAGGTCGAGGATGGCCATCGCCAGCGGGAGTGGTTCCGGCGCGCGCACCGGGTCGGCCCCGAAGACCGGGGCCAGGATCGCTTGGTCGGCGGCGTCCAGAGCGTCAGCCGCGGCGCGCAACGGATAGACGATCTGATTCAGCCCGCCGAGGGTGAACGCCGTCTCGGCCTCCACCCCGGTCGCGCGGACCACTCGCCACCCATCCGCTCGCAGTTCCCGGGTGAGGGCGGTTTTCCCGACGCCGGGGGCACCGCTGACCACGAGTGCCGATCCTGAGGTCAGGAAGTCCTGCAGCGCGGCGATCTCCGCGTCCCGTCCGATCAGCACATGACTGTTGTACAGCACATGCAGTCATTTGACTTCCGACTGCGGTGCAGTCATTTGACTTCCGACTGCGGTGCAGTCATTTGACTTCCGACTGCGGTGCAGTCATTTGACAGATGTCCGCGCCGGGACCGTCGGAGCACTGTATGAGCCATGGATATGCATCTGGACAACAAGATCGCCGTCGTCACGGGGGCGAGCAAGGGTATCGGTCTGGCCATCAGCCAGGCATTCGCCGAAGCCGGCGCCTTCGTCATCGCCGGGGCGCGGCACAACTCACCGGAACTTCAGGCTTTGGAGGCCGCGGGATCTGCGACGTTCATCGCCGCCGACCTGGCCACTGCCGATGGCGCCGCGGCACTCGTCGCCGCCGCGGCCGACCGGGGCGGCATCGACATCTTGGTCAATAACACCGGAGCCGTCGTGCCCCACATGGGCGGGTTCCTGACGCTCACCGACGAAGCCTGGCAGGCCTCGATCGACATCAACCTGCTCTCCGCCATCCGCGTGACCCGCGCCGCCCTGCCGCACCTGTTGGACGGCGGCGGTTCCATCGTCATGATCGGGTCGGTCAACGCGGTGCTCCCCGACTCGCCCATCCTCGACTACAGCACCACCAAGGCTGCACTGGCCAATCTCGCCAAAGGTCTGTCCGGCGAATTCGGACCCAAGGGGGTCCGGGTCAACGTGATCAGCCCCGGCCCGGTGGCCACCCCGCTGTGGCTGGCCAAAGGCGGCATCGGCGAACAATTCGGCGGCGGCAGTGGCGCCTCCGCCGAGGAGGTGCTGCAATCCGTCACCGCGGGCGCCGCAACGGGCCGTGCCACCACCGCCGCCGAGGTCGCCGACCTGGCGCTGTTCCTGGCCAGCGATCGTTCCGCCAACATCACCGGCGCCGACGTCCGCATCGACGGCGGCTACGTATCGACCGTTGCTTGAGCCCCGACACATCTGAGGAGATCGAAAATGTCCAACACCCCCGTCGTCTTCATCCACGGTCTGTGGATCCATGCCGGCTCGTGGCAGCCCTGGCAGGACCTGTTCGCCACCCGCGGCTACTCCACCTCCGCGCCCGGGTGGCCCGGTGACGGCGATACCGTCGAGGCCACCCGCGCCAACCCCGATGCGCTCAACGATGTCGGCATCGACGAGATCGTGGCGCACTACGCGGGCCTGTTCGGGGACACCAAGCCCATCGTCATCGGCCACTCGTTCGGCGGGCTCATCGCCCAGCGGCTGCTGGCGGAGGGTCACGCCGCGGCGGCCGTGGCGGTCGACCCGGCGCCGCTCAAGGGCGTGAAGGCGCTGCCGCTGGCGCAGCTGAAGTCGTCGTTCCCGGTGCTGGGTAATCCGGCCAACCTGCACAAGACGGTGTCGCTGACCCCCGAGCAGTTCCGCTACGCCTTCGGCAACGCGATCAGCGAAGAGGAATCCGATGCGCTGCATGCGCAGTGGACCATTCCCGGTCCGGGCCGCCCCCTGTTCCAGGATGCGGCCGCGAACTTCGCCCTCCATTCGCCGGCCAAGGTCGACACCAAACTGGCCGACCGCGGTCCGCTGCTGCTGATTTCGGGCACCGAGGACCACACCGTGCCACTGAAGGTCACCAAGGAGGTGGCGGCCAAGTACGCGAAGGGTGAATCGGATACCGAGTTCGAGATCCTGGCCGGCCGCGGACATTCACTGACCATCGACAACGGGTGGCGTGACGTCGCGGACCTGGCGCTGGGCTGGCTCGCGAAGAAGGGCTTCTAGCGATGCGGGCGCTGCGCGCGCACCGGCGGGGCGGCCCGGAGGTCCTCGTCCTGGACGAGGCACCGCGCCCAGCGCCCGCCGCCGGGGAGGTGCTGGTCCAGGTGCACGCCGCCGCCATCACCTTCGACGAGCTGACCTGGGAGGAGACCTGGTCGCACCTGCCGGCCATCCGTCGCACGAGGTCTCCGGGATCGTCGCCGAGGTGGGCCCCGAGGTGACCGGATGGGCGGTGGGTGACCAGGTGTACGGGCTGATTCAGTTCGACCGGGACGGCGCCGCAGCCGACTACGTGAGCGTGCCGGCCGCCGACCTGGCCGGCCGGCCGCGGTCGGTTGCGCACACCGTGTCCGCCGCGCTGCCGCTGGCCGGTCTGACCGCCTGGCAGGCGCTCGTCGACCACGCGAAAGTCGGCGCCGGCGACCGCGTGCTGGTGCTCGGCGGGGCGGGTGGGGTCGGGGCACTGACCGTGCAACTGGCGGCGGACCTCGGGGCCCAGGTGTCGGCGACGGTGCGCAGCGACCAGGCCCGTGATCTGGTCGCGGGCCTGGGTGTCGCGGAGATCGTCGACACCCGCACCGCACCGATCCCCCCTGCAGCGTTCGATGTCGTCATCGACACCGTCGGCGGTGACGCGCTGCACGCCGGATTCGCTGCCACCCGGCCGGGCGGGCGGCTGGTCACCTTGACCGCGCCGCCGCCGGCCGGCATCCCGGCGACGTTCTTCATCGTGACACCCGATACCGACGCACTGGCCGAGCTGGCCGGTCTGGTGGACGCCGGTCGGCTGCACGTGCAACTGGCCGCCACCTTCGGCCTGGCGCAGGGCCGGCAGGCCTATGAGAGCAGGTCACGCCAACTGCCCGGCAAAACCGTTCTCGTCGTGAAGGATTGAGTACATGTACGACCTGGAAGATGCCATCACGGCACGTCACTCCAGCCGGTTGTTCCTGCGGGACAAGCCGGTACCGCAGGAATTGCTCGACGAAGCCCTGGCGCTGGCCGTACGCGCCCCGTCCAATTCGAACGTCCAGCCCTGGCAGGTGGTGTTCGCCTCCGGGCCGGCCCGTGACCGGTTGGTCGAGGCACTACTCCAGGAAGCCCAGGCCTCGGCGCCCAGGGTTCCCAAGCTCCCCGAAGATTTCGAACACCACCGCCGCGATCTGGGTGCTCTGGTGTACGGCTCCATGGGTATCGCCCGCCACGACGCCGAGGCCCGGCGGTTGGCGGTGTTGCGTAACTGGGAGTTCTTCCGGGCACCGCTGGCCGGCGTCGTCTGCATGCACCACGAACTCGGCTACGTGGACAGCATGGGCGTAGGCATGTTCCTGCAGAACCTTCTGCTGGCACTGACTGCGCGCGGACTGGGGACATGCGTGCAGGTGTCCATCGCCGGCTATCCGGACATCGTGCGCGAGCATCTCGGCATCGGTGCGGAGATGCGGGTGCTGTGCGGGCTTGCGATCGGTTACCCCGACCCGGACTTCCCGGCCAACGGACTGCGGGTGGGCCGCAACCCGCTGGCCGAGAACGTCCGCTTCGTGCGGGACTGAGCTAGTCGGCCGTGCCGGCGGCGGCGGTGGCGGCCTTCTTCGCATCGTTGCGCGTCTTGTAGAGACTGGCCGCCGTGGTGATCACCAGCGTCACGACGATGACACCGAGGCTGGCCAGCGTCGGGATCTCCGGAACGTGCACCGACTCGCCGCCGTTGATGAACGGCAGTTCGTTCTCGTGCAGCGCGTGCAGCAGCAGCTTCACCCCGATGAAGCCCAGGATGAACGCCAGACCCTGCGACAGGTACACCAGCCGCTTGAGCAGATCACCGAGCAGGAAGTACAGCTGGCGCAGGCCCATCAGCGCGAAGACGTTGGCGGTGAACACCAGGTAGGGCTCGCGGGTCAGGCCGTAGATGGCCGGGATGGAATCCAGCGCGAACAGCAGGTCTGTGGTGCCCAGCGCGACGATCACCAGGAACATCGGCGTCATCAGACGCTTTCCGTTCTCCTTCACCCACAGGCTCAAGCCGTTCCACTTGTCGGTGAACTTCAGGTGCTTCTGCGCGAACCGGACCACGCCGTTGTCGGCATCGTCGTCGTGCTCGGTGTCCCGGACCAGCTTGAGCGCGGTGTACACCAGGAACGCGCCGAACAGGTAGAACACCCAGGAGAACTGCTCGATGGCCACCGCGCCGAGCGCGATGAAGATGCCGCGGAAGATCAGCGCCAAGATGATGCCGACGAGCAGCGCCTGCTGCTGATAGATCCGCGGCACCTTGAAGCTGGCCATGATGATCAAGAAGATGAACAGGTTGTCCACCGACAGGCTGTACTCGGTGAGCCAACCGGCGAAGAATTCAACTCCGAACTGACTGCCGTGGAAGAACCACGTCCACAGCCCGAAGGCCACGGCCAGGCCGACATAGATCGTCAGATAGGTCGCGGTTTCACGTTTGGATGGTTCGTGCGGGCGTCGCCCGATCACGATCACATCGAACAGCAGGATCGCGATGGTGACGGTGAGGGTGATACCCCACTCGAGTGCAGACACATTCATGAAAAAGAGCCTCCGGTCGTCGTTCAACGGCCGAGGTCTCTTCCGCCGCGCCACACGAGGCACAGCCTGCGGCACCGGCAATCCGACTTCGGACCACGTGATGACGACACCGCAGCGACAGGAGTACTCCCCTCGCCCGCAATTGTGTCAGACAGGCCCAGCTGGGTCTAATCCAGCGCACAGCCACCGGGCGTAGCTTCGCGCTCATGACGACACTTCACGATGCCCGGGTCGCACGTGCCCTGGACCGGATGTACGCCGAATCCGACGCCCAGCGGGCCGGTCTGCGAGACCGATTTCGCAATTTCGATCCGCAGGCGAGCGCGCAGGAGCGCGCCGATGCGGTCAGCGACGTCTACATGCCGGTAACCCCCGCGGCAGGCCGGCTGCTCTACACGTTGGTGCGCGCCGCGCGGCCCGCCACCGTCGTCGAGTTCGGGATGTCCTTCGGTCTGTCGGCATTGCACCTCGCCTCCGCCGTACGCGACAACGGGTCCGGCCGGGTGATCACCACCGAGCTGAGCGCCGCCAAGATCGCCGCCGCGAAGCAGACCTTCGCCGAGACCGGACTGTCGGATCTCATCACCATTCTGGAGGGCGACGCCGTCAGCACTCTGGCGGCGGGCACGGGCCCCGTCGATCTGGTGCTGCTCGACGGGTGGAAAGAGCTCTATCTGCCGGTGCTGCGGGTCCTCGAACCGAGGCTGTCGCCGGGCGCGCTGGTGATCGCCGACAACACCGAAATGGCCGACACCAAGCCATATCTCGACTACGTGCGGGATCCGGCCAACGGCTACACAAGCGTGAACTTCGCGGCCCGCGACACGGACAGCATGGAGATCAGCGGTCGGGTGTGATCGGACGCGCGCGCCCTCTACTATGAGAGCTTCTTCCGGCGCGTGCAGTGCAGCACCCCCGGATCATTCCGTCTTCTGCCCCGGAGAGCCTGTGCGTCTTGATCGTCACCGAGTGCGCGCCGCGATGTTTGCGGCGCTCCTTCTCGTCGCCGGCTTGGGGGTGACGCAGAGCTCCCGGATCGCGCAGTGCCAGGACGGCTGCCGCAACCTGGCCGCCGGTGCCGATCTGGCGGCAGCCGCAGCGGCGGATCCGCCGGCACCGGTACCCGCGACCATCAGGGTGCAACCTCCGGCCGGGGCCCAGAACGTCTTGCCCGTCGGACCGGTTGCGGTCACCGCCTTCAGCGGGACGCTGACCGACGTGACGATGGTCAACGAGAACGGCGCCACCGTGGCAGGGATCATGACACCGGACCGCACCGCGTGGAAGCCGGCCGTCCAACTCGGCTATGGCCGCACGTACACCATGACCGTGCGGTCGCAGGGACCCGGCGGGATGCCGGCAGCCGAGACGTCCAGCTTCACCACGGTGTCCCCGAGCTACCAGACGTCGGTATATCTGAACACCACCGGATACGCGTCCCTGAAGGACGGCGGCACCTACGGCGTGGGCACCGTCGTCGTCGCGCATTTCGACGAGCCGGTCACCGACAAGGCCCGGGCGGAACGCCAGCTGGTGGTGACCACGTCCCCGGCCGTGAAGGGCGCCTGGAACTGGGTCGACGAGCAGACCGCACACTGGCGCCCGGAGCGCTACTACGCCCCCGGCACCACCGTGACCGTCGACGCGAACATCTACGGGGTCCCGCTGGGCGACGGCTATTACGGCCAAGACGACGAGAGGGTGTCGTTCAAGATCGGCGACTCGCACGTGTCGATCGCCGATGACAACACCAAGCAGGTCAGCGTGTTCGACAACGGGAAGCTGGTCCGCACCATGCCCACCTCGATGGGCCGGGGCGGCACCGAGACCATCGGCGGCACGACGCTGAACTTCTGGACCCCGCCCGGTGTGTACACCGTGCTGGACAAGGCCAATCCGGTGATCATGGACTCGTCGTCCTACGGTCTGCCGACCAACTCCCGGCTCGGCTACCGCGAGACCATTCCCTGGGCCACCCGAATCAGCGGTGACGGTATCTATCTGCACCAGCTCAACGCCACGGTCTGGGCGCAGGGCAACACCAACACCTCGCACGGTTGTTTGAACCTGAGCTCCGAGAACGCCAAGTGGTTCTTCGATTTCTCGGTTCCCGGCGACGTGGTGGAAATCCGGCACACCGGCGGCCCACCCCAGACCTTGCTGTCCCAGAACGGCGATTGGGCGGTGCCGTGGGATCAGTGGCGCAAGGGCAGTGCGCTGCTGAGTTAAATCGCCCCGGCCCGAGGCGCTGACGTGCTCGTCGCGTAGGGGTCGGTGGTCGTGGTCGGCGTGGTGCCGGTCAGCTCGGGGAAGTCGGGCACCCAGTCGTCGGTGGTCGTCGTGGCGGACCCCGGGCTGGTGTCCGACGGGTTGATGTCGGAGGTGGACGGCGTCGTCGACCGGGTGCGCGTGGTGGTCGTCGTCGTGGACATCTGGGTGGTCGGTGCGTCCTCGGTTGCGGGCGGGGGCGGATGGCCCGGGTCCATCGAGCTGCGCGACGTCTGCACCACCGCGAAAACCAAGACGATGATCACGGCGAGCGCACCGGCACCGGCCGCGTACACCGCCCACGTTTCCTCGTACCACTGCGGGATCGATTCCGGTGTCGAGTCCTCCACGTCTCCCACAGCCGGTGATCGTAGCCGTGCCTATCCCTTGACGATGTCCTCGCCTTGCACCGTCACGGCGACCGGCGCCAGGGGCTTGGTCGCGGGCCCCTTGAGCACCGCGCCGTCCAGGCCGAAGGCGCTGCCGTGGCACGGGCAGGTGATCTCCCCGTCGGCAACGGCGGACACCGCACACCCCTTGTGCGGGCACTCCGTCGACAGGCCCTTGAAGACCCCGGCGGTGGGCTGGGTCAGCACGACGTCGCCCACGATCACCCCCGCACCGACCGGTACCTGGGCGGTCTGCGCCAGCACACCTGGTTTGCCGCCCGTCGGCGCAGCGGATGCGGAGGTCGTTGTCGCGTCCTTGGTCCCCGATCCTGAGCAGGCCGCGATCGCGGTGGCTCCCACAGCGATTCCGGCGCCCGCCAATACCTGGCGGCGCCCCAGGGCAGAGTCGTGAACGGTCATGGATGGAGCGTAAAGAACTCGGACGGTCCTATCGCGGGAATGACCGTCAGCGGCGGAAGATCACCCACCGCATCGCGCTGTACATGAAGACGGCCTCGCCGCCACCGGCGAGGATTCGCGCCACGTGGTACTCCAGCCCGAACGAGGCCAGCGCGGTGGGCAGGGCGACGATGAAGGCCGCGTAGTTGATGGCGACCACCACAACGTAGATCGCCAGTTGAGGGCCCACCACCGCGTGCGAACGGAAGTTCAGTGTCCGGTTCAGCACGTAACTCAGTGCGAACGCGCAGACATAGCCGACCGTCAGCGCGATCGGGAGCAGCACACCAAAACCGCTGTGCAGCAAGGTCAGAATGGCCAGATCCACCCCGAAGGTGAAACCGTTGATCAGGACGAAACCCAGGAAGGTGGGTGCGACGACATCGACGAGCCCGAACGGCAGCCGGGCCACGACGCGCTCACAGAATCGGTGAAATCGCTCGACGAGTCGTGCCGGTGCCGATGTCGGCGCCGGGTCGACGGTCACCACCCCACCATGACACCCGGATATGACTGCCCCGTTATGCGCAGGCAAACTCTGGGCCGGCAAACATCAGGACGCGCCGGTACGCACCGCCAAAAGCTCTGTCCCCGTTTCCTGTTCGGCGAACTGGACGATCCGCGCCGCCACCGCGTAATCACAGGCCAGCGCGGATCGGCCGATCAGTACCGGGGCGCCGCGCAAGCCGAGGCGGCCGTCCACGCCGACATAGCTGCCCGGTGGGATCGGCTCGGTGATGCAGTACAAGGTGGTGGCGGCGCCGGCGTCCTTGTCGTTGGCCAGCGCACCGGCGACCAGTTTGACCCCGCGCTGCACAACCCCCATCAGCGGTCCACCGGGCAACTGCGGCAGGTTCGAATCGACCCACCCGGGATGGGTCAGCTGCGTGACGACGGGCGACCCGGCTGCGCGCAGCCGCCGATCCAGTTCCAGCCCCCACAGCATCACGGTGAGCTTCGAGGCCGCGTAGGAACCCATCACCGTCCACTTGTGGGTGCGCAGATGCAGGTCGTCGAGGTGCAGGATGGCCGACTTGTGCGCTTCGGAGCCCACGTTGATGATCTGCTCGCGCACCCTGTCCAACAGCAGGTTGGTCAGTGCGAACGGTCCGAGCAGGTTGGTCGCGATGGTCGCCTCGAAACCGTCGGCGGTGTCGGTGCGCTCCCGGGTGAGCGTGCCGGCGTTGTTGATCAGGATGTCGATCTCGCCCACGCCGAGTTCGTCCAGCCGCCCCGGGAAGGCGCGCACCGAGGACAGGTTGGCAAGATCGAGTTCGGCGACGGCGGTCTCACCCGTCATCTCCGCCGCACGCTGTGCGCCCAGTTCGGTGTTGCGTACCGCCAGGATCACGCGCGCGCCCGCCCGCGCCAATGTGGTCGCGGTCGCCAATCCAACCCCATTGGTCGCACCCGTCACGATGATGCTCTTACCGGTCAGATCTCCGAGTCGTCCTGGTGTCCACTGCGATGTCATAGTGCGAGGCTAGCTGCGCATTTTGGGACCGCAACGACGGTACCGCTCACGGTTCGTGCTGGTACCGTTCGCTGATGCCACGGTGTTGCGGTACGACGCGATCACGCGCCTGATGCGTACCCCGGGGCGCTGGCGACACCGCGGCGATCACTACCAATGGCTCACCGCGTTCCTGGCGGCACGCGACCTGCAGACCCTGACGTGCCGGGTGGTGGCGTGGAGCATCGTCGGCCTCGGCGTCATCGCCATGCCCGCCACGATCGCCACGCCGAAACATTCCGTCGCCTACGGCCCGTTCGCGGTGGCGGTCGTCATCGTCTGCAGCGGCAGCATGGCTGCCGTCTGGCTCCGCTCTGAATGGCCGTCCTGGCGTCAGTCGATGTTCTGCGTCACGCTCGGGACGTTGCTCATCGCCGCCGCCTGTCTGTTGTTGCCCAATCCGGTGCTCGCGCTGGTGGGTTCGACCGCATTCGTGGTGACGACGGCGTACACGGTGTTCTTCCACTCCCGGCGACTCCTGCTCGTCATCTGGTTCATCCAGGGTGCGACGCTCGCCACGCTGGCGTGGCGGTTGATCGAGGATCCGGTCATGGCGGTCTCGTCGGTGGCCTTGGTGATGGGCATCAACGTGACCGTCGCATTCGCGTGCGAGCTGGCACTCAAGATCGCCGGTTCCGAGATGAACACGGGCGGTATCGAGCCGCTGACCGGACTGTTGAACCGGCAGACCTTCTACGACCAGGTCGCCACCCTGATCGGCTCGCGCAGCCGGCGCGACGACCGGTATTTCGTTCTCATCGTGGCGAATCTGGACAGCTTCTCGCTGTTGACCGCCATGTCCGGCAAGGCCGGCGGCAATCGAGCGAGGGTCGCCATCGGTCAGCGGCTGCGCGAGACGGTGCGCGGCGACGCGGTCATCGGGCATCTCGGGGATTCCGAGTACCTGGTCGCCGACGTCTTCACCCACTCCGATCCCTCGCCACTGGCCGACCGCATCCTGAGCACCATCAAATCCGCGCCCTTCCAGCTGACCGCCAGCCTGGGTGTCGTCAGTACGCCGTTGCAGCCCCTGGCCCGGCAGACCTCGCACGACGTACTCGACGAACTGGTGACCATCGCGACCAACGCGATGTACGAGGCCCGTAAGGCGGGCGGTAATCAGACTTGCCTGCTCGAGTCGCCGAAGCTGGCCACGGTGCGCGACGATCCGGACGAGGACCGCCGGGACATCGGCCGGACGGCCTAGCGGTCGGCGGGTTCGTTGAAGACGATCTGGACCGGCAGGTGCGGACCGTCCTGGAGCAGCATCACGGTCGGGGTCGCGATCGCCGCCAACGCGACGACGGACAGCAGGCCCGCTTCCACGTATCGCTTTATCGTTAGCATGGCTAGATAGTCCTCCTAAGCAACGCGGCTGACAAGGCGTTTGTGAGTGAGGACACTCCGCCGCGTTGATCCATACCTCTGCCAACAGCGGGCACCACCCCACGCATTCCGCGTGGCTGGACTACACCGCCAGAAGTCGCCCGCGGAACAGATCGAGCACCTGATCCAGCGCCGCCCTGGTGGGCTGGCCGGGTTCGTCGATGAGATGCTCGGTGACCACCGAGTGCGGCGCGAGCAGCGCATCGGGGTTGGCGTCGGCGTCGTCGAGTTCCACCGCCACGAACGCGTCGCCGAGTTGCTCACGCAGGAAGTCGAACCGTTCCACCGGCACCAGCCGGTCCGATTTGAACCGCAGACCCAGCACGGTCAGTCCGGCCGCACAGCGCTGCTTCACCGTGGCGAGATCCTCCGGTGAGATGTCGATGGAGCGTTTCTGCCGGGCGGTGAGTGGCATGGGCATCGACGGCTGGGACAGCACCGGCGCGAGCAACACATCGTCGGCCGCCATGGCGAGCGCGTAGCCACCCGTGAAGCACATGCCGATCGCGCCGACGCCCGGCCCACCACACCGCGCGTGCTCGGAGCGGGCCAGCGCCCGCAGCCACCCGATGACCGGCGAGGTACGCCCGGTGGCCAGCGTCACGAACTCCTTGCTGATGCAGGTGGGGATGATCGACGAGGCGAAGGTTTCGACGGTGGCCCGGGTGCTGCTGTACGGGTCGCGGCCGGGTTCGCCGAACAGGTGGGGCAGCACCGCGGTGCAGCCGATATCGGCGACCTGCCTGGCGAAGTCGAGCACTTTCGGCGTGATGCCGGGAATCTCCGCGATCACGATGACGGCGGGGCCGCTGCCCTTCCGGAAGATCGACCGCGTGGTGCCGTCGTGCGTGAATTCCGCAAGCTCGAAATCGGCGAGATCATCATTGGGCACCGCAGTGGTCCTCTCCCGTACCAGACACGAGCAACAGCGGCCACCATACCGTCGTCTCGCCGAAGGCGACCACATCCGCACCGGCCGGAAACCACCTCTGCAGTTGCGCTTCCCGCTGCTGCACATGGTCGGGATGGAGCACGGTGAAGGCCAGCCCGATGATCACGTAGGGCAACGCCAACCACAACAGCGCCTCGAGCATCGCCCCGACGCTCACGGGACGGGCCAGCAGTTCACGTACGCGCTGCATCGTCTTGCTCAGGGCTCCTCAGATCAACGGCCGGTGCGCACGGATTCGCCGGCGCACATCCAACAGCAGCAGATAGCTGCCGCCTTGGCGCAGGAACGGCGGGATGAACCGGTTCACGAACGCCACCACCAGGAAGAGCCACTCGAACAGCGCCTGCCTACCCCGCCCCCAGCGCAAACCGAGTGGGTCCCGGAACACCGGCGCCAGGAAACCCGCCGTCAGGAACTTGAGCAGTGACCGGAACGGCAGGCGCAGAACCGGATTGATCATCCGCAGGTTCACCATGTCGAGTAGGTAGTCGCGCACCGGCGGGTCGATGACGACGCGTTCGCAGCCCTGAGCCCAGTACTCGTCGAAAGCGGCCCGAGTAGGCGGCCACTGATCGTCGGTGACCTGCAGGGTGGTGCCCAGCGTCCACGCCGAGCGGTAGAACTGTTCAGCCTGGACCGCGGTCATCTCGCCGCGCAGCAGTTGATAGACATCCTCGAGCCCGACGAACAGGCATGCGGCGACCCACATCTGAAGGTCGCGGTCGAACGCGTGATACCGGACCGGACTCGCGGGCCCGGATCGGACCTGGCGGTGGGCGCCGTCGACGGCCGCCCGGAATGCCTCCCGGTCTCCGGCGCTGCCGAACACCGCCACCGCCAGATAGCTCGCCGTGGTGCGCGCCCGCTTCCACGGATGCTTGAGCAGATTGCCCGAATCGACGGTGCTCTCCAGCACGCCGTGGCCCACCTCCGGCCAGGACAGCTGCATGATGACGTTGGCCGCCCCGGCCGCGAAACCCCAGAGGTCCATCGCATCGCCGACGGACACTTCGCCGGTCCGGTCCCAGCGCGCGGTGCGCCGGGTGATCACGATGCGGTGGGTCATGGGGCACAGCCGTTGCCGAGCAACAGAATCGGCCACGTCACCGTCGACCTGACGAAGGTCAGCGCGCTCAGCTGGTCGAGATGCCAGATCGACCACAGCACCCCGATCACCACGTATGGGGCGGCGAGCAACAAGGCCAGCCCGATCCATTCGGCGACGGTCATCCGGAATTCCATGATCCGGTTGAGCACATTCACGCGTCGAACGTATCGGGCTGACCGAGGTCACGTATACGGATCGATGATCTCCGCGCGCATCGGTTCCGAAGTGGAACCGACCGCGCGACTGAGCTTCTGCGCGTCCAGGACCATCAGCGCGACATGCAGGGACGTTCGCGATTCGCCGTCGTCGAGTTCTACGCCCAGGGCGGCACCGATGGCGGCGAGTCGCTTGTAGAGGGCAGGGCGGCTGATGTGCAGCCGCTGCGCCACCGCCGCCTTGTTGCCGGCCGACCGCAGGTACTCCCGCAGGACCTCGACGTTGGACGGGTCGCCGGACAGCAGCGCTCCCAGTTCGGTTTCGGCGAAGGCCTGCACCCGATGATCGCTGCGCAGCAACGAGATCAGGCCGCGCAGCCGTACGTCGGACGCCCGGTAGTACGGGCGCGGCTTCTCCCCCATCGACAGCGCCACCTCGGCGATGTGCGATGCCTCGGCCAGGCCGCCGATCGCATCGATCACCCGCTCGACCGGTTCGCCGACCGCCAGTGCCGATTCGGAAATGCCTTCTACCCGGCGTATTTCGCGGCGTAGGTCGTTTCCCAGTGCCGTCAACGCCGCGTCCGTCGAACGGGTGACACCGAGCGCGAGCACCAATCCGATCTCACCGTCGCGCCGGACCGAGAACAAACCGGTGTGCCCGGACGCGTTGACCGCGTGCGTGACGGTATCCAGCAACGAGACGTTGCGTCGTTGCCCGGCAACGGGATCGGTGGCAGGCGCGCGCTCCACCCGGACGGTGGCGGGCACGTACCGGGCCGCCGACCGCAGTCCCAGTGCGTGCGCGCGCACGGCGGCTTCCCGCTCGTCGGTGATACGGCTGCGCAGCACGTCGTCGATCAATCCGGTCTGGGCCTGGTGCGCCAGCCCCGACCGGTCCCGTTCGATCATCCGGTGCAGTGCCAGCGCGACACCCGCGCGTTCGAGCACCATCTGGGTTCGCGCCGTGTCAGCGGGGCGACGGGGCACGATGAGCCGGCCCCATTCCTCGGTGCGGGGTCCCACCGCGGTGACGGCCCACTGTTCGGAGTTTCGGCGGGATCGGCGTTCCCAATCGTGGAGCAGCTCGGCGGCGTGGCCTCGCGCCGACACGGCCAGCACCCGGTGCGCCAGATCTTCCAGCACCACCGGCTCGTCGAGGATGGCCGCGGCGGCGTCGACGATGCCGCTCACCGAGGCTCGTTTCATGCTGAGGTCGGTGAACGTCTCGTGCACCCGGCGGTCGAAGTCCACCCGGTCGAACTGGTCGGTGACGATCATCCGGTGGACCGCCTCGGTCACCTCGACGAAGCGCACCTGGCGGTGCAGCGCCACCAGCGCCAGATCGAACTCCTCGGCGATGGCGCCCACTCCCGCCGGCAGACTGGCCCCGCCCAGTTCGACGACCACCCCGAGCACTCCCGCGGCGGCCATGCCCTGCAGGTAGCGGCGTGGGTCCGCCCGCAGTGCCGCTCCGGTGGTCAACACCAGTTCGCCGCCCTGGACCAGGCTGGACAGGTCGGCCATATCGCTGACGTGCACCCAGCGGATCGGCTCGTCGAACCGTCGCGCGCTGAGCACCTCGGGTTCGCCGCGTCGCAGCACGGGCAGCCCCACGACATCGGCCACCGTGATGATCATTTACAGAGTGTATCGATGAAGCTGATTTCACTTACGTTCCGTCAAGGGCAACGCGGCATGCCCGGCCCCAAACTGAAGGCACCCACCAAACGAAAGTGAGCACATCGCGATGCAAGCCACCGTTCAGCACTGGCGTGACGGCAAGTTTTTCGAAGGCACCTCCGGTGCGACCGCCCCGGTGACGAACCCGGCGACCGGCCAGGTCACCGGCCAGGTGGCGCTGGCGTCCGTCGCCGATGCGCAGGCCGTCATCGATGCCGCCGCGGCGGCGTTCCCGGCGTGGCGCGATGCCTCGCTGGCCAAGCGCACGCAGGTGCTGTTCAACTTCCGTGAACTGCTCAACGCCCGCAAGGGTGAGCTGGCCGAGATCATCACCGCCGAGCACGGCAAGGTCGTCTCCGACGCCCTCGGCGAGGTCAGCCGCGGCCAGGAGGTCGTCGAATTCGCCTGCGGCATCCCGCATCTGCTCAAGGGCGGATTCACCGAGAACGCCTCCACCAAGGTCGACGTCTACTCGATCCGCCAGGCACTCGGCCCCGTGGCCATCATCTCGCCGTTCAACTTCCCCGCCATGGTCCCGATGTGGTTCTTCCCCATCGCCATCGCCACCGGCAACACCGTCGTGCTCAAGCCCTCGGAGAAGGACCCCTCGGCCTCGCTGTGGCTGGCCCAGCTATGGGCCGAGGCCGGACTGCCCGACGGCGTGTTCAACGTGCTGCAGGGCGACAAGACCGCGGTCGACGAACTACTCACCAACCCCAAGATCAAGTCGGTGTCCTTCGTGGGCTCCACCCCGATCGCGCAGTACGTCTACGCCACCGGTACCGCCGCGGGCAAGCGCGTCCAGGCCCTCGGCGGCGCCAAGAACCACGCCGTCATCCTCCCCGACGCCGACCTCGACCTCGCCGCCGACGCCATGGTCAACGCCGGCTTCGGCTCCGCAGGCGAACGCTGCATGGCCATCTCCGCCGCCGTCGCCGTCGGCCCCATCGCCGACGACCTCGTCGCCAAAATCGCCGAACGCACCATCGGACTGAAGATCGGCGACGGCACCAAAGACTCCGACATGGGACCCCTGGTCACCAAAGCCCACCGCGACAAAGTCGCCTCCTACATCGACGCCGGCGAAACCGACGGCGCCAAAGTCGTCGTCGACGGCCGCACCGTCCAAGCCGACGGCGGAGCCGACGGGTTCTGGCTCGGCCCCACCCTGCTCGACAACGTCACCCCCGAGATGAGCGTCTACACCGACGAAATCTTCGGCCCCGTCCTCTCCGTGCTGCGCGTGCAGACCTACGACCAGGCCTTGGAGCTGATCAACTCCAACCCCTACGGCAACGGCACCGCCATCTTCACCAACGACGGCGGCGCCGCCCGGCGCTTCCAGAACGAGGTCGAGGTCGGCATGGTCGGCATCAACGTCCCCATCCCGGTCCCCATGGCCTACTACAGCTTCGGCGGCTGGAAGGCCTCCCTGTTCGGCGACAGCCACGCCCACGGCACCGAAGGAGTCAACTTCTTCACCCGCGCCAAGGCCATCACCAGCCGCTGGCTCGATCCCTCCCACGGGGGAATCAACCTCGGCTTCCCCGAGAACAAGTGAGAAAATCGCACCATGACTGTCACTGAAGAGACCGCCGCGCTGCCCAACGGGCTGACCGTCGCGGACGCCCGCGCCGAAGCGGCCCGCGCTTTCGAGCTGGACCGCAAGCACGTGTTCCACTCCTGGTCGGCTCAGGCCGAGATCAACCCGATGACCATCACCGCGTCGCAGGGTTCCTATGTCTGGGACGGCGACGGCAACCGCCTGCTCGACTTCTCCAGCCAGCTGGTGAACACGAACATCGGGCATCAGCACCCGAAGGTCGTCGCCGCCATTGCCGCCCAGGCCGCCAAGCTCTGTACGGTTGCGCCGCAGCACGCCAACGCGGCGCGCTCGGAGGCGGCCCGGCTGATCGCCGAGCGCACTCCCGGTGAGCTCGACAAGATCTTCTTCACCAATGGCGGTGCCGACGCCGTCGAGCACGCGGTGCGGATGGCCCGGCTGCACACCGGCCGCTACAAGGTGCTGTCCCGGTACCGCGCCTATCACGGCGGCACCGAAACGGCGATCAACCTGACCGGCGACCCGCGTCGCTGGCCCAACGACCACGGCAATGCCGGGGTGGTGCACTTCTTCGGCCCGTTCCTCTACCGGTCGCAGTTCCACGCCACCACCGAGACCGAGGAGACGCAGCGGGCCCTGGCCTACCTGGAGCAGTTGATCGCCCTGGAAGGCCCGTCCACCATCGCCGCGATCATCCTGGAGTCGATCCCGGGCACCGCGGGCATCATGGTGCCGCCGCCGGGTTACATCGCCGGGGTGCGCGAGCTCTGCGACCGGCACGGCATCGTGTTCATCGCCGACGAGGTGATGGCCGGCTTCGGGCGCAGCGGAAAGTGGTTCTCCATCGACCATTTCGACGTGGTGCCGGATCTGCTGACCTTCGCCAAGGGTGTCAACTCCGGGTACGTCCCGCTCGGTGGCGTGGCGATCAGCCCCGCCATCTACGAGACGTTCGCGCACCGCGCGTACCCGGGTGGCCTGACCTACTCCGGTCATCCGCTGGCCACCGCCGCCGCCATCGCGACCATCAATGCGATGGCCGACGAGGGCATGGTGGACAACGCCGCCCGGATCGGGGCCGAGGTCATCGGGCCCGGCCTGGCCGAGCTGGCGGCCAAGCACCGAAGCATCGGTGAGGTGCGCGGCGCCGGAGTGTTCTGGGCCGTCGAGCTGGTCGCCGATCAGCAGACGCGTGAGCCGCTGGCACCGTACGGCGGTTCCAGCCCCGCGATGAACGCCGTGATCGCGGCGTGCAAGTCCGGTGGGCTGCTGCCCTTCGCGAACTTCAACCGGATCCACGTCGTGCCGCCGTGCAACGTCTCCGAGGACGAGGTGCGCACGGGCCTGGCGATCCTGGACTCCGCGCTGGATGTCGCCGACGCCGCACTGTAGGTCCTTCAGATCGAGCCGTCTAACGGAGCTGCGGCCCATGTCCGTTCTTGTTCTGACTCACGCGTCGGAGCTGTCGGATGAGGGGATACTGGTCAGAAACACCCACGCGCTCACCACGCCACCGATCAGCGCCGCCAGTTGCGCGGGCAACAGGAGATAGATTCCCCACGTCAGACCGCTGGCGGTGAGCAAACCGGCCAACCCGACTAGCAGGATCGTCGATCCATTGGGCCCGACTCGGTCCAAGATTCTGGCGATCGGATCTGCTCGTGGCACCCGCTGCGCCCGACGATTCAACGCAAGCATCGCCGCGCCGCCGAGCACCGCGAGCCCGACCACCTCCGCTCCGAGCAGCCATTTCGGTTGGCCGGGGACTGTCACCAGGATCGAGGCGACCAGGGCCACCGCGAATAGGGTCAGCGTCTGCGCGGCGCGGCTGCGCAGGTCTCGGGCCCGGGCGATGGCGTCGATGCGCAACGTCACCGCCACGAACAGCAATCCCATCAGACCGGCGGCCGCTCCGCCCGTCACGACGGCGAAGTCGGACCACTCGGTCATGTCGCTGCCTCCGAGCCGGCGAGCCACGCGGCCTCTTCCCCTGGTGCTGGGAGCACTCGACCGCCTTCGACGGCGTAATGGGCGGGGCTGCCCTGGAAGACCACCAGCACCGTGGTGGCGTCCTCCGGATGTCCCTCCCGCACCCATCCGTTGATCAGCAGGGGCTGCGCCGGCCGACCGCCGGCCAGTGCGGCCTTGGTGCCCCCTGTCAGCGTCGACTCGGCGGTGGTGCAGGTGTAGACGGGCATGGCTTGCCCTCCTTTGATTTCGCGGGGGTCGTCAGCCGAGGTGCGGAAGTTCTGGCTGAGTGTGCACGACGATGACGGTCGGCCCATCGGCGTCGAGCGCCAGCTTGAACTCACCCGCGAGCTCGTCGGTGGTCCGCACCTCTGCCGTGCGGCATCCGAAACCGGTTGCCAGGGAGGCGATATCGAGCCCAGGAAGATCCAGGGCCGGCACATGGGGCGTTTCTTCCAGCAGCGCGAAGGACTTCAGCACCTCGTAGGCCTCGTTGCGCAGCACCACGAAGACGATCGGCAGCTTGTGCTGCGCGGCCGTCCAGATTGCCTGGATGGAGTACTGGAACGAGCCATCACCGATGGTGGCGAGGATGTGCCGGTCGACTCCGCTTTCTCGGTCGCCGAGCGCCAGCCCGACGGCTCCCGGAACGCCCCAGCCGATACCGCCGCTTCCGGTGGCGAAGAAGCTGCCCGACCGGGTGGTGGGAAGCCACTGAAAAAGTTCGGCCATGGTCGACGTGGATTCCATCACCACGGCCGAGTTCTCGGGCTTGACGGCGGCCAAGGTGGCGTACACCTCGTCGGCTGTGAGCGGCTCGTCAGGACCTGAGGTCCGCACGGCACGGTTGCGGTCGAAGGGCACCGGCGCCGGCCGCCCGACGGGTGTGTCGATCAGGTCGACCAGCTGTTCCAGGCCGACCCGGACGTCGCCGAGCAGGCTGTCGCCAACTGGGGCGGCGGCCGCCAGATGGGGGTCAACGGTGAGCTGAATCAGCTCGGTGCCCTCCGGCAGGTAGTCACCCGCCACGTAGGGGTAATAGCGGAAGACCTGAGCCCCGATCACGATCACCAGATCGTGGCCCCGCAGTACCTGGTTGACCTCGGCGATGGTCATCGGCAGCGGGCCCGCGTAGAGCGGGTGGTCCTCGGGGAACGAGGTCCGGTCGGCCAGCGCGCTTCCGCGCACCGGTGCTCCCAGCTTCTCCGCGAAGGCGACACCGGCATCCCAGCCACCGGCCCGGTCAACCTCGGGACCGAGCACCAGCAGCGGCCGCTTCGCCCGGTTGATCCGCTCGGCGAATTCACCGAGTCGGTCGGCATCGGGCGCGGTGCGCTGACTGACGGTGCGCACCACCGCCGGGCCGAGAGCCGGCTTCTGCCAATCATCGAGCGGGATCGACAGAAACACCGGTCCTTTCGGCTCTTGCATGGCGACGGCATAGGCCTGCATGAACGCGGCGGGCACATCCTCCGCACGTGCCGGCTCGTAGGACCATTTGACCCACGGCTTGGGAAACTCGGTGGCATTGGGGTTGTTCAGGTACGGGTCGACGATGGACATCTCCCGGGTCTGCTGGCCGGCGGTGACGATGAGCGGGGTGTTGGCCCGGTAGGCGGCCACCAGGCTGCCCATCGCATTGCCGGTACCCGCGGCGGTGTGCAGATTGACCAGGGCCGGTTTACCGGTCGACTGGGCGAACCCGTCGGCCATCGCAAGCGCCGAGGCCTCTTGCAGCGCAAGGACATACGTGAAGTCCTCGGGGAAATCCTGCAGGAAGGTCTGCTCCGTTGAGCCGGGGTTGCCGAACACGGTCGTGATTCCGAGAGTGCGCAACAGGTCGTAAGTCACGTCATGGATGGTCTTCTGGTTGGAGTCTTCGTTGGACATTTCGTCTCACCGCTCTCTGAAGGGAATTTTCGTGTCGGCTCCCTTGCTGCTGCGTGTGAGCCGTGTCCATGACCTTCGTCCGAGTCCGGTGCTGCAGCATCGCCGCTCGCCCCCATGCCGGATGGGGGGAGACCGGAAGATCGACTTACCGTTAGCCGGTACGCAGACGATGCGCGCCCAGGTAGTCCCGGGCCGCGTCCGGAATGGGCGCCGGCGCGTCGTCCACCAGCGTCACCAGGACGGTGTCGCACAGGCTGACGCAGCGCTGTTCGACGAACAGTGCCGTGGACAGCACGTAGGACGTGCGGCCGATCTTTCCGACCCCCAGGCCGGTGGTGATGGCTGCCGGCCAGTGCGCCTCGGCGAGGTAGTGCAGCACGCTGCTGGCGACCACCACCCGGATCGAGCGGACGGCCTGTTGGTACACCCCGGGAAAGACCGACGTGTTGAACTCGGCGCGGGCGTTCTCGTGCAGTGAGGCCAACGCGAGGTTGTTCAGGTGCCCGTTCGCGTCGACGTCGCCGAACCGGGCCAGCCCGGCGCCGGTCACCGGGTAGGTGTCGCGGGCCGACCTCGCCGGATGCGGGCGCGCAACGGCAGTCACCAGGGCGTCATCATGCGTCATCTCGGCGTCAGTACACCACGCCGTAGGCTGGCGAACGTGCCAGACCTTCATCCCGGTATCGCCGTTCTCGCTCCGCTGCTCGGCACCTGGGCCGGTCCCGGGTCGGGCGAATACCCCACCATCGAGCCGTTCTCCTACCTGGAGAGCGTGACGTTTTCTCACGTCGGCAAGCCCTTCCTGGCCTACGCGCAGCGCACCAAGGCCGCCGACGACGGGCGCCCGCTGCATGCCGAGACGGGGTATCTGCGGGTGCCCGAGCCCGGCCGGGTGGAACTCGTGCTGGCGCATCCGACCGGCATCGTCGAGGTCCTCGAAGGCACACTCGCCTCCGATCCGCTGCGGATGGATCTCACCGCGACGACGATCGGGCGGTCCGCGTCGGCCAAAGAGGTGAGTGCACTGGCCCGTTCGTTCCGGCTGGACGGTGACGAACTCACCTACACGGTGCAGATGGGTGCGGTGGGCCTGCCTCTGCAGCACCATCTTTCGGCGACGTTGCGGAGGCAGTCATGACCGTGTCAGAGGGTCGCATCCGGGTACCCGGCGATCTGGCCGAGATCATCGACCAAGCCCCGGAGGATCATTGCGAGATCGATCCCCAAGCGGTGGAACGCATCTGGGACAGGGCCATCCACTGGTATCAGGCGGGGATGCAGCCCGCCATCCAGGTGTGCATCCGGCATCGCGGGAAGGTGGTGCTCAACCGCGCCATCGGCCACGGCTGGGGCAACGGACCCGCGGATCCCGTTGACGCAGAGAAGATCCCGGTGCGTACCGACACCCCGTTCTGCGTGTATTCGGCCGCGAAGGCGATCACCGTCACGGTCACCCACATGCTGGTCGAGCGGGGCACCTTTTCGCTCGATGACCGGGTGTGCGACTACCTGCCCACCTACACCAGCCACGGTAAGGACCGCACCACGATCCGGCACGTGCTCACCCACAGCGCCGGAATCCCGTTCGCCACCGGCCCGAAGCCCGATCTGCGGCGCATGGACGACAGCGCGTACGCCCGGGAGATGCTGGGCAACATGAAGCCCGTGTACCGGCCTGGCCTGGTGCACATCTACCACGGATTGACGTGGGGCCCGCTGATGCGTGAGATCATCGCGGCGGCCGCCGGGCGCAGCATCCGCGACATCCTGCACGACGAGATTCTCGCGCCACTGGGCTTCCGGTGGACCAATTACGGCGTTGCCGCCGAAGATGTTCCACTGGTGGCACCCAGCCATGTCACCGGAAAGCCGCTGCCGGCACCGATCGCCAAAGCGTTCAAACTCGCGATCGGCGGCACACCGCAGCAGATCATCCCGCTGTCGAACACCCCCGACTTCCTGACCGGTGTCGTCCCGTCGTCGAACACCGTCTCAACCGCCGACGAGTTGTCCCGTTTTGCCGAGATCCTCTGCCGCGGAGGCGAACTCGACGGGGTACGCATCATGAAAGCTGAGACGCTACGCAACGCGGCCAGGCAGGCGCGCCGGCTGCGGCCCGATCTCGCGGTCGGTGGCGCACCGATGCGGTGGGGCACCGGCTACATGCTCGGGTCGAAACGTTTCGGCCCCTTCGGCCGCGATGCGGCGGGAGCGTTCGGCCACACCGGGCTGACCGACATCGCGGTGTGGGCCGATCCCGACCGGGCGATGTCGGTGGCGATCGTGAGCAGCGGCAAGCCCAGTGGGCATCCCGAGGCCAAGCGTTACCCCGCGCTGCTGGACACCATCAACCGGGAGATCCCGGTCACGCCTTAGCGGCCGCCCGGACCAGGAGGCGCAGCAACACCTGGCCGACGACCGCCAGCGGAGCCTTGACGAGCGGGAACGACGCGGTCGAGCCCACGGTGTAGTCGATGCGGGTGCCGGTACCCGACGGCGTCAACCGCACCTCGCCGGTGTACCCGGGGAAGGGCGTCCCCGAGAGCGCCTTGTACCCGAACACGTGCGGCGCCTCGAAGGTGATGACCTCTTCGACGATGTCCGGTCCCGGCCCGGGTGTCTTGATCCGGCGCACGGCACCCAGACCATTGGCCTCGGGGGTGCCGGGTTTGCCCAGGCTGACGGACAGACCCGGCGCCCAGGTCTCCATCCCGACGTGATCGGTCAAAGTGGCCCACACCGTTTCGATCGGCGTGGCGACGGTGGCGCTCGATGTGACATGCATGAACCACATCCTGCCCCACCGGTTGGTAGACCCGGCTACGTGACGTCGATCACGCTTACCTATGGTGACGAGATGAGCGCACAAGCTGATGCGGATCGGGTCGCCGACCTGGCCCACCGGGTCGTGGCCGACCACGATCCCACTCGCGTTCCGATTCCGGAGTACCTCACCGCCTGTTACGACGCCGGGCTGTCCTGGGTGCACTTCCCGGAGGGGCTCGGCGGGCTGGGGGTGTCCCGCGGTTTGCAGGCCGTCGCCGACGGCATCCTGCAGGGTGCGGGCGGACCGATGCCGCTGGGCCTGAATCCGATGGGCTACGGCATGGCCGCGCCGACCATCCGTGAGCACGCGCAGTCCGACGATCTCAAACGGTCCTGGCTGCGCCCGCTGGCTTCCACCGAAGACATTTGGTGCCAACTGTTCTCCGAGCCCGGCGCCGGATCCGATCTGGCCGGCCTGGCCACCTCGGCTGTTCCCGACGGTGACGAATGGGTGGTCAACGGGCAGAAGGTGTGGACGTCGCTCGCGCACCGGGCCAGGTGGGGTCTGTTGCTGGCCCGGTCGAATCCCGATGTGGCCAAACACAAGGGGCTCACCTACTTCGTGCTGGACATGCACGGTCCGGGCGTCGAGACGCGGCCGCTGCGCCAGCTGACAGGCCAGGCCGAGTTCAACGAGGTCTACATCACCGACGCCCGCATCCCCGACGCGCACCGGCTCGGCGAGGTGGGCAATGGCTGGGGCGTCGCGATGACGACGCTGATGAACGAACGCAGCGCGCTGGGCG
>JAHFVC010000004.1:0-6764 GCA_023264765.1 Mycobacterium sp. | reverse complement strand
GGGCGGCAGCGGCAGCCGGCGCGGAGCGGGCACCATCGCCGAGGCCGTCGCACTGTGGGCGGCCCGACCCGAATTGCGCACCCCGGTGCTGCGGGATCGGTTGACCCAGCTGTGGTTGCGCTCGGAGGCGCAACGCCTGACCGCGCAACGCTCGCGGGCCCTTGCGACGGTCGGCGGCCCCGGCCCGGAAGGGTCGATCGGCAAGCTGGTGGGCGCCGAACTGAACCAGCACATCTACCAGTGGTGCATGGATCTCCTTGGTGCCGAAGGCATTCTATACCACGGTTACGGCCTGCACGACAGTGACAACGAGGACGATTGGCGCGGGCCCATCCAGCAGCGTTTCCTGCGCAGTAAGGCCAACACCATCGAGGGCGGCACGTCCGAGGTGATGCGCAACATCCTGGCCGAGCGGATCCTCGGCCTGCCCGGCGATCTGCGGGCCGATGCCGGTATGGCATGGAAGGAGATCCCCCGTGGCTGAGAACGCAGGCACCGAGTTCGTATTCACCCCCGAGCAGGATCAATTGCGTTCGGCGGTGCGGAAATTCAGCGCCGACCACTTCGGCGAGCAGTCCGCGCGCACCCTGATGGAATCCGAGCCGCGGTTTGACCGCAAGATCTGGCAGCGCCTGGGTTCCGAGCTCGGTGTGCTCGGCCTGTCGGTGCCCGAGTCCGACGGCGGCGCCGGCGGCACCCTGGTCGATCAGGCGATCGCGGTCGACGAGCTCGGCGCCGCGCTGGCCACCGGTCCCCTGTTCGGTACCGTCTACCTGGCCATCCCTGCCCTGGTCGCCGCCGAACCGGGCCCGGCACGCGATGAACTGCTCGCTGCGCTCGTCGAGGGCGCCCGCACTGCGGCGTTCGCCGTCCCGGACCGGGCCGGCACTTTCGATCCCGGGGCCGTCACCGTGACCGGTGCCGAGACACTGACCGGCCGAATCGAGCGGGTGGTGGACGGTGACGCCGACGAATTACTGGTCGCCGCAGCCGGTCCCGACGGCGTCGCGCTGTATGCCGTCGCCTCCGACGGTGTGCACCGCGAGCCGCTGGTCACGCTCGACCTCACCCGGCCACAGTCCACCATCACCCTCACCGAGGCGCCCGCCCGGCTGATCGCGGGCCCGGGCGAAGCGGCCCGCGTCATCACCCATGCGCTGCAGGCCGGTTCGGCCCTGCTGGCCGCCGAGCAGGTCGGTGCCGCACAGCATCTGCTCGACCTGTCGGTGGAGTACGCCAAGTCCCGGCTGCAGTTCGGCCGTCCGATCGGCTCGTTCCAAGCGGTGAAACACCGCCTCGCCGAGGGCATGGTCGACCTCGAACACGCCCGCTCGGCGACCTATCACGCGGCGTGGGCGTTGACCGACGGCTCCGATGACCCCGCGCTGGCCGTCAGCATCGCCCAGGCGCTGGCTTCGGCTGCCTTCTCCCGCATCGCCACCGACACCATCCAGGTGCACGGCGGGATCGGGTTCACCTGGGAGCACCAGGCGCACCTGTACTTCAAGCGGGCGAGCACCGATGCCGCGCTGCTCGGCAGCGCCGAGGCGCACCGGGACCGGGTGGCCGAGCTGGTGCTCGACACCGCCGTCGCAGGCAAGGCGCCCCGGGTGGCGACGGGCGTCCCAGCCTCGGTGGTTAGCGCGGCTAACCCCTAGTTGCCCTAACCATCGAGGCCGACCTGTCGGTGGCCCGTGGCAATATCGAACACATGTTCGAAGCAAAGTTGGAGCGTTCCGCAGCCGGTGAGGCGCTGGAACGGATGACTGCGGCCGCCCGCGAGGAGAACGCTGCGGGCGCGCGGCGGTTGGAGGCGATCGCAGATCTCTATGAGATCCGCGCCCCCGGCGAGGACACCGAGCGCCTGAACTGGGTGATCGACGGTTACTCCGGCCTGGGGGCGGAGGTCGCGGTGGGTTTGGGGGTGTCGCGCTCGCGGGCCGATGCGCAACTCAGGGTGGCCATCGCGCTACGCGACCGATTGCCTGCGGTGGCAACGGTATATCTGTCCGGACAGGTGGACTACCGGTTGATCACCGCCGTGATAAACCGCACCGACCTCGTGGATGACCCTGCCCGGTTGGCGGAGGTGGACCGTGAGATCGCAGCCCGCATCCTCGGTTGGGTGGCCCTGTCGGGGCCGGTGCAGGAGCACCGTATCGATGAGGTCATCGCACGGGCCGATCCGGCCGGGGTGCGGACACCGCGGGACGCCCGGGACCAGCGGCGGGTGGACGTGGATCCCGCACCGAACGGGATGGCCGATATCTGGGCCCGTGTGGACTTGGCAGCAGCCGCTGCCTTCGACTCGTTCCTCCACACCATGGCCGACGCGGTGTGTGCCGACGATCCGCGCACGAAGCAGCAGCGCCGCGCCGACGCCATCCTCGCGATCGGCCTGGGCACCACACTGACCTGCCGGTGCGGCAATTCCGTCTGCCCAGCCGCCGCACCCACACCGCCGGCGACCGGGAAGTTCGTCATCCGCGTGATCGCAACACCTGCCACCCTGGACGGCGATCCACACGCACCCGCCTATCTGCCCGGGCACGGCCTGATCCCCGCCGACCAAGTGGTCGACCTCATCGCCGCGGGCGCGAAGATCAAGAGCGTCCTGATCCCGCCACCGCAGCCCGAATCCGGCTACCGGCCCTCGACCACACTCGCCGAATTCGTACGCACGCGGGACCTCACCTGTCGCTTCCCGGGCTGCGCCGTGAAAGCCGAACACTGCGATATCGACCACACCGTGCCGTGGCCTGCCGGGCCGACGCACCCCTCAAATCTCAAGTGCCTATGCCGTTTTCATCATTTGTTGAAGACTTTCCACCATGGCTGGTCCGATACTCAATATCCGGATGGCACGGTGGTGTGGCGCACCCCGACCAGCCAGGTGCACAGCACCACACCCGAGGGAGCGCACTGGTTCCCGACACTGGCCACTCCCACCGGCGCCCCTGACATCGACGAGACCGACGCTCCCAACCCGCTCCGTGGCCTGAAAATGCCCCGCCGCACCTACACCCGCGCCGCAGAACACACCCGCCGCGTCGCCGAAGAACGCGGCCTCAACCGAGAACGCCTCAACCGAGAGGAGGCCGAACGCCGCTGCCTCGCCTGGCAACTCGAAGACCACCTCTACGAGCAAGCGGCCCTGGACGAAACGCCCATCCCGTTCTGACAGCTAGCAGATGATCCACGCCCACACAAGGCCCGCAGGGGGGACAACAGCGACAGTATCTACGGCTTGATGGCCGATTCCCGACGACCTGGCACACCGAAGACTTAAGGGGCCCGACAACCGACCCACCTTCGGAGGAAACGTGCCGTCCCTGACGCGCAGGCAGCTGCTGCTGGGCCTCGCCGCGACCCCATTCGCGTACACGCTCGCCTGCACGGCGCAGGCCCGCCCCACGCCACCGACAACTCGGCCGCTGCCGATCCCCCCGTTGGCCGAGTCCATGGTCGGCGCCGACGGCACCCGACACTTCACCCTGCGGGCCATGACCGGGGAATCCGACATGGTGCGCGGGTTGCGCACGCCCACCTGGGGTTTCAACGGCACCGTCCTCGGCCCGACGCTGCGGGCCCGACGCGGCGAATCGGTCTCGGTGACCGTCGAGAACCGGCTACCGGAGCCGACCACGGTGCACTGGCACGGCATGCATGTCCCGGCCCGTTGCGACGGAGGCCCGCATCAACCCATCTCCCCCGGCGGCGACTGGACGCCGGGCTGGACCATCAAGCAACCCGCGGCCACGCTCTGGTATCACCCCTATCCGCACGGTGCCACCGAAAAGCACGTCTATCGCGGACTGGCGGGGTTGTTCATCGTCGACGACGAGCACGGAGACCGGCTGCCGATCGACTATGGCGTCGACGATATCCCGCTGATCATCCAGGACCGCCGGTTCACCGCGACCGGCGCACTCGACGAATCCGACCCATCCGACATCGGCCTGCTCGGCGACACGATCATCACCAATGGTGCTGCCCAAGCACATCTTCGGGTGACCACTCAGCGCGTGCGGTTCCGCATCCTCAACGGGTCCAGCGGACGGCTGTACAACCTCGGCTTCGACGATGACCGCGAGTTCCACGTGGTCGGGACCGACGGCGGACTGCTCGCCGAACCCGTGGCCGTGACCCGCATCCAGCTGAGTCCCGCCGAACGGGTGGAGATCGTCGTCGATGTCCGGCCCGCCGAACGCGCACTGCTGCGGTCCTTTCCGATCGCTGGCCAGGCCGGGCTGGCCGCCGAGGAGGCATCGCGTTTCGGCGTCGGCGACACCTTCGACATCCTCCACCTGGACGCCGCAGACACGTTGCGGCCCAACGCTTCACTACCGGCGACGCTCGCCACCATGCCGGCCCTACCGGCGTCGCCCCGCACCGAGCGGTCATTCGACCTGCAGTGGTTCATGATCAACCGGAATCGGATGGACATGAACCGCATCGACTTCCGCGCCGAAGTCGACACCGACGAGATCTGGACGGTGCGCAATGTGGACAATTGGCCGCACAACTTCCACGTGCACGACACCCAGTTCCGGATCATCGACATCGACTGCAACCCTCCGCCACCGGAGCTCGCCGGGTTCAAGGACACGGTGTACACCGCACCGGGACAACGGATCCGGCTCGCGGTGCGATTCGCCGACTACACCGACCCGACATTCACCTACATGTACCACTGCCACCTCACGATGCACGAGGATCAAGGCATGATGGGTCAGTTCCTGGTGCTCGATCACACGCTGCGCTGATACCCGAAAACCGCGAGCTGCACCCGATTCTGGGCCCCGAGTTTGCCTATCAGATTCGCAACATGCGTCTTGACGGTCGTGACCCCCAGGTGCAGCCGATCGGCGATCTCCTGGTTCGACAGCCCCTCGACGACCAGCGGCAGGACGTCCTCTTCGCGCGCGGTCAACGCCACCGCGTCACCGCCACCGGCCGGTCTGGCGTCGATCGCCCGGGACACCAACCGCGCCAACAGGTGTGGCGACAACGTGAAGTCACCGGAGGCCGTCCGGCGAATGGCGTCGACCAGGTCGGCGGGCCCGGTGTCCTTGACCAGGAACCCCGCGGCACCCGCAGCAAGGGCGGGATAGAGGTGATCGTCGTCGTCGAATGTGGTGATGATCAAGACTTTTGCATCGGGGCGGCTGGCGAGCACCTGCCGGGTGGCGGTGATGCCGTCCACCCCGGGCATCCGCAGGTCCATCAGGATCACATCCGGGGTGAGTTCGGTGGCCAGCCGGACCGCTTGCACCCCGTCGGCTGCCTCACCCACCACCTCGATACCTTCGGCGGACTCACACAACATCCGTAAACCGGCCCGCACCAGACGCTGGTCGTCGGCGATCAGCACACGGGTAACCACGCCCGCACCTCCCAGCGAGTCCCGTCGCCGCCGGCGGTGAATCGGCCGCCGGCCAGTTCCATGCGCTCCGCCATCCCGATGATGCCGTGACCACCGTCCGTGTCCAGGGGTCCGCCTGAGCTGCTGACCCTGATCTCGGTTTCGCCCTCTCGGCAGTCGATCGTCACCTCGACGGGCCCGGCCGGGTCCGCGTGCTTCATCACGTTGGTCAGCGCCTCCTGCGTAACCCGCAGCACCGTCAGCCGGGCCATCGCGTCCAGCCCGGTGATGGCCCCGTCGACGTCGGCGGTGACGGCGAATCCGGCCGCTCGGGTGCGCCCGACCGCCGCGTCGATCTCCGCGGGAAGCGCGTCCGGCTCCACCATCGCCACCCCGTGCAGCGCAGGATCCCGCAGGGCCGACTGCCAGCGCCGGATATCGGCGAGGGCATCGGCCGCGGTGCGGTGCACATCGTCGAGCACCTCGCCCACCCGCGGATCCGCGTCGGTCAGGACGTGCTCGGCGACACCGGTGCGCAGCACGATGGACGCCATGTGATGCGCGACGAGGTCGTGCAGTTCACGCGCCATGGCGCCGCGTTCCTGTGCGCGGACATCCGATTCCACGGCGGCCCTGCGCATCTCGGATTCGGTGCGCTGACTACCCAGATACAGTCCCAGCAGCAGCGGCAGCCCGAACGCGGCCACGACGGTGGTGGCGTCGGCGGCCGTCCAGCGCGGCAGATGTGCGTCGAGCGCCACCCCGAGCACCAGGGCGAGCAGCCAGCAGGCGGCGGCCGCGGCGATCACCGGCTTCCGGTCGCTGCGGGCGGTCAGGTCGGCCAGCGCCACCGCACCGAGGTAGGGCACTAGGCCGGACAGTCCCCACGCCTGCGCGGCGAACATCGGCACAGCCAGCGCCGACAGGGTCAGTGACACCGCCAGCGGCCACCGCCCGCCGAAGACGAACACCAGCGCCGCGGCACACGCCAGCACCCAATAGCCTGCCGATACCCGGAACTCGCCAGGAAATGTGCTCGCCGCCAACAGCACCGGTGTCAACAGCAGCGGCGCGCTCCGAATCAGCAGGGAGTGCACACGGTCAGGCTATCGCGCCGGAGTCCTTCAGTTCCTCGATGCGGTCCCAGTCCAGCCCGATTTCCATCAGCACCAGTTCGGTGTGCTCGGATGCCTGGGGGGCACGGGTGGTCTGCACCGGCTCGTGATTGAACTGCACCGGACCGCGCACCACCTTGAACGGTTTGCCGTCGGACCCTTCGACCTCGACGATCATGTCGTTGGCGATCGCCTGTTCGTCGGTGCCCAGGTCGACCAGGCTCTGGAACGGTGCCCACTGGCCCTTCATCGTCTTGAGGTGCTGGCGCCAGTATTCGAACGGC
>JAHFVC010000130.1 GCA_023264765.1 Mycobacterium sp. | reverse complement strand
ACCCCCTTTGCCACTCCGCGGCCGCTAGGGATCGGTGAACTCGGGGCCGGGTACCCGCTGCCGTGGTCGATCTACATGTGGCTGCCTGGCGATCCCGCTACAGCTGACAGCTGCGCACAATCAGATTCGTTCGCAACGGATTTGAGTGAGTTCATCCACGCGGTGCGGCTGATCGACACGCGAGGGCGGACCTACAACGGCATCGGGCGCGGCGGCGAATTGTTCTCCCACGACGAGTGGATCCAGGAATGCCTCACCAACAGTGTTGGCCTGCTTGATGTCCCGATACTGCGCGCGATGTGGACGGAGATGCGAACCCTTCCGCGCGGCGATACCCCGGACGTGATGAGCCACGGCGACCTCATTGCCCCCAACATCTTGACCGCCGGCGGGCCCTTGATCGGCGTCCTCGACGTCAGCGGGTACGGAGCCGCCGATCCAGCGCTGGACTTGGTGAGCGCCTGGCACCTCCTCGACGGCGACCGTCGCCAACTGCTCAGAGATCACCTCGACTGCGACGAACTCGAATGGCAACGCGGACGAGCGTGGGCCTTCCAACAAGCAATGGGTGCAGTCTGGTACTACGCCGACAGCAACCCGACCATGAGCACCAATTGCCGGCGCACCCTGGAACGCGTCATCGCCGACTACGACACCTAACAGTGTCGATCATGTCCCATCAACGAGGGGAACTGGACGATGCGAGATGCGGGGAAACGACACCCTTTGTCGCACCTGCGCGCACGCCCGATGACAGCGCCGGAGGCGGCGCTTGTCGCGACGTGGCATTACGACGGGGAATGGTCGGTATACGACCTTGACTCACCACAGCCGCTGCTGGATGGCTTGGCCGACTATCACTCGGTCTTCGCGGGTGAGCGACTGATTGGATTCTGCTGCACAGGAAGTGCCGCCCGGATCCCCGGCATGACGGAGGAGCCAGGAACTCTCGACGTCGGGATGGGCATGGATCCGACACAGGTTGGACGCGGGTACGGCGCGGCATTCGGCGAGGCCGTGCTGGGCTACCTCTTTTTGCGCTACCCCGGCCAGACACTCCGTGCCGTGGTCCAGGAGTGGAACGAACGGAGTCTCCGGTTAACCCGTCGCCTTGGTTTCGTGGATACCGGCGAGGCGACGGTGCTCCAGCGCGGCGAACCCGTCACATACCGGGTTGTGATCAAAGGTGCCAATTCAGACACCAATTGATCGAAGCCCCGTGTCTAGAAGGCGGACAATGCAATCCGCACGCGGATAGCGTTTCATGGCGTTCAACTCGTCAGGGCGATGTCGACCAGAAGGTCAGCGACCTCAGACACCCGACAGGTGGTGTCAATCACGTGCGTAGCGGCCTGTCGTAGCAACGGCTCAATGGTCGCGATGTCCGACAGGATCTGCTGACGCTCGTCGGGCTGTTTGCCGAACGGGTTGTTGGTGCGCTGTTCGAGACGGTCGAGTACGACATCGATGGGCGCGGTGAGAAGTACGACCGCGTCGAACCGATGATAAAACCGGCCTTGGTTGGCGACCGTGCCCTGAACGAACAGTGCTGTCTCCCGCGGCCGTTGCAACAGCTCGTCGATCATCGGCTCTCGCCACAGTGGCTCGCCGTCCACAGTATGGATCCACGGATCGTCGTCGGTGTCGATTGTGGGTGTAACCGCGGCGCGCAAGCTCGTCCAATGCCGTTGACTTACCGACGCCCGACATCCCTGTTATCAAAACCGCCCCGGGACTCGCGCCATCAACAGTCGCCATCGCATCACCGTAAACAGCCTGAGTCGTCATTCGCGACAGCAACCGTTCGCGCGTGAGCCATAACGTGCGTTTTTCGGCGGGTATGGATTGCGCGCGCTGTCGAGAAGCACCCCGGAACCACTAACGTTGGGCAAAGTCGGCCGCCATGAGTCGTGAATCAGGTTGTCCTTGATTATCGGCCGCGCGCGGTAGAGGAGGGGAGCAGGATGAATTCGATTGATCGGCGCGGCCGGTGGGACGCCGGCCTGTTCGCCGGGACCGCCTGGCATTATGCGCGTTACCGTCCAGGTTATCCGCCGGCCTTCCTAGACGACCTGATCCAGCGCCTGGGTCTCGACGGCACCGGTCGCCTACTTGATCTGGGCTGTGGCACCGGTCAACTGACGCTCCCACTGGCGGCCCACGTCGCTGAAGCCGTCGGTCTGGACCCAGAACCCGACATGCTCACCGAAGCCACCCAGCAAGCACGAGAACAGGCCGTCATGAATGTCAGCTGGATCCAGGGCAATTCAGCGGATCTCCCGGGCGAGTTGGGTCACTTCAGGCTTGTCACCATGGGCCGTTCGTTTCATTGGATGGACCGGGAACAGGTCCTCACAGCCCTCGATGAAGTGGTCGAGGAGGATGGCAGCATTGTCATCGCCAACGACAGTTGCCTCGTCCGGCCGACCACGCCATGGCAGCGCGCCATCGAGGAGGTCCAGCACCGCTTCCTGCCGCCCAATCAATTGGACGGCCCGATACCGACGGTCGATACCCACCAGACACACGAGCAAGTGTTGGCCAATTCGCCCTTCCAACAGGTGAATCGACAGGTCTATGAATTCGTCCGGCCCTGGACCATCGAACAAGCCATCGGCTACCTTTACTCGACCTCGCTGCCGCTTCGCCGATTACTCGGTGATCGGCAGAGCGCCTTCGAGGAGGCGATCACCACCGCCCTGCTCGCAATCGATCCGACCGGACATTTCACCGAACCCGTTGCCTTGGACGTCCTCACCGCAACCCGAAACTAAAAAGTCAGATGCCGTTGATATCCGGCCTTCAGGCTTCAAGCCGTCATGTTCCGCAGACGATGGCGTCGGCGTGTTCCCGCGTACGGTCGCTGGCGAAGTGAACGTCTTCTTCGTTCATCCATTGCTCCCAGATCGTCTTTGCACCGCCGCCGTCGCGGGCCAAGCCTCGGGCCAGTCGGATATGCCGTGGCGTCTCCACCCAGATCGACAGTGTCAATCTCTCCCGGACGGCGGCCCGCGACGAGGACACGCCCTCGAGGATCAGCACCCCACCCGTGGTTACCGTGTGCCACTCGGCGAGTGCTCGTAGGTTCCAGTCGTAGCGTTGGTACCGTCCGATGCGGCCAGCGGCGACGGGTCTGAGGACCTCTTCTTCAAGCCGGCACCACCAATCGAGTGGGTTTTCCCACGAGGCAAAGTCATCGGTGTGAAGCACGTGGCCGTGACATGTCTCGGCAAGGAGTGCCGCCAAGGTCGACTTTCCGGCACCGCCGGGACCATCGATCGCGACAAGCCGCGTCGCTCCAAGCCGAGGAACACGAGAGCACGCCTGGCGGACGAGGTCATCAACGCTCACTACTCCATGATGAACGACGCACCCGCGGCATATTTCGTCGAGCAGATGGATGGCACAGTCGAGGCGCAACTCGATACCAGAAGGCCGTCGTCGGCACGACGTGCACCCGAGATGTTGCATGGACTCGACCCGATCGCGCTCCGCGCTGGACGCCACAACGGACCGCCGATTGGATCGCACGTCCGGCATGCGAAATGTTGTTGCAGCGTCCCGGTCGAGTTGCCAGGATCAGTGCGTGAACGTGGTGCTGAGATCCGCTGTAAGCGCGGACGCCGCGTTCATCGTTGAGATGGCTCGGCTTGTGTGCGTTATCGAGGACTGGTCGCTTCCGGACACGGACGATGAGGACGTGCAGAGTGTCCTACCCGACGGCGATGGCATTGCTGTGATCGCTGTCGATCAGGGAGGCGACAACATCGGGGCAGTGTGGACCTTCCGCCACCACCCTCCGCTGCTGACCGGAACCGACGGCGCACCCCTGCCTGAGATCGGAATCGCAGTGGTGCCCGGGAGTCGTGGGCAGGGTGTGGGAAGTGCTCTGCTCGATGAGATGTTCACCAGGGCCACAGGTACGTGTGGTGCAGTGAGCCTGAACGTTCACCGGCGCAATCCTGCGCGACACCTATATCGGCGCATGGGTTTTCGCCTCGTCGGGCAGGGTCGAGGAGAGCTTGGCCTGGCGATGGTCAAGCTGTTGCCTAGCGAGCCACCGGTAGCCTGAGCGCTGCCCCACATCGTTTGTTCGTTCCCGGCCCGCTGTGCCGGCCGGTGAAGCCTCAAGCGGGTGTCATTGCCAGCGCAATGCCTCCGCGCCCAGAATGGGCGTTGTGCATCGATCCGCTGCGGAATCCAGCCAAGGCGAGTACGACGGTGACTTCGCCACGCGTTGGGATGGATGGTCCCCGCACGAGGTGGCTCACCGCCTGTCGCACGTCACGGCGCCCTGGTACATAGCGGCCGGCTGGGCGCTGGAGTTGTTCACCGGTCGTCACTGGCGCGACCATTGCGACACCGAGATTGGCGTGCCCCGAGATCGTTTCGCCGACATCATGAATGCCCTACCTGGATACGCGTGGGACGTTGTCGGAGACCAGCGACTGTGGCCCTACCCCGAGCACGTCGGTCGCACCCACCAAACGTGGTTACGCGACCCCGAAACGGGCCGCTACCACCTCGACGTGTTCCGCGAGCCCCAGACCCATGATCACCGCTGGATATGCCGCCACAATCCGGCCATCACCCTTGTTTACGACGAATTGATCCTGCACAGCAGCGACGGCATCCCGTTTGCGGTCCCTGAGGTGGTGTTGCTGTTCAAGGCCAAACAACCCGAGGCCAAAGATCAGAAAGACTTCGACCACGTCCTCGGGATGCTGCACCACCAGCGCCGCGAGCGCCTTGCTGAATGGATCGCCACTACCTACCCAGAGCACCCATGGCTTGAACAACTCCGGGCTGCCCCGGACTGACCGTACGAAGACAATGGTTCAGCCCGGCAAGGAGCGGCGATGAAAGAGGTCGGCTCTCGCAAGCGACACCAGCCCGCACCATGTTGGGTTGTGTTCGAGGATCTTTGCGACCCCCACCGCCAGCCGGTGCGACCGTGGCTGCACCTTCTCAACGACGAAATCGAACCAGAGATTGTCGACGCCGTGCGCCCACGCTACGTTGTCTGGTCCTCACTGTGGGCCAAGCGACCCGATGCGTCCGTGCGTTTCGACCTCACCGCGGCCCGCGGTGGAACCGACCTGCGTTGGACCCTTTTTGTCGGCGACCCATTGCCCGACACCGGCATGATCAACCACATGCGCCAACGCATCGGAGAGCTCATCAACGCCAACTTGCGCTACACCTACGGCCAGTAGCTGCCAGTGTGACGAGGCTGGGGAAGGGGGACGTGTTGCGCGCGAAATCGCGACCCGCGTCGTCGCTGTGGGCGCTCAATTCTCTTTCCTCCCAACCTATGAGGCTGCTAGATCCCATCGTTGCCTTGCTCCTCCCAATCATCCGATACCTCTTCTTATCTCCTCTCGTTGTATCCTAAACGTATTGCAGCACTTGATATTTGGTATCCAAAACCTTGGCACATTTGCACAACGCGTGCGAGACTGGGTGTGGCGCAGCAAGTGTCGATGCTCCGGCTTCTGAGTGGGTTCCCTGATGCTGGCAATTTCGAAGCTGAAGCGGTCGTCGGTGAGCTACTACATCGACACCGCCGAGGCAGCTGGGCGTGCCAGTTCTGACCTGCAACGCGCCAACGGTGGCCTGGGGGAGTACTACTCCGAACATGAGACACGAATGCCCGTTTGGGTGTGTGCGGGAGACGCACACACCGCGGCGCGGTTGGTGGGTTTGAGCGATGTGCAGCGCGCCGGTGGGGAAGCGGATTCGGCGGCGGTAGCGCGCTGGCTCGATGACGGTGTGGCACCGAATGGAGGGTGCGGACGCGCCTTGGGTGGGCGCGGCGTGCACGGCTTTGATTTGACCTTCGCCGCGCCCAAAAGCGTGTCGTTGTTGCGCGCGCTGCGCGCCGATGATGTGGTCCAAAAGGCCATCGCCGACGCACATTCGACGGCGCTCTCAGAGGCGCTGGAGTACCTGGCCGCGCATGCCGGCTACACCCGCGTACACAACAACGTGACGGGGGAGAAGGACCTACTGAAGCTACCGGGATTGGTGGCGGTGGCCTATCAGCACGAGACGTCGCGGTGCGGGGATCCGCATCTGCATACCCATGTGATCGTGCCGAATCGCCAAGCCCGGAACGATGGGGTGCTGGTGTCGATCGACGGAACGTCGCTGTATCACGAGGCTCGTGCAGCGGGGATCATTTATCAAGCCACGTTGCGCCGCGAACTACGCCAAACGCTGGGGATCGAGTGGGCTCCGGTGGATCCCGCAACGGGGATGGCCGAGGCCGCCGGGGTTGATCGCGACACCATCACTGCATGGTCGCGGCGCTCGTCGCAGCTACGGGAGTGGGCGGCACACAACCTCGTTTCCGTCGACGGCCCGTTGACCGCGGCACAGCTTGCGGCGGCACAGAAAGCCACCCGTCCCGCCAAATCGGAAGAGCTTGCGTGGAGCGAATTGCAGCGGCAGTGGCGCGAAGACGCGCGTGGTCTCATTCTGGATCGCGCCGCGTTTTTGGAAGCGCGTGCGGCGCGCCGCGCCGCAGGGCGGACTGCGTTAGACGGCGCGAGTTTGGCTGCGGCCGCGGAGAAAATCGACAAGGCGGTGTTCACCCGGGCGGATCTCGTGGAGATCGTCGGCGCGCAACTTCCCGTCGATGGCGACCAGTCGCCGCGCGCTGCGGTTGAAGCCGCCGTCGACGAGATCGGGATGCGGTTGACCGCGCCGCGCGCCGCCCCCGAGCGCGAGGGCCATGAGCGCTTCACCCTGGCGCGGATCCTGGCCGAGGAGGGCGCGGTACTCCGGCTTGTCGACGCGAGAAATGATCGCGCAATGATCTGGGTGCGAGACGACGACACCGCCGGACTGTCGTCGGATCAGAAGACCGCCGTGCAGAACATCGGTGAGTCGCCTTGGCTCGTACAGCCTCTATCTGCGCCGGCAGGAGCGGGTAAAACTACTTCCCTACGCGCGCTCGCCAGCGCGGCACACCACCGGTTCGGTGCCAGCGTTCTGGTCCTCGCGCCGACCGGTCAGGCCGTCGACGTCGCGATGCGCGAAGGCGCCGGAGACGACGGCCTGACGGTCGCCAAAGCGCTGCATTCGCTGGGCGACAACACCTTGAAACTCGACCCCGCAACCCTCGTAGTAATCGATGAAGCCGGCATGGTCGGGACAGATGATCTGCGCCAGCTCCTGACCGCCACCACGCAGGCGGGCGCGAAGACGGTACTCGTTGGTGACGCCAGTCAGTTGGGACCAGTGAAGGCCCGCGGCGGCATGTTCGCCCAACTCTGCGGCGACCTACCGTGGACGCAACACCTATCCGAGGTGTGGCGCATGACCGACCCGGAAGAACGCACGGCATCACTCGCGCTGCGCGACGGCGAAACACCCGCGTGCCGGCACGCCGTCGATTGGTATCGCAACCACGATCGGTTGCACTGTGGCGATGCGATCACCATGGCCGCCGACGCGCTCGCCGCTTACACGGCAGACACGGAGCTCGGCCGCGACGCCTTACTCGTGTGCGACACCACCGAAATGGCCGATGCCCTCAACCTCCGAATTCACAACGATCGAATCGAACGGAACGCCCCGTCGGTTCGAGGCGCGCGGGGCCAGCGGCTGAGCGTTGGCGACCTGATTATCAGCCGTCGCAACGATCCGACCATCACCTTTCACCACTCAACGCCCAGCGCTGAGTCGCTGCCGTCCGTGCGCAACGGGAACCGTTGGCGGGTCGCCGCAATCGACACCAGGACGAATCGAGTTGCCGCCGAACGCCTCGACGACAAAGCCCGCGTCGTGTTCGACAACGACTACGTTCGCGATCACGTCAGCCTCGGATATGCCGTCACTGTGCACTCCGCCCAAGGGGTGACCGCCGATGCTTGCCACGCCGTCCTCAGCGACAGCACCAGCCGCAATCTGCTCTACGTCGCAATGACTCGGGGACGCCAAGCCAACCAAGCGCACATCTACGAACGCAGCACTGAAAGCGAATTCAACCACGAAGAACCCGTCGGAACCCACATTGCCCAGCGGGGCGATAACTGCGAAGCCGCCACTCTCATTCATCGCATCGTCGCCAACGACGAACCAACCATCACCGCACACGACTACGCCTGTCAGGCTCTCGATGAAGCACCGCCCGATCGCGTCCGGGACCTCCTCAGCATGCGCGCCGCCGCCATCGAACGCCGACAAGAGAGCTATGAAGCTTGGAAGACCCAGCGGCAAGAATATGACCGCAGCAGGGAAGAGGCCCAACAGCGGCAGACCGACAGAAGTCAACACCGCAGCACCGGCTACGGACTCGAACTCTGATCAGACATCGGCATCTCTGCGCGCGGGCAGTAGTGAGGATTCCTTTGTTGAGATCAAGCGCGCCGCATGAGTGGTAATCGTGTGCTGGACGTTTTTGCGACCCTTGCGTTGCAGGAGGCGAACGTGTGTTTCTGCCAAATCCATGCGCCAGCTGGAATCGGTACCGCTAGGACGCCGCACCTCGGTCGACTCTCTTCTGTAGGTACGTCCTGTGACCAGATATCGAGGACGCGATTTTCATCGCATCAGATACAGAGGGGCTGAGTGTTGCACCCATAGGGATCTCTCGCGGGCGCTATGTTCATAGCATTTGGGATGACTTATGTGAACATTAGCGTAGCTAAGTAATTCTCAACGCGGCACCGACCACTTGGTTCCGCGTTTCGCACCGGCGCCACGTCGGCCGGCCGCCGTAGATTGGCGTCGTGGCTACGTCTGCCGATGTTCGCGCCAGTCGAGACGGCGACAGATTCCATTACTACTGGGCAGCTCGGCGCACGCTTCGTCTCCTGGACCCGAATACCGACCTTGAGGTGGTCGCCGTCGAAGGTCTGCCTGAGGGCGACGTCGTGCCGGGCGAAGAAGTGATCGATGTCGCTGAGTACTACGGCGGGCAGAACGCTGCCACCTGCAGGCTATTTCGTTTCGCGCAGCTCAAGCATTCGACTGTACGCACGCATAAGGCAATCGTTGCGTCTGAACTTAGGAACACACTGGAGAAGTTCGCGAAAATCTACCGCGCTGAACGTGACGAAGGTCGCGAGGCGAAACTGGAGTTTCTCTTTGTCGCGAATCGATCCCTAACGCCTGAAGTTCGGACCTCACTGCGCGAGCTCGCTTCAGGCGCGGTGGATTTCACACACGCAGCTGAGATCAAACTTTTGCGAAAATACATGGGCTTCGAAGGTGAGAGCGAGCACGAGGCCGACTTTTGTCGGCGGCTCGAGATTAACGAAGGCGGCCCGGGCCTCAAAGACCTTGAACAGATTCTTCGAGCCGACCTGCAACAATACTTGCCGGGTGGAGGTACCGGCACTGAGATGGTGATGCTGACCGATGCGGTTCAACGTTGCGCCACCTCGCTAGCTGACTCTCAGGCTCTCAGCGAATCCGACATTCTCCTTGCGCTGCGCAGCACGAAATACGAGCTACTGCCAGCTCCGAACGCTATTGAAGTGCTTACGCACACCTTGCGAACACGCGCGCTGGACGATGTACTTGCGCAACTCCGAGACGGTGAACACAACAAGCTGTTGATTACGGCAGTCGGCGGCATCGGCAAATCCATATTGGCATCCACGCTCGGACAACACCTTCCCGAGGGATCGACGACAATCGTCTATGACTGTTTCGCCGGGGGTGACTATCGGAAGGTTACAGCCCAGCGACACCAGCATCGGGTCGCTCTCACCCAAATCTCCAACGAACTTGCAGCACAAGGACTGTGCGCTCCCCTCATACCCACGGACGCGAGTGACTCCGCCTACACACGGGTATTCATGAGACGGATCCACCGAGCGGCAAGCGAGCTCGCCGAGCAGCGTCCAGACGCAGTTCTCGCGATCGTGATTGACGCGGCTGACAACGCTGCAATGGCTGCTGAGGAGTTTCAGAGTCGGACCTTCGTCACTGACCTCCTTCGAGAGGACTGGCCGCCAAACGCCCGTCTTGTTGAACTCTGCCGGCCAGAGCGAAAGGCGCTGTTGAACGCGCCAAGCGGCGACGTAGCGGAGATGGCGCTCTCGGGATTTGAGAAAAGCGAATCCCTCGAGCATTTGCGGACAAGATTTCCCAACGCCAGCGCGGCACAGGCCGCTGAGCTCCAAGTACTCAGCGATGGCAACCCCCGAGTCCAAGCGATGGCAATGGAGAACGCTGGAGATGTCGCCGACGTCCTTGAGGCGCTGGAGATTGCAAGAACGAAGCCTGGAGAGGTCTTAGATAGCCTACTTGCTAAGCAGATAGCCGACGTAGCCGATTCGGGGCACCTGTCATCGGGTGAACTCTCGCGACTGTGCGAAGCGCTGGCAACACTGCATCCCCCAATCCCATTGGATGACTTGGCTGAAATCAGCGGCGTCGACGCCAATGCGATACGGGGCTTCGCGGTGGCGCTTGGGCGAGGGCTATACGCCGCGGCTGGCGTACTTCAGTTCAGGGATGAACCCACTGAAACATGGTTTCGGAACAACCATGGCCTTGACCTTTCCGGAAGGAAGAAATTCGCCGACGCTGTCAAGCCTCTCGCCGAAACGTCACCATATGTTGCGAACGCGCTTCCGCAGCTTCTTTTCGAAGCCGCGATGCTCGACGACCTTGTCGAACTGGCACTCTCGGACACAGCCTTGCCGGGTGAGGTCGATGAGCTACAAGCACAAGAAATTGCGCGGTCCCGTGCGCGCTTTGCGTTGAGCGCCACGCTCAGGGCCAATCGCAACGAGGACGCTGCACTACTAGCTGTAGCAGCAGGCGACATGTCATCCGGACATTCTCGAAAGATGAAGATGTTTCGGGAAAACACTGACCTGACAGCGCATTTCCTGGATGCCGGCACCGTAGACAACCTCTGCTCTGGCCGTGAGCTAGGGACTGACTGGCCCGGTTCAAACCTTCATGTCGAGGCTTCGCTCCTTTCCGCGATCGATGAGTGCCAGGACATGGCGCGAAGCAGACTTCGTGCCGCGCACAACAATTTCGTCTCCATAGTCAGGCTTCCCGACGAGGAGAATGGTCGCCACCTGTCCAGCAACATTGGCTTTGCGGAGGTGGCAGATCTTGCTCTTGCGGCCACGAACATCGACGGGGCGAAGGGCGGCATCCGGTATTTATCTCTTTGGCGGCGAAAGGATTTTGTCCGTAGAGTCTCGGGCCGAATGTGCATGCGCCTAGCGGATGCAGGCCGCTACGCGGACATTTCGGATCTCGTAACGACCCGTAAAAACCGAGCTGTCCAGGCAGCGGCATCCGAGACCCTCTACGACTACAACATCGCGCCCAACGAGCTGGTCGTAGACTCACTCGTGAAAGGGCTTCGAGCGCGGCGAAAGCCGTACAGGCAGTTGGACCCTCTTACCAGTCACAACCAGAACGATATCCGCGGGGTCATTTGGATTCTGGCCTACGGGTTGAAGTTTGAACGTCTCACTGCAGACGAGGCTCTTCGGATTCTCGACATCCACTTGCCCGCCCATCTGCCGGATTGGGCGGGTTCGATTGGTTCGTATACGCCGACTAGCTCGTTGCTGGCGTATGCACTCCGCGCTCGCCTCAACGGCCGAATCCTCACAAAAGAGGATGTCACAAGCCAAAAGTTACTCGAGGAGATGAGCAAACAGCACTCACAGGACCGACACCGTCGGGAGTTCGAAGCCAACATCCTACGGCTATTGCCTTGGGCTGAATGCTGGCTTGCGGCGATCTTGGAAGGTGCCTGCGAGGCAGTACATGAGAAGTTTAAGCTTCTGATCGAAGAGCTGAGACCGGTCGGCGACCACAACACACCCTTCGTATTCATCAACGGAATCGCGGAGATAGCCACGCGGGTTTTGACTATCGTTGATTCCGAAGAGCTTCGAACGCTTTTTACCAACTGGCATGAGCGAGCCGATGCTCGAATTGCCCGGTCGCGCCTGGCCGTCGCCCGCATCGCGTCTCGGTCGCCGCATCTCCAAGAATTTGGACTTCAAGTGGTCGCCCGCGGTGTGGAGGTTATGCAAACGGACCGATCGGACTCGGAAACCCGTGTCGATGCATTGATTGAATTGGCACGAACTCTCTACGCAGTGAACGAAACCGAAGCGCGCACGATCTTCGAGATCGCGGTCGCCGAAGCGCAGCAGGTCGGCGATGACCTTCACCCGCGATGGATGTCTCTACTTCACACCGCTAACGCTCTTTCCCCAGATATCGAAGGCCCTCGCGCATACCGCCTATTCCAGATTGCCGAGGAGCTTGACCGTGTTGTGGGGGATGCCGACACAGCGGGCGTGGCGGATCGCCTTCGCCGCATGCATGAGCCCACGTATCTTGCCGCCGCTTCGCGCTGCCGTGATCGGCGAGTGCTCGAGTTCGAGTCTATGATTACTCCCGCAGTTAAATCCGTTGACAATGAACATATTTCGTATCTCGCGTTGCTCGCGTTCGGCCCTCGATGTGGTTGGCGGAAGGCGGTCGAGGGTCTCACTGGCGAGTTAGCGGCAACCGCTACAGCTGTGGTTCGAGACTTCACCCGCTATGAGCGGGCGCCCAGCGAACGGCCCGACACTTCGTATAGCGGATCTTCGTCCTACCTTCGCTCAGAGGAGGACCAGCCTGTCGACATGACCGTACGATTTGCCACCGCAGACTTCACCACTGAGGCGGCATGGAACGACGCGCTGCAGACGGTTCGGTGGTCGGAGCGGTCCAGCCTGGCTGAGTTTGCTCTCGGCAAGCACCCAACTCGGAGACCCGACGTGCTTGACGCCTTCGGCTGTGCCAGCGCCCCCAGAAGCACCGACTTCGTTGAGCTGGCGCAGGCTGCTTCGTCTCTTCCGTCGACCCCAGGTCTGCAGAGGGCGCTAGATCGATTGGGCACAACCTTCGCCACTCGGTTCGCATCACAGATCTGCACTTGGATATACGACGAGCACGACGACTTGGCGTCCATTGCCTCGGCGACTGGACTCTCAGCGCCATCGTTACTTGCGCTGGCATTTCACGAACTCGGTAGCAGCGCATATCAGCTGAAGTACGCGGACTACTTTCAAGTCGCCGGGCGCCTTGCGTCTACGCTGGAGCCGTCCTCGGCCGGCAAGGTGTTCGATTCGCTTTCACGCTTATTCGAGGATCTAGCCCCGAGCGAAACCTCGGCAGACGGACCGTATGAGTCGCTGCCAGTCGCCCCCGTTGATGTCGCCGCTAGTGTTTCGGGGCTCATCTGGTCAGCCCTAGGTGATATGTCAATCGCAGTGCGCTGGCGCGCCGCTCACGCTGTGCTGCTTCTCGTACGTCTCGGCTGCGAGGACGAACTCGAAGCGTTGCTTCGTTACGCCGACCAATCCTGTTCAAGCGCACCCTTTTTGGACTCGCGTCTTCCGTTCTATTCGCTCCACGCGCGTATGTGGCTTCTCCTGGCTCTATCCCGGGCATCGCAAGAGCTCAATGCCGGTATCCTCGCGAGGTTTGCGCCTTTCCTTGTGTCGGTTGTGCAGGGGCCGCCTCATGCGGTGAATCAGGTGCTCGCCCAACGATCGCTCAACGAGCTGGCATTCCGGGGAGTGATTGCCCCTGGCGAAATCACTGACACGATACTCAAGAGGCGACTCGGTCCAGACTGTATCGAGCTCGGCTACACCGAGCGTCGAACACGACCGAATCCGCTAGCTGTCGTCGGGGATGACGACCAAGATGGTGTTGACCACTTCTTCTACGACTTCGGAAGTTATTGGTGCAGTGATGTTGCGGAGACATTTGGCGGCACCGACGATGATGTTGAGCGCAAAGTTTCTCAGTGTGTAAGGGGGTTTGATGGCTATGATCTGTTCCACGCTGGAGTTGATCCCCGCCTTCATGCGAACGTATACAGAGAAGGCGGCACGCATCCGGATCGCGGGTCCTGGCCTGTCCAGGAAAACCACAGATTTTACCTCGCGATCCACGGCTTATTAACTGTTGCAGCGGAATTGGCGACGACCGAACTGGCCTATAAGGACCCAGATTCGCAACGCGATTCTTACAGCGAATGGTTGGCGCGGTTCTTGCCGAAGCGGCGCGACGGAAGGTGGCTCGCAGACTGCAGAGATCATCCTCCTGTTCCGGCGCGAGATCTCGCACTCGCCTCCGTCGAAGCGCAATCAAACTGGCCGTGGAGTATCACCGGCCGTGATTTTGCCGAGGCGGCTGGGTTTGACCAAGAATGGATATCAGTTTGGGCTGATAGCGAGGCTCGTCATGGTGAGCTGTCGGAAGACGTCGCCATCGAGAGCGCGATGGTGTCACATGAGACAGCTCGTGCCTTGCTGGTCGCGCTTCAGACGTCGCCTGGCGGCCCGTACCCTGCTGGCCTGCCAACTGAAAGCGACAGTTCTGACTGGTCTGGCGAGGGACTGTTTGCGCTAAAGCCATGGATCGAATCGACGACCCATTATTACGGAATTGACGAGCATGACGAAAGGGCGGGAGAGGTCCCCTTTCCGGGTGCCGCGCCGAGCGAAGAGATTATCGCTAGATTGCGTCTCGCTGCAGATCGCGACTTTCGTGCCTGGTCGAGTGACACCGTGGCTGTGTTCCGTAGAACGCTGTGGAACGACATGCGCCGCGCGGCCTACGACAACGACTCGGGTGTCCGCGGTGCGCTACTCCAGATCAACCGGGAGAGTCTCAGAGCCGTTCTCTCCGAGTTCGGTATGTCGCTCGTGCTAGTTGTCGGACTTCGGCGGCAGAGGAGCGTTTCATCTCACGGTTATTCTGCAACCAGGCGGAAAGGGATTGACGATGACGACGAGTTCGAATGGTTGCAATGGTCCGGGAAGGTCTATGTCATCCGTCCGGACGGGCAGTGGCTCGAATACTAGTTCCGGCGCAACGCTCGAACTTGGTCGTCAACTCGCGGCGCGGTTCGACGACCATGACATAGTCCGACGTTGGATGGCGCACCACCTGGTTGAACTCGTGAAGCTAGCGGAAGACGGGTCCGCCATAACGGTCGACCAGCGCCGAGAAATCGTCGACCTCATACTGAAAGTCTGGGCACACCGGCGCTACTACTCGGGCGACGATCTACTCAATGAGTATCCAGCGGTTTTCGTCGCTCTCGAACGACTCGGTGACGATGCCCCGTGGAAATTTCTGCGCCTGTTCGACGGTCAGGAAGGGCCAGGCGCGGGAGGCGCCAGCCTTGCGCCACTGCGCACAGCCATAGAGCTCGCGGAGGTGGCGCGTGACACCGTCATAGGGCTTCTCTGGCTCGCGGCGAAAGATGCCGGGCACAGCAACGAAGGTCTCCTCGCCATCGCAGACGAAATAAGTCTGACCGTGGAAAGCGAAGTTACCCGACGACTTAAGCGGCTTCGCCGCATGACTTCGATGCGACGTCGATTGTCCTCAGAAGACCTCGAAGACAACGATGTAAAGGTCGAGCCGCCCGACTTGTCGCTCGTCGATGAGGAGCTTGTCGACGATGAAGTGATTAACACCGACCTTGCTGACCGGCTCCGCAGGACCGCTGATGAGCTAAATCGAATCGCAGACGAGATTGTCAGCAATAGCGGACGATGTCAGTGAGCCGCCAAGGCCGATGGGGCCTTGACCCCGCGGGTTGGACACGCTTGATCCTGGTCTCAGACCAGGGAAAGCGAGAAGATCTAACCCGATGGCAAAGAAAAATTACTCCGAAGAATTCCGCCGCGACGCAGTCGAG
>JAHFVC010000419.1 GCA_023264765.1 Mycobacterium sp. | reverse complement strand
CGCAGCCCAAAACCGGCATAGTGAACGGCCCCTACGGCTCGTGGGGAACGGTGCCGCCGCTCGGCTGAGCCGTGACGCGCACACCGTCGGTAGCCGGTGACTCGTCGGCACTCTCGAATGCCCTGCCCCACCGGCCCGCCAGCGTGGCACAGGTGATGAGTTGGATCTGGTGAAAGATCATCAGCGGCAACACGATCAGACCCACCGGGTGCCCCGCGAACAACACCGTGGCCATCGGCAGCCCGGTGGCCAGGCTCTTCTTGGACCCGCAGAAGATCACCACGATGCGATCGGCCCGGTTGAATCCCATCAGCCGGGCCACGCCCGTTGTCACGCCCAGCACCACGGCCAGCAGCAGCACGCACACCCCGACCACGGCCAGCAGGTGCGTGACCGTCATCCCGGCCCAGATGTGCTCGGTCATGCCGGCACTGAAGGCCGCGTAGACCACCAGGTAGACCGAGCCGCGGTCGACGACCTTGGTCAGCGTGGCGTGTGAGAGCACCCGATATAACTTGGGCCGCAACAGTTGTCCGGCGATGAACGGCAACAGCAGCTGCACGACGATCTCCAGGATCGAGCGGGCCGAGACCGTAGCATCCCCGGTGGTCTGCATCAGCAGGGTCACCAGCAGCGGTGTCATGAAGATGCCCAGCATGTTCGACGCCGACGCACTCACCACGGCCGCCGCGACGTTGCCACGCGCGATCGAGGTGAACGCGATGGAAGACTGCACGGTGGACGGCAGCAGGCACAGGTAGAGCACACCGGTGTACAGGTCGTTCGTCAGCACCGAGGGCACCAGCAATTTGAGCGCCAGCCCCAGCACCGGGAACAACACGTACGTCGACGCCAGCACCGTGGTGTGCAGTCGCCAGTGCCGGAGGCCCTGTAGCGCTTCGCGCGGCTCCAGCCTGGTGCCGTACAGCAGGAACAGCACCGCGATGGCGACCTTGGTGGCCCAGTCCAGTACGCCGGCGGCTCCCCCACTTGCGGGCAGCAACAGCCCGATCGCCATGGCGGCGAACAGGCCGAGCAGGAAACCGTCGATCCGGAGTTTGGCCAGAAGTCTCACCGGTCCACCGTAGGAGTTCGACGACTCATAGCGAAAGTCGATGAGGACGATATCTCTGATCGAGTAGCGTGATGAATGTGTTGGACCCGGAGCAACTGCGCACCTTTCTGGCCGTCGAGCGTGCCGGGGGTTTCACCGCGGCCGGCCGGGTGCTCGGCTTGCGCCAGTCCACCGTCAGTGGGCACATCGCCCGGCTGGAGCAGGCGGTAGGCCGGGAACTGTTCCGCCGGGACACCCGCAATCTGGCGCTGACCGCCGACGGGGCCGCCATGGTCGGTTTCGCGCGCAGCATCCTCGACGCTCAGGCGCAGGCCGACCGGTACTTCTCCGAGTCACGACTGACCGGGTTCATCCGGCTCGGAGCCTCCGACGACCTGGTCACCAGGGATCTGCCGGATGTGCTGGTGGAGTTCCAGCGCTCCTACCCGGCCGTCGACCTGGAACTCGTCGTCGGGCTCAGCGAAAACCTCAAGGTGCGGATGGCCGCAGGCGAGCTGGACATGATGGTGGCCAAGCGGCTGCCCGGCGAGCAGCACGGCGAACTGCTCTGGCAGGACCGGTTGGTGTGGGCGGGCCGCGCCGGAGCCACCGACGTCGGCGATCCGGTACCGATCGTCACCTATCCCCCGCCGAGCCTGACCCGCCATGTGGCTTTGCGCGCCCTGGAACGCGAGGGCCGGACGTGGCGCATCGCGTGCGTCAGTGACAGCCAACTGGGTCTGCAGGCCGCGGTGCTGGCCGGTCTCGGTATCGTCCCGCACGCGGAAACCCTGCTGCCACAAGGCCTTTACCCCGTCGAGGACCCCGGCCTACCGCAACTCGGTGAGCTGGAATTCGTCCTCGTCACCCGCCGCAGCGCCCTGTCCGAACCCGAGCAGGCCCTCTACGACGCGATTGCCGCCGGAGCCCGCCGGATGCACCACTGAGCTGACCGCTGGAAGGCGCGGGCATTTGCCGCCAGCGACCCAGCAAACGTGTCGCGGGCGGCCGGGCGCACAATTGAGCCGTGGCCGACACCGTGACCTTTCGCCAGGAGACATTGGCCCGGGTCATGCGAATCGTGCAGGCTCTCGGCACCGGACAGGATCTCGACGACATCCTCGAGCTCATCGCGCGGGCTGTCGTCGATGTCATCGGCTTCGACGCGGTCGCGGTGAACGTCCGGTCCTGGTCCGGCGAACTCGTGGTGCGAACCGTCGTCGGGCCGCCCGAGATGGAGGAACTCCGCGGCGGCACGCTGGCACACGACGGCTGGCTGCGGCTTCTCGGCACGGGTAGCCCATGGGGCGAGTTACGGTTCCTGCGGGAACCGGAGCTCGACGACTCGGTGCCGTACCTGGATCCATGGAGTGAGCGGTTGCCGCCGCCTGTGATCGCGCCGGACGCCGGCGTCCAACCGTGGCAACCCCAGTTCGCGTTGTTGGCACCGATGTGGCGGGCACCTGCGGATCTGCTCGGTGTGATCAGCGTCGACCTGCCGCGATCGGGTATGACACCTGACGCCGAGCAGCGTGCGCTGCTCGAACTGTTCGCCAATCAGGCGGGCGCAGCCATCGAACGCGTGCATGCTTTCGATGTCGCCACCGATACGACCACCCTCTACCGGGCCGCGTTCGGCGCCTCACCCGCCCCGACGGCCGTGCTCGACAAGGAGTTGCGGATCACCGAGGTGAACTCCGCCTTCCTGGAGCTGAGCGATGCACTGGACGGTGAGTTGGTCGGCCGGCTGCTGACCGAGATCGTCGACATCGAGCACGACACCGCCCAATTGGCGTCGGCGCAACGCAGCGCCGTGATCGCCGAGGAATGCCGGCTGCTTCATCCTCGCGGTCACCTCTGGGACCGATGGGTACACGTCGCGGTGCAGCGGGTGGACACGGTGACGGCCGAGGACCGCTACGTCTGCATCGTGTCGGACCGGACCGCTGCGCGCACGGCGCTGCGGGAGATGCGCCGAATGGCCGAGCACGACGAGCTGACCGGGCTCAAGGTGCGCGCGGTTGGCCTGCGGGAACTCCAGCGGCGCGCCGCTGCTCCGTCCGATCGGCAGGGGGCCTCGGCCGTCTCCGCCTTGGCCTACTGCGATCTGGACAACTTCAAATCGGTCAACGACACCAGCGGGCACATTGCGGGCGACCAGATCCTCGCCGCGGTATCCGACCGGCTGCGCCGGATCGCCGGCCCCGATGACATCGTATGCCGTTGGGGCGGAGACGAATTCGGCATCATCGTGGATCGCGGATCAATCACTGAGATCGTCGGGTTGGCGCACCGGCTGGTCGACGGTGTGCGCGCCCTCGCCGCCGAAGCCGCGCCCGAGGACCCCGTCTCTCAGATCGGACTGTCGGTCGGGGTGGCTCCATTCAGCCGCGAGGTGGATCCCTTGGCGGTGGTGAGCGCTGCCGACGCCGCGCTGTACCGCTCCAAGACGCACCCCGTCGACCGGGTACATGTGCAGCAGGTGGACTAGAAGACGCGAATCCAGTCGATCAGCATCTCGGCCGGGTAGTTACCCTTCGCCGGCTCACGCCCGCCGGACCCGCCGACCGCGATGTTGAACACCGGGGCCAGCGTGTAGCCGGGGTCGTTGAACGGCCAGTCGTCCAGCGAATTGGCGGGCACCGTGAAGTACGGCTCCATGCCGGGCGCGTAGTCCTTCCAGAAGTACATGCCCGTGGGTTGCCAGGTCATCCGCCAGGTGTGCCAGCCGCTGTCGATCGGGTGCGGGTCGGTGGCGAACGATGTGCCGTCCAGGCGGGCGTGCACGGTGGTGCCCGACGGCCAGTCCCGGTTGCCGTACCACTCGACCAGGTCGACCTCTCCGCCGCGCACCGGGTCGTCGTTCAGCAGCCAGAATGCGGGCCAGGCGCCGTCGGTCAGGCAGTTCAGCTTGACCCTGGCCTCCCATGTGGTGCCGATCCCACCGCGCCAGTTGCCGATGATCTTGGCGCCCGCGTATTTCTCCTGGATGTTGTTGCCGGGCCCGCGGGTGGCACGGATGACCAGGTTGCCCTTGCCGTCCTGGAAAACGTGCTCCTGGTCGGTGACGTAGCGGCCCATGTTGTAGGGCTGGTCCCACTCGACCGGGTTCCGGATGACCTCGCGCGCAGGCACGACGAACCAGTCGGGTCCGGGCGGCGAGCCGGCGGGGCCGTTGAACTCATCCCGGAACAGGAAAACCGGTTCTGCAGCGGCCGGCGCGGGCGCGCCCGGGGCCGCCGGGGCTGCTGGGCCGGGGCCCGGAACGGGTCCCAGATCGCCGGGAAGCGGCTCGGCGTGGGCGGTCTGGGTGGGCAGCGCGGCCGCGGCAGCGCCGAGACCCATCATCATCATCACCTTGCGGCGGTCCATCTCGGGCACAGCAGAACCTTAGACGATGGAGGTGACCGCGGGCGTTCAACGTACGTTCGCGCTCCGTTAACTGACAGCCGAAAGTCAGCCTGCCTGGGCGTTCTGCGCCTCGTAGAGCCGTTTGTACAGGCCGCCTTGCGCGATCAACGAGCGGTGGTCACCGGACTTGGCGATCCGGCCCCCCTCCAGCACCAGGATGCGATCGGCGACGGCGGCGATGAAATCCATGTCGTGGCTGATCACCAGGCACGTGCGGTCCTCGGCGTAACCACGGATCACGCCCGTCAACCTGGCCCGCTGATCGGCGTCGAGATTCTCGGTAGGCTCGTCCAGCAGCAGCACCTCGGGCCTGCGCAGCAGGCACCGGGCCAGCGCGATCAGCCGCTTCTGGCCGCCGGAGGGCACCTGGACGTCGATCACCGTGTCGTAGCCGTCGGCCATCTTCATCGGGTCCGTGATGACGGAGTGGACGTGCGCCTGGGTGCAGGCCGCCTCGATCTCGGCGTCGGTGGCGTCCGGGCGAGCAAGTCGGAGATTCGCCCGGATGGTGTCCTTGGTGAAGAACGGGAACTGAGCGAGTTTGGACACCTGCTCGCGCAGCTTGGACATCGTCACCGCGGTGATGTCGTGGCCGTCTAGCAGGATTCGTCCCCGCTGCGGGTCCAGGAAGCGCAGCAGCAGATTGAACACCGTCGACTTTCCCGAGCCGATACCACCGACCAGTGCGACGGTCTCCCCGTCGTTGACGGTGAACGAGAGGCCGTCCAGCACCGCATGATCGGGCGTGTAGCCGAAGGTGACGTCGTCGAACACCAGGTTTCCCGATACCTCGCCGAGTTCGACGGCGCCGGGGATCTCGACCACCGACGGGCGGGTGTCGAGCAGTTCGTAGGTGGACGCGGCGTTCGGCGCCACCGATTTGTAGGTCGTGTACGCGCCCATGAC
>JAHFVC010000418.1 GCA_023264765.1 Mycobacterium sp. | reverse complement strand
CTCGAAGCTGCTCTGGAACCGGATGTTGCGCACCTCGCCGTGCGCCATCCAGGTGGCAACCGGGTTGGCCTGACGCGTGGACACCCGAGGCGGCGTGGTCGGTGCCGGGAATGACAATTGGGCGTCGCGCCGGGACGCGAGGTCGATATAGAAGTCGAGGGTGCGCTCCTCGGCGGTGACGCGCGAAGGGTGCAGCGCAGCCGCCGCGAGCCGGGGCAGCATCGCCGCGCCGATCACAGAGGCGACGGTGGTGCGCAGGCCCAGATCGGCGATGGCCGAGACGTCGACCACCAGTCTCTGCCGCCAGGTCAGGTCGACGCGGCGGGGCAGGCCGCGGGCGGTGGCGTCGGCGCCGGAGACGTCGGGCACCGGGATGGGCGGTACGGATGGCGCCCCTGGAACCTGCGCTGGTTCGGTCACAGGCCGATGCTAACGCCGAACCCGTCAGCTCAGGCCGAAGATGCGCGCGGCATTGCCGTGGAAGACGGCGCGCAGCCAGTCGTCGTCGACGCCGGGCAACCGGGTCACCGCCGTCATCGCCTCGGTGTAGCCGTAGGGGATGTTCGGGAAATCGCTGCCCCACAGGATGCGGTCGCCGAGGTCGCGTAATCGCGGGTACTCCGCGGCGGGGAACGGCATGGTCTCCTCGACGAAGCCGGTGAAGGCCATGGTGGTGTCCAGGTACACCTCGAAACGTTGCGCCAGGTCCAGGAATTCGGCGTACTCGGGCATCCCCATGTGCGCGACGACGAGGCGCAGCCCCGGGTGACGCTCCAGGACGGCACGCACCGGTCCGGGACCGGTGTGGTTGCCGGGCTGCGGTCCGGAACCGCAATGGATGACGATCGGGGTGCCGGCGTCGGCGAGCACCCCCCACACCTCGTCGAGCAGTGGGTCGGTGGGGTCGTAGCCGCCGACCTGCACGTGGGCCTTGAACACCTGGGCCCCGCCGGCGATGGCCGCACCGACGTAGTCGGCCGCGCCCGGTTCCGGGAAGAACGTGGCCGTGGACAGGCAGCCGGGGGTACCGGCCGCGAACTGCGCCGCCCACTGGTTCAGCCATGCCGCCATGTCCGGCTTGTGCGGGTACACCAGTGACGTGAAGGCCAGCACCCCGAACGAGCGCAGTGTCTGCAGGCGGGCCTGCTCATCGGTGCGGTACGTGATGGGCCACGGCCGGCCCACCAGCGGGCCGGTGGCATCGAAGTACTGCCAGACCTTGTCCATGACGTTCTTGGGCATGAAGTGGGTGTGTACGTCATAGATGCCGGGCAGCCCGAGAGGCTCCCAGATCTGGCGCACCGAAGTCGGCTCATCCATCGACACCGAACATACTCACGGCTTTGAGGAGGACAATGAGGCAGATGTGGAATCCCGACGTCTACCTGGCCTTCGCCGATCACCGCGGGCGACCGTTCTTCGATCTGCTGTCACGGGTCGCGGCGGAGAGTCCGCGCCGGGTCGTCGATCTGGGCTGCGGGCCCGGCAACCTGACCACGACGCTGGCGCAGCGCTGGCCCGGCGCCCGGATCGAGGCCTGGGACTCGTCCCCGGAGATGGTGGCGAAGGCGCGCGAGCGCGGTCTGGACGCCGAGGTCGGTGGCATCGAGCAGTGGAACCCCCAACCCGACACCGATGTGGTGGTGTCCAATGCGGCCTTGCAGTGGGTACCGGAGCACCGCGACATCGTGCTGCGGTGGACGCGTCAACTGGCACCGGGATCGTGGATCGCCTTCCAGGTGCCCGGCAATTTCGATGCCCCGTCGCACGAGGCGGTACGGGAGGTGGCCCGGCGGGAACCGTTCGCCGAGGCCTTGCGTGACATGCCGTGGCGCGACGCCGATGTGGTCGGCACCCCCGTCGAATACGCGGGCCTGCTGACCGACGCCGGCTGCGTGGTGGACGCCTGGGAGACCACCTACATCCACGAATTACGCGGTGCGACACCGGTACTGGACTGGATCACGGGTACCGCACTGACCCAGGTGAGAGCGCGGCTGTCCGACGAACTGTGGGAGCAGTACCGGCAGGCCATCATCCCGGTGCTGGCGCAGGCCTACCCGGTGCGTGCCGACGGGATCACGTTCTTCCCGTTCCGGCGGCTGTTCGTCGTCGCCCAAATCACGAGTCGAGCAGTGCGATGACCTGTTTGACCAGCTGGTCGATGTCGGCTTCGGTGGTGTCGACGACCAGGTCCGGGGCTTCGGGTGCCTCATAGGGTGCATCGATCCCCGTGAGCCCCTTGAGTTCTCCGCTCTTGGCCCGCGCGTAGAGCCCCTTGGGGTCGCGGCGCGCGCATTCCTCCACCGGGGTGGCGACGTGGATCTCGATGAACGGCAGTTTGGCGGCGTCGTTGAGGGACCGGGCGATCTCGCGGTCGGACTTCAACGGTGACACCAGTGCGGCCAGCGCGACGACCCCGGCGTCGGCGAGCAGGCGGGTGAGATGCCCTACGCGCCGGATGTTCTCGGTCCGGTCACCCGCGGAGAAGCCGAGATCGTCGGACAGCCCGTGGCGCAGGTTGTCCCCGTCCAGCAGGTAGGCCACCCGGCCGGCCTCGACCAGCGCACGCTCGACGGCCACCGCGAGAGTCGACTTGCCCGACGCGGGCAGGCCGGTGAACCAGATGGTGGCGCCCCGCTGACCGGTCTTCCCCCACCGGTAGTCACGGTCCAGCGACGAGGGGTGCCACTTGATGTCGGAACGGTTGTGCCCGCTCGGTTTGACCTCGCGGGCTTCAAGGATGATCCCGGCGCCGACGGTGTCGTTGGAGACCTCGTCGATCAGGATGAACGCGCCGCTGTCCCGGTTCTCGGCGTACGGATCGGCTACCACGATCGAACTGGTGCGCAGCGTGACCGAGCCGATGTCGTTGAGCGCCAGCTCAACCGGGCCGTCGACCTCGTCGAGTGTCTCGGGGTCGAGTTTGGTGTGCAGGTCCTGCACGGTGGCGCGCACGGTGCGGGTGCCCTGCTTGAGCGCCAGCCGGTCACCGGCGCGCAGTGGGCTGTCCAGGAACCAGCAGACCGTGGCGTCGACCTCGCGGGCCAGCACCGGTAGCGACGCATTGTCGGCCGCGCTGACGAACACGTCGCCGCGGCCGACGTCGATGTCGTCGGCCAATTCGACCGACACCGACAGCGGCGCCACCGCGGTGGCGCGGTCGTCGTCAAGGGTGTCGACCACCGTGACGGTGGATCTGGTGCCCGACGGCAGGCTCACCACGGTGTCGCCGACGCTCAGGGTCCCGGCCGACAGCCGGCCGGTGTAGCGGCGGCGCTGTTCGGCGGTCGGGCGCGACACCCATTGCACGGGTAACCGCAGGTTGGCCGGATCTGGCTGCGGAGCCGAAAGTTCAATGTTCTCAAGGTATTCCAGCAGGGTCGGGCCCTGATACCACGGGGTGTTCGCCGACCGGTGCACGACATTGTCGCCGAGCTTGGCAGCGATCGGGATGACCGACAACTCGGCGCCACCGAGACGGTCGGCGACCAGCTGGAGCTCCCGCGCCACCTCGTCGAACCTGCCCTCGTCGAAGTCGACGAGGTCGATCTTGTTGACCGCGGCCACGAAATGCTTGATACCGAGTAATTTCGCGATGCGGGCGTGCCTGCGGGTCTGGCGCAGTACACCGGCGCGGGCGTCCACCAGCAGGATGGCCACGTGCGCGTTGGAGGCGCCGGTGAACATGTTGCGGGTGTAGCGCTCGTGGCCCGGGGTGTCGGCCAGGATGTAACTGCGGTTCTCGGTGGAGAAGAACCGGTAGGCCACATCGATGGTGATGCCCTGTTCACGTTCGGCGCGCAGACCGTCGGACAGCGCGGCCAGGTCGGCCACCCCCTCCTCGTCGGTGACGGCTTCGAGGTGATCCAGCGGGAGACTGTCGGTGTCGTGCAGCAGGCGGCCGATGAGCGTGCTCTTGCCGTCGTCGACCGAGCCTGCGGTGGTGATGCGAAGAAGCTGGCGCGTACTCATGTTCTCTTTCCCGTCGCTCCGTTGCGCTGCGCTCGCCCCATCAGAAGTACCCCTCACGTTTCCGGTCTTCCATGGCGGCCACAGATGTGCGGTCATCGGCTCGGGTCTCGCCGCGCTCAGACACGGTGGCCGCGGAGATCTCGGCGATCACCTGATCGATACGGGTGGCCTGCGACCGCACCGCGCCGGTGATGGTCAGGTCGCCGACGGTGCGGTAACGAACCCACTCCACGGCCGCTTTCTCGTCGCCGGTGGGTTGGGTGTACTCCGACACCGCCAGCAGGATGCCGTCGCGTTCGAAGACCTCGCGTTCGTGGGCGAAGTAGATCGACGGCAGCTCAAGGTTTTCCAGCTCGATGTAGCGCCAGATGTCGATCTCGGTCCAGTTCGACAGCGGGAACACGCGGACCTGCTCACCCTTGCGGATGCGGCCGTTGTACAACGTCCACGGCTCGGGGCGTTGGGCCCGTGGGTCCCACTGGCCGAACTCGTCGCGGAAGCTCAGGATGCGTTCCTTGGCGCGGGCACGTTCCTCGTCGCGCCGGGCGCCGCCGAACGCGGCGTCGAACCCGCCGGCCTCGAGTGCATCGAGCAGGGTGCGGGTCTGCTGCCGGTTCCGCGAGGCGCCCGGACCCGGATCGGCCACCCGACCGCTGTCGATGGTCTCCTGCACCGAACCGACGAGCAGCTTGTGCCCCTGGCCGGTGGTGCGGCGGTCACGGAACTCGATGACCTCGTCGAAATTGTGGCCGGTGTCGACGTGCAGTACCGGGAAGGGCAGCGGGCCGGGCCGGAAAGCCTTCTCCGCCAGACGGAGTAGCACGATCGAGTCCTTGCCCGCGGAGAAGAGCAGCACCGGGCGCTGCAGCTCGGCGACCACCTCGCGGATGATGTGCACGGCCTCGGCTTCCAGTAGCCGCAGTTCGTCGACCTGGATCGTGTCGGTTGTGCTCGTCATGTCGGAAGTCCCTCCCGGTGCGCGTCCGCGCGGTAGCGGTCAACCCATTCGTCGGATCGTTGGTCGGCCTGGCGTTCCAGCACCGGCTGGGGTGCCAGTCCGGGATCCAGGCCCAGGCGCTCCAGCACCGTGGCGACCACCGTGGTGAGGTTGCGCCACAGATATGGATAGGAGACGTCGATCGGCTCGACATTCTCCTCGGCGAACCAGTTGCGCCAACCTTCTTCCTGCTCGCGCAACAACTTCACGACGTGCGCGATGCCGCCGGCGTGGTATTCGGCGCGGGCGTCGCGCACCGGGTCGGGGCGGCCGCGCCACACGCGGGTCTGCACGGCGCGCCAGAACGACACGGCTTGGGAGACCACGTCGGGCCGGTAGACGTGGATCAGAACCGGGTCGCTGCCGACGACGTCGCGGATGGCGGCCAGCAGCCCGTCG
>JAHFVC010000417.1 GCA_023264765.1 Mycobacterium sp. | reverse complement strand
GCCCCGCCACCACCGGCACCACGCCCAGACAGACGAACGCGGGGAGGAAGCACAGGCCGAGCGGTCCGGCGATGAGCACGGCCGCGCGCCCGGCGGCGGCCTCCGCGGCGGCGGCGGCGTTGCGCGCCAGCTCGGCGAGTTCGGCCGCACCTTGCGCCAGTGCCGCGCCGGATTCGGCGGAACGCCTGGCCATGCGCGCCAGCGTGCCGGCGTGCGGGTCGGAGGCCGATTCGGCCTGCCCCCAGGCCTTGCCCGGGTCGGCGCCCAGCGCGAGCAGTTGCGCGGCGCGGGTGAGCCGTTCGGCCAGTTCCGCGGGTGCGAGGTCGGCCGCCGCCGCAGCCGCGGCCGGGATGGACATGCCTGCGCACAGACACGCCGCCAGGACGTCGAAACAGGAAGCCGCGGCAAGCGGATCCGACGCCACCCGCCGCGGCACCGGGTCGGCTGGTCGGACTCCGATCCGCCCCGGTCCCGTCCCGATCAGCAGGGCGGCGGCCAGAAGTAGGGCAGGCCAGGTCATCTCAGGGCTCCCGATGCGATCCGGTCCGACCACCACAACCCCATGCAGCACAGCGCCACCCCGGTGACCAGCAGCCAACCGCCTACGCCGCCCGACAGGAGAAACCCGACCGAGTCGGCACCGATGAGTTCGCCGAGCGCGATACCGAACAACGGAAGCGCCGCAAGAATCGCTGCAGTGGCACGGGCACCGGCCAGGCCCGCGTCAAACTTCGCCGAAAACCGTTCGCGCTCAGCGATATCACGCTGTGCGGCCAGCATGAGCGTCGCGATGGCAAGGCCATGGGTCTGCGCGAGGTGCCAGCACACCGCCAGCCGCTCCCAGTGCCCGGGCAGCTCCGAGGCCCCGGCGGCCGCCCGGAGCCCGGCGACCACGTCGGCGCCGAGCTGCCCGCGCGACGCCACTGCCCGCAGGGCCGCCGCGACCGGTCCGTCGACTTCCCCGGCTGCCACACCGAAGGCCGTCACCGGATGGGCGCCCACCCGCAACTCCCCTACCAGGACATCGAGCGCGTCGCGCAGGGCCGCGGCTTCGGACCGTCGGCGAATCTGGCGACCTGCCTGCCTGCGGCGCGCGACCACGGCGCCGGTCACCAGCGCGGCCGCCACGACGGTCGCCACGGGCAGCAGGATCACCGCGGTGCCGACCACCATCACCAGGCAGGGCCGGCGCAGAGCACGGCCCCCGACCGGCCGCCAAGGCAGCCCCAGTCGCCCCCTCGCCGCCGACGGCGCGATGAGCAGGGCGATGGCGAGCAACAGCGCGGCACAGATCACCTGCGGCACCTCTCCTCGACCAGGCGGGTGAACAGCGAAGCACCAGAACCGAACCCGTGCTCGACGTGCCACACCGTCTCGGCCCGCACACCACCGTCGGCACCCCGGACCAGGACAGCGATCTCGACGAGCCGGCGACCCGCCGACGCGTCCCGGCGCACGTGCAGCACGACGTGCACGGCTGCGGCGAGCTGACTGTGCAGTGCCGCGGGACTCAGACCGCCGGCCCCGGCGAGCGCCTCCAGCCGAGCCGGCACCTCGACGGGACTGTTGGCGTGCACCGTACCCGCGCCCCCGTCATGCCCGGTGTTGAGCGCGGCGAGCAGATCGACCACCTCGGCCCCGCGCACCTCACCGACCACGATCCGGTCGGGCCGCATCCGCAAGGCCTGGCGGACCAGGTCGCGCACCGTCACCACGCCCACACCTTCGACGTTGGCTCCCCGGGCCACCAGCTTGACCAGATGCGGGTGCCGGGGCGCGAGTTCGGCGGCGTCCTCGACGCACACGATCCGCTCAACCGGCTCGACGGCACCCAGCATGGCAGCCAGGAGCGTCGTCTTTCCCGCTCCCGTGCCACCGGAGATGAGGAATGCCATTCGGGCGCACAGGATCTGGCGGAGCAGGCGGGCCGCGGGCTCCGCGATCGCCCCGGCGGCGATCAATGCGGCGAGGTCCTGGTCGGCCGGGCGCAGAACCCGCAGCGACAGACATGTTCCACCGACCGCGATCGGCGGCAACACCGCGTGCAGCCGTACCGGGTCCGCACCCAGGCAGGTGAGCTGGCCATCCACCCAGGGCTGGTTCTCATCGAGCCTGCGGCCTGCCGCGAGCGCGAGACGTTGGGCGAGCCGTCGCACCGCGCCCTCATCGGTGAAGCGGATCTCGCTGCGGGACAATCCGTTTCCACCGTCAACCCAGACAGCATCCGGCGCGGTGACAAGGACATCGGTGGTGCCGGGCAGGCGCAGCAGCGGGTCGAGCAGACCCGCTCCCGTCAGCTCGGTCTGCAACACCCGCATGGTGGCCAGCACGTCGGTGTCGCCGAGAACACCTCCCGACTCCGCCCGGATGGCGGCGGCGACAACGGCCGGGCGCAACGGAACGTCCTCGACGGCCAGCCGTTCGCGGACCCGCTCGATCAACGAGGCCGTCATCCCGGCACCCTCACCGGCTGCTGTGTCAGTAGCCCGAGCACCCGGCTCGCCGCTGCCGCCAACGGCGATCTGGCGCGGACCCGCAGGCCGCCACGTTCCATCGCGCCGTCCAGACCGGGTTGCGGCCGCATGGCGACCAGCAGGGGCAGGTCCACGGTGCGCGCGACGTCCTCGGCGCGCAGCCCACCCGGGGACGGGCCCCGCACGACCAGTCCGACATTGGGGTTGATGCTGCCGACCCAGCCGGCCGTCACCCCGGCCGCCGCGGTCGACCGCACATCGGCGGGCGTGATCAAGACGACAAGGTCCGCGGCCCGTAGCGCCGTCTCGGACGCCGGACCGGGGTGACGCGGCACATCGCACACCACCGTCACCCCGGCCCGTCGACCCGCATCGATGACAGCCGCGAGTGGGCCGGACGCGATGGCGGCGCCCGTACGACCGCCGGACAGCACGCTGACCCCACGGCGAGCCGGCAACACGTCGCGCAGAGCGTCGAACCCGAGCCTGCCGTCGCTCAGGGACAGATCGGGCCAGCGCAGGCCCGGTTCGTCCTCACTGCCCAACGCCAGGTCCAGGCCACCGCTCCAGGGATCGGCGTCGACGAGCAGCGCTGGGGCGGCAGCCTGTGCGATCGCCACCGCGAGCAGGGAGGCGCCCGCGCCGCCGGTACCGCCCAGAACGGCGACCGCCGGACCACGCCGCGCACCCACTCCGGGGCGGTCCGGTGCGGCGGACAGTTCGGCGACCAGCTCGCCGTCCTGCCGGGGCAGTTGCAGCACCCGCTCGGCGCCGACGGCCACCGCCGACTCCCAGTCCACTCCGGTGAGCGCGGACGACAACAACAGCACCCCGTCCCGGCGCGGCAGCCCACACGCCACGCACCGGCCTGCGGCGCCGCTGTCCAGGAGCACCATCGGAGCGTTCGACCAGACGGCTCCGCTGGACGGTTCACCGACGTGCACCACCCGCACCCCGGCCGCGGCGGCCACCCGGTCGACGTCGTCGCGTAATGCGCCGTCGGCGAGGATCGCCAGCACCGACACCGGAGCAGAAATGGTCACCCGACCACTGTGCGAACGGGCGGCGAACGTGCGCCAGAGGGCAGTCGAACATCTGTGGATGAATCGGCAACTGTGGATGAATCCCGGCCGGGCGCGGCGGTGAGAATGACGTTCCGCAACGCCGGCAAGGTGGGGTGGCCTGGAGCGGCCGAGAGAAAAACCCCCAGAAAAGGGACGACCCCCGCCAGGGGGGGAGGAGGCGGAGGTCGTCGTGTATCAGCCCCGGGGGGTCGGGCTGATCCACACCCGACATAAGCCGGGTAATGCTCACTATACACACGAGGTTGTCCTGTAGCGCAAGTTGCACTTGCCTGAGAATGCGCTTCTGAACGGAAAAAGCAGCGGTTGGCGACACATAACGTGAGCTGCCACTTTCCCAGCTATGGGAGAAGCTTCCCCCGCCGCGGGCATATGCTGGGCACCGTGACGGTATCCGACGGGGCCCCTGAAGCGTCCGCCGCCGCTGATGGCCGCGCCGAATCTGGGCAACCTGTCCGCACGGCGGCATTCTTCGACCTCGACAAGACCGTGATCGCGAAGTCCAGCACACTGGCGTTCAGCAAACCCTTCTTCGATCAAGGACTCCTGAACCGCCGCGCGGTCCTCAAATCGACATATGCCCAATTCCTGTTCCTCATGTCCGGCGCGGACCACGAACAGATGGACCGAATGCGGACTTACTTGACCGACATGTGCACCGGTTGGGATGTCGAGCAGGTGCGGTCGGTGGTGGGCGAGACCCTGCACGAAATCGTCGATCCGCTCGTCTTCGCCGAAGCCGCCAACCTCATCGCCGACCACAAACTGTGCGGGCGCGACGTCGTCGTGGTCTCGGCCTCGGGCGAAGAGATCGTCGCTCCGATCGCCCGGGCACTGGGCGCGACGCACGCGATGGCCACCCGGATGGTCGTCGAGGACGGCAAGTACACCGGCGAGGTCGCGTTCTACTGTTTCGGCGAAGGCAAGGTCGACGCGATCCGCGAGCTCGCCGCCACCGAGGGATACGCACTCGAGCACTGCTACGCGTACTCCGATTCGGTCACCGACCTGCCGATGCTGCAAGCGGTGGGTCACCCGTCGGTGGTCAATCCCGACCGCGCACTGCGCAAGGAAGCGACGTCGCGCGACTGGCCGGTCCTGACCTTCACCCGGCCGGTGTCGCTGCGGGATCGGCTCCCCGCACCGTCCGGCGCGGCCGTCGCCACGACGTTCGCCGTCGGCCTCAGCGCGCTGGCCGGCGGAGCGCTGACCTATTCGTTGTTGCGCCGGTTCATCTTTCAGAGCCGCTAGTACGACGCCCGGTCGTAGTCGGCCGTTGCCTGTAACGATCCGGAATCGGCATCAATAGGCCCTTGATGTGACCGCGGTCACGGAGTACAAAGGAGACACGGAAGCGCGGTAAGGCCAAGTTCACGCCGGAAGAGAAGGCGTGATCTCCCGAACCGAGCTACCCAGCACGGATCCCCGGCACCCACGCGGAGCACATACCGCGATAGAGGTAAAAGTGTTGCGGGCCTGCGGAATTGCGAAAGCGGATGACGTCGACGGCTCCTTGGGTGGAGCTGCAGTCACAGCGCAACGGAAGAACGCCGAGGCCACCCACGCAACCCACTTGAGCACGCTTGGTAACCGGAGTCCGTGCTAGCGGGCGGCGAGCCGAATCAGATGCAGGTCTGATACCGGAGCGCCGCCCGCTTCATGTGTGCGCTCATGCCTTTTGGTCCCTCGCCGCCTCGGCGATCGAAAGTGCCTCTCGCGCACCGGCATGCAACGCCTGGCTGCTGAGCACCAACCACGCGCCCAGACCGTTGGGCGTACCCGATGCGAACCCGCGCGCCGCCGCACGGTAGTTGCCCGACTGCTTCATCCA
>JAHFVC010000416.1 GCA_023264765.1 Mycobacterium sp. | reverse complement strand
GGTGGAAAACGAGGACTATGTGTTCGCACAGCTGCGGTTGAGCTCCGGCGCACGGTGTTCGGTGGAGGCCAGTCGGGTGTCGGTCGGTGAGCAGAACGCCTACGGCTTCGAGATCCACGGCACTGCCGGCGTGGTCGGCTGGTACTTCCGGCGCCTCGGTGAGCTGCGGGTGGGCGTGGGTTCGGTGTTCCAGGACCAGCCGGTGACAACCCGCCATGTCGGCCCGGGCGACGGTGAATACGCCGCATTCCAGCCTGGCTCCGCGATGGCGATGGGCTATGACGAGCTCAAGGTCATCGAGGCGCAACGCTTTCTGGAGTCCATCGCGACGGGTAAGCCCGTCGGCGCCACCATCTGGGACGCGGTGGCGGCCGCTCAGGTCGTCGAGGCGATCACCGAGTCGGTGCGCACCGGGGCCTGGGTGAAGCCCGCAACCGTCACCGCTTGAGCTGCCTGCGGATCTCGTCGGCGACCTCCAGAACGGCGATCACCTGTCGCAGCGGGTGGATCTCGGATTCGTTGCGGCCCTGCGTGATCAGCCGGGCCGCCTCGACTGCGGCGTAGTGCAGGCCGTGGCTGTGCCCGGTGGGCTTCTCGTCGTAGCGCAGTACCTGACCAGGGTCGCTCGGCAGACCACGGTGCCGGGTCAGCGTGAACGGGCCGGGCGTGAAGAACGGACCGTCGATGTGCAGGGTGGCGTCCCGGCCCACGATGGAGACCGTGGTCGGGGTATCGGACAGGATGGTGGTGTGCAGCACGGCCTGGTTGCCGGCGGCGTCGGACAGGATCGCGGAGATCTGGCCGTTCACGCCGGTTGCTGCGTCCTGGCCCCGCGCGACGACCGAGGTGAACGACTCGGATGCGAACTGCGCGATGGCGATCGTATAGGTGCCGAGGTCCAGCAGCGGGCCGCCGGCCAGATCGGCGTCGTGGATTCGGTGATCCGGCGTGAAGAACTCACCGTGGTCGGCCAGCACCGTGCGGATCCCGCCGAGTGCACCGTCGTCGAGAAGTTGGCGGATCACATCGAACTTCGGCAGGAACTTGGTCCACATGGCTTCGCCGACAAAGCGATCGGCTCGCGCGGCGGCGGCAGCGATCTCGCGGGCTCCGGCGGCGTCCACCGCGAGCGGCTTCTCGACGAGCACGTGCTTGCCGGCCTCCAGTGCCGCGATGGCGTTGTCGCGGTGGCTGGGGTGTGGGGTTGCGATATAGACGATGTCGACGTCCTGATCAGCCAGCAGGGCTGCGTAGCTGCCGTGGGCGTTCGGGATCGACCATTGCGCGGCAAAGGTTTCGGCCCGCTGCAGGCCGCGGGAGCCGACCGCCATGACCCGCTGGGTTGTGTGTGTTTGCAGGTTCTCGACGAACCGGTGGGCGATCCAGCCGGGTCCGAGGATGCCCCAACGCAGGCTCGGCGCATCCCGCGGGTCAGGGGTGCGGGGAAGTGGCAGCGCGTCGAGGGCCCGGTCGGTCATGGGCTCAGCGTAAACCGGCAAAAGGCTTTTTGTTAAGACATTAAGATGTAATACTCGGCTCATGAGCGTTCGCGTAGGTGTCATCGGGGTCGGCGTGATGGGGGCCGACCATGCCCGCAAGCTGGCCCGGGTCGTATCTGGCGCCGACCTTGTCGCCGTCACCGATTTCAACGCCGCGGTGGCCGACGAGGTGGCCGCCGAACTCGGTGCTCGCGTATACGCCGACGGCGCTGCGCTGATCCAGGACGAGGGTGTCGACGCCGTCGTGATCGCCACCCGTGATGACACCCACGCCGACCTGGTGCATACCGCGTTGCAGGCCGGTAAGCCGGTCATGTGTGAAAAGCCCTTGGCGCCAACGGCTGCGGAGTGTCGTGAGCTGATTGCCGCGCAGCAGGCGTTGCAGAGTGAGATCGACCTGCTGACCGTCGGATTCATGCGACGCTTCGACCCGCCGTATGTGGCGTTGCGCGATCGGGTGCGCGCGGGCGATCTCGGCACCCCACTGGTGGTGCACGGGGTGAGCCGCAACGTGTACAGCTATCCCGGTGGGGATTCGGCTTCGTCGATCACGAATTCGGCCATCCACGAACTCGACATCATGCCGTGGCTGCTGGATTCGCCGATCGTGGAGGTCAGCTACCAGAACGGCAGGTCATCGTCTCAGTCCGGTACCCGTCAGGATCCCCAGTTCTATCTGATGCGCACAGCGTCGGATGTGCTGGTGACCGTCGAACTGTTCCTCAACGCCAGGTACGGGTATGAGACCCGGTGTGAGGTCGTGATGGAGGCCGGTACGGCCGCACTGGCACTTCCCGCGCAGATCGTGGTCGATGCCGAAAGTCGGAGGGGCGTGGACTATCCCAGCGACTGGATTCCGCGTTACAGCGATGCTTATCGCATCGAGCTGCAGGAGTGGATCGATGCGATCGCGGCCGGCCGGCCGGCGACGCTGGCGACCGCCGAGGATGGCTTGCGCGCCGCGGTGGTGGCCGACGCACTGATCGAGTCGATGAACTCCGGCGGCGCGTGGGTGAAGGTGGCGGGCTGACCTCGGCTACGCCAGCGCGAGGAACAGCTTCTCCAACTCGGCCTCGGTCATCGGGGCGGCACCGTCGGGGGTCTGACCCGCAATGCACTCGCGGAGTCCGGTCGCCACGATCTTGAAACCGGCGCGGTCGAGGGCCCGGGAGACCGCGGCCAGTTGGGTGACCACGTCTTTGCAGTCACGGCCCTGCTCGATCATCGAGATCACGCCCGCCAATTGACCTTGGGCGCGCCGCAAGCGATTCAACACCGCAGCAATGCTGTCCTCGTCACCAGTCATGGCGTCAGGATATACCCCCTAGGGTAATTTGACATACCCAAGGGGGTATCGCACCATGGAGGTATGTTCTTCCAGCAGTACTACCTGGAGTGCCTGTCACACGCGTCCTACCTGATCGGCGATGAGTCCTCGGGCCGAGCGGTCGTCGTCGACCCGCAGCGCGATGTGTCGGAGTATCTGGCCGACGCCGAGCGCAACGGCCTGACCGTCGAGTTGGTGATCGAGACGCACTTCCATGCCGACTTCCTCTCCGGCCATCTGGAATTGGCGCGCGCAACCGGAGCGAAGATCGTCTACTCGTCCATTGCGGAGACCGAATTCGAGGCGGTGGGTGTCGCAGACGGTCAACGGTATTCACTCGGTGACGTCACCCTGGAATTCCGGCACACGCCGGGGCACACCCCGGAATCGATGAGCATCGTGGTCTACGAGCACGCCGGTGACGGGAAACCCCACTGCGTGCTGACGGGAGACACCTTGTTCATCGGCGACGTCGGTCGCCCCGATCTGCTCGCGTCCATCGGCTTCACCCGCGAAGAACTCGCCGCGAAGCTCTACGACTCGCTGCACGGCAAGCTGATGACGCTGCCCGACGACACCCTCGTCTATCCGGCGCACGGCGCCGGATCTGCGTGCGGCAAGAACCTGTCGACCGACCTGTCGTCGACGATCGGGGCGCAGAAGGCGACCAACTATGCGCTGCGTGCCGCGGACAAGGCGACGTTCGTGGCGCTGGTCACCGCCGGGCAGGCACCGGCACCGGGCTACTTCGGCTACGACGCGATGCTCAATCGCCAGGACCGGGCGCTGCTCGACGAGAACGAAATGCCCGAAGCGCTGACCTACCGACAGGTCCAAGCCGCCCGGACGGCCGGCGCCGTCCTGGTCGACGGCCGCTCACCGGAGGAGTTCGCTCTGGGACATCTGCGCGGCGCCGTCAACATCGGACTCGCGGGCCGCTACGCCGAATTCGCCGGTTCGGTGCTGCGCGCCGATGTCGACATCGTTCTGCTGACCGAACCCGGACAGGAGCGGGAAGGCAAGAACCGGCTCGCCCGGATCGGCTTCGACCGCGTGATCGGGTACCTGGCCGATCCGGACGCGGCGATGTTCGCCCACCGCGACGACGTCGCGGTGGCATCACGTCTGACGACCACGGCTTTCGATGAGCGTGCCGGCGGACTCGACGGCCTCCAGATCGTGGACGTCCGCAACGCCGGCGAGGTGGAGGCGGGAGCAATTCCACGCGCTGTCAACATTCCGGTGGGTCAGTTGCCCGACCGGCTCGGTGAGCTCGACGCGGCCAAGCCGACCGTCGTCTACTGCGCGGGCGGCTACCGGTCCTCGGTCGCAGCGAGTCTGTTGCGCCAGAAAGGTTTCGCCGATGTGAGCGACATCCTCGGCGGCTATGGCGCATGGGCCGGGGCGCAGCACGACGCGTGACGACCGTTGCACTGGCGCTGACACTCGGCGCCCTCATCGGTGTGCTGCTGGGCCTGCTCGGCGGTGGCGGCTCGATCCTCGCCGTGCCGGCACTGGTGTACGTGCTGGGGCTCGGGATCGAACAGGCAATCCCGATGTCGCTCATCGTGATCGGCAGCGCGTCGGCGGTGGCGACCCTGCCCAGGATCCGAGCCGGCCAGGTGCAGTGGCGGCTGGCGGCGGTGTTCGCCGCGGCGGGCATCCCCGCCACCGTGGTGGGCAGCGCTCTCGGCGGACATCTCCCGCAACATGTGGTGCTGGCCGGTTTCGCTTTGGTGATGATCGTGGCCGGGATCCGGATGCTGCAGGAGACGGGTGAAACCGGGACGGCCTGCCGGGTGGGCGACGGTGGCATCAACTGGCGGCGCTGCGCACCGCGTTCGATACCGGCCGGATTCCTGGTCGGGTTGCTGACCGGATTGTTCGGTGTCGGAGGCGGATTCCTGATCATTCCGGCCCTGGTGCTGCTACTGGGGGTGGAGATGCCCATCGCGATCGGCACGTCGCTGGTGATCATCGTCGCCAATTCGCTGACAGGTGTGGCATCCCATATGACCGGAACCGGCATCGACTGGACGCTCACCGCTGCGTTCGCCGGGGCAGCGATCGTCGGCGCACTGCTCGCGGGTCGGCTGGGGACCACACTCGACACGCGGCGGCTCCAGCACGGGTTCGGGTTCCTGGTGCTCGCCGTGGCGACCTATGTGCTGGCGGACATCCTGCTACTGCGCTAGCACCGAATACGCGGAATCCGCGGCCAGCTTGAGGGCCTCGCGGACCGGCAACACCCGGAACGCCTGCGACAGGATCTCCACGCCCCACGGGCCGTCGAAACCGAGGTCGCGGAGCAGATTTACCAATCCGGCCAGATCGAAACTGCCGTCCCCGCAGAGCAATCGGTTGTCGACGGTGTCTTCGAACAATGATCCCGAGACCGTCGGGGCAGCATCGTCGAGCTCCACCCCGAACACCATCCGAGGCGTGAGCGCGGCACGCAGCTGAGCCAGGGAGGTACCGGCCCGGAACACATGCCACGCGTCGATCAACAATCCGACGCCGGGATGGCCTGCCGCCGAGACGATCTGGGCCCCCAACGGGACGGTGGAGATGAT
>JAHFVC010000129.1 GCA_023264765.1 Mycobacterium sp. | reverse complement strand
CGAAGGCGGTTCCGACGTGGCCACTTGTAAGACGCGCGCCATGCGCGACGGCTCGGGCTGGATTGTGAACGGCTCCAAAATGTTCACCTCCAACGCGCACAACGCCGGCTACGTCTTCCTGCTCACCTGTACCGACCCCGACGGGCCCAAGCACCGCAATCTCACGATGTTCCTGGTGCCGCTGGACGCGCCCGGTGTGCAGATCCAGGGCATCCGCACCGTGGACGGTGACCGCACCAACATCACCTTCTACAGCGACGTGCGCATCGACGACCGCTATCGCATCGGCGAGGTCGACGGGGGCTGGGCGGTGCTGCGCGGCGCGCTGGACGCCGAGCACGGCACCGGCGCACGCGAGGCGGGCGGACTGCAGAACATCGCGGTGATGACCGACCACGTCCTGCTGATGGCGCAGGCGGTGGACCGGATCGCCGGTGACGTGCCACCGTCGTACCGGCTGGGGCGGGCGGTGGCGCGGATGGAGGCGGCCATGAGCGCCTCGGGCATGTACGGCCGGGTGGCGATCGCGCAGACCATGCGGGACGTGTCGCCGGATCTGATGGACCTCCTGGGGACCGCGGGCGCGCTACCCGTCGGAACCCCGGGCGCCGCCGACGACGGGGGAGCCGAGTACATCTTCCGGCTGGCGTCGCCGACCGGTATCTACGCCGGAACGCTGGAAGTCTTCCGCAACATGATCGCCCAGTCACTCGGCCTCGGCAGGCCGAGCTACCCCTCCCGGAACGGAGCCCGATGAAATTCGCCTTCACCCATCCGATGCACAGCCATCCCTACAACCCGGAGTTGGTGGGCGGCGCGGGCGTCGCGGCGATGGCCGCCGCGGCGGAGGCGGCGGGTTTCAGCGGTTTCGGCTTCACCGACCATCCCGCGCCCACCGAGAAGTGGCTGCGGGCCGGAGGGCACGACGCGCTCGATCCGTTCGTGGCCATGGGATTTGCCGCTGCCCACACCTCGACGCTGCGGCTCATCCCCAATGTGGTTGTACTGCCCTACCGTAACCCGTTCGTCGTCGCCAAAGCAGGAGCGACGCTGGACCTGCTGTCGGGCGGGCGATTCACCCTGGCCGTCGGCGTCGGCTACCTCAAGCGTGAATTCGCCGCCCTGGGTGTCGATTTCGACGAGCGCCCAGAGCTGGTGGAGGAGGCGCTGGAGGTCATCCGGGCCATCTGGACCACCGACGATTACAGCTTCGAGGGCAAGCACTTCACGGCCGTCGGCATCACCGCGCATCCCCGGCCGGCTGTCGCGCCGCCGATCTGGATCGGCGGCAACACGGGTGCCGCCCGGCGCCGGGTGGCCCGGTACGGGGACGGGTGGTGCCCGTTCCCCGCTCCGGCGGTACTCGCCCAGACCGCCAGGACGGCATCGCTGGAGTCGCTCGACGAACTCAAGGCCGGCATAGAGGACCTGCGCCGGCGCCTCGACTCCGCCGGTCGCGATCCGGCGAGCGTCGACATCACCTTCAGCAACAACCAGGGCGGTGTCCCCGGCGAGGCCGGTTTCGACGCCGCCGCCTATCTGGACGGGGTCGCCCGGCTTGCCGACCTCGGCGTCACCTGGATCCAGGCGCAGGTACCCGGCGACAGCCTGGCCCACGCCATCGAGGCCGTCGCGCAGTTCGGGGAACAGGTCATCGCCAAGGTCTGACGAATCGCAGACAGACCCGCCGCGGCGGTGTCACACTCGGCCTGAGGGAGGTCGAGCCATGACCGCAACGCTGAGCCACACCGGTATCCCGCCCCGCCGCAACGGTGCGCCGCCTCCCGACGTTCCATTGGGCGACATCGACCTCGGGTCGCTGGCGTTCTGGGAGTGGGACGACGACCGTCGCGACGGCGCCTTCGCCACCTTGCGGCGCGAGTCACCCATCACGTTCTTCGGGGTTCCGGAGTTCGTCGGGTTCCCGTCGGGCGCCGGGCATTGGGCGCTGACCACCTACGATGACGTCCGTCACGCCAGCAGGCACCCGGAGATCTTCAGCTCGAGCCCGACCAGCACGTCGCTGTCCGATGTGCCTGCCGAGATCTCGGAGTTCTTCGGCTCGATGATCACCCTCGACGATCCGCGGCACCTGCGGCTACGGGGGATCGTGAACCGGGCGTTCACGCCCAAGGTGGTGGCCCGCATCGAGGACAGCGTGCGGGAGCGGGCCCGCCGGCTGGTGGCGCAGATGCTCGAGCGTCACCCCGAGGGTGAGGCGGAGTTCGTCGCCGAAGTCGCCGGGCAGCTGCCCCTGCAGATCATCTGCGACCTGATGGGCATCCCCGAGGAGGACGAGGCCGAGATCTTTCACTGGACGACGGTGCTGCTCGGCGCCGGGGACGACGAAGTATCCGGCGATTACGACGAAATCCTCAAGGTGTCAACCAATCTCGCCAACTACGGGATGGACCTGGCCGAGCAGCGACGGGCCAAGCCCGCCGAGGATCTGACCACCAATCTGGTGCAGGCCGAAGTGGACGGCGAGCGACTGAGCTCCGCGGAGATCGCGTCGTTCTTCATCCTGCTCTCGGCGGCGGGCAACGAGACGACCCGCAACGCCATCAGCCACGGGATGGTCGCGCTGACCCGCTATCCCGAACAGCGCGACATCTGGTGGAACGACTTCGATGCCGTCGCACCGACGGCGGTCGAGGAGATCGTGCGGTGGGGCTCGCCGCTGATCTTCATGCGGCGCAACCTCACCGAGGACATCGAGATGCGCGGCATCCAGATGAGGGCCGGCGACAAGATCTCCATGTGGTACGCCTCGGCCAATCGTGACGAGCAGCGGTTCGCCGACCCCTACCGGTTCGACGTGACCCGCGACCCCAACCCGCAGATCGGGTACGGCGCCGGCGGCGCGCATTTCTGCCTGGGCGCCAATTTGGCCCGCCGCGAGGTCAGGGTGCTCTTCGACGAGTTGTACCGCCAGGCCCCCGACATCGTGGCGATCGACGAGCCGGCGATCCTGCGGTCGGCGTTCATCCACGGCATCAAGCGGTTGTCGGTGGCGTGGACCTGAATCACCAGCCCATGGAGCCGGGGACGCCCTTGAAGGGACCGGTCACCCGACTGGTGATCCAGCCGCCGTAGAAGCCGCCGGGCTGGGGCCGGACCTCCTCATCGTTGACCGTGCAGCGGTCGACTGCAGCCGCCATCACCGCGACCGCTCCGGCCAACGGCTCGAAGCCGGGCGTCGGTGTCAGGTACGTCCACGCCGCGCGCGGGGCCACGACAGCTCCGCACACCACGTCGTAATAGCTTGCCGCGCCCTTCCATTCACACCACGACGAGCCCGGTGCGTCGCGCAGCGCCCCGTCGACGAACGCCGCACGCGGCAGGTAATACGTCGGCGGATGGCTGGTCTCCAGCACCCGCCAGCCGCGATCGGTCACCGCGACCCGCGCACCGCCGAGCTCGACGGTGATCGACCCGCGGAACTCCTCCAACCGGGGCGGGCGTGGGTAATCCCACACCGACTCCTGACCGGGTCCGGGTTTGTCGGGTACGGGCCAGGTGCTCATCGCGCTACCAACCGCGTTCCTTCCACTCCTGCAGATGCGGCCGCTCGGCTCCCAGGGTGGTGTCGTCGCCGTGGCCGGGGTAGACGACCGTCGAATCGGGATAGCGGTCGAACACCTTCGTGCTGACATCGCCGAGCAGCCGATCGAAGTCGCCGTCCTTCCACGTCTTGCCCACGCCGCCGGGGAACAGGCAGTCCCCGGTGAACAGGTGCGCGACGTCTCCGTCGGCACCTCGCAGCGCCAGTGCGACCGACCCCTCGGTGTGCCCCTGCAGGTGGATGACGTCGAACGTCAGGTCGCCGACGGCGATGGTGTCGCCGTCGGACAGGATCCGGTACGGGGTGACGGGCAGTGGTTCGGCGTCCAGGGCGTGTGCGGCGGTCGGTGCGCCTGTGGCGTCGGCCACGGCCTGCAGCGCCTGCCAGTGGTCGAAATGCTGATGACTGGTCACAATGAGAGAGACATCCGGGGCATGCGTCCTGATCAGTTCGATGAGCCGGTCGGCGTCGTTGGCCGCGTCGATGAGCAGGGTCTTCCCGGTTGCGGAACACGTGATCAGGTAGGCGTTGTTGTCCATCGGGCCGACCGAGGCCTTCACGATGGTGGCGGCGGGGAGCGTGCGCCGGGCCGCGGCTCCGGCGTCGACGTGGCCGGTGTAGTCGTCGGCAAGGGCTGTCATGACTCCACGCTAGCGGGCTTGTCGGTGGGGCCACCTAGCATGGGGCCTGGATTCTTGTGCCTTGCGCAGGACTGGAAAGGGTTGAGTGTGTCTGACCGTCTGATCGTCAAGGGTGCGCGCGAGCACAATCTCCGCGGCGTCGACCTCGACCTGCCCCGCGACGCGATGATCGTGTTCACCGGTTTGTCCGGGTCCGGCAAGTCGTCGCTGGCGTTCGACACCATCTTCGCCGAGGGACAACGCCGCTACGTCGAGTCACTGTCGGCCTATGCGCGGCAGTTCCTCGGGCAGATGGACAAGCCCGACGTCGACTTCATCGAGGGTCTGTCGCCTGCGGTGTCCATCGACCAGAAGTCCACCAACCGCAACCCGCGCTCGACGGTCGGCACCATCACCGAGGTCTATGACTACCTGCGCCTGCTCTACGCCCGCGCCGGAACGCCGCACTGCCCGGTGTGTGGTGAGCGCATCGCGCGGCAGACACCGCAGCAGATCGTCGACCAGGTGCTCGCGATGGAGGAGGGCACCAAGTTCCAGGTGCTCGCCCCGGTGGTGCGTACCCGCAAGGGTGAGTTCGTCGACCTGTTCGACAAGCTGAACTCCCAGGGCTACAGCCGCGTGCGCGTCGACGGGGTGGTCTACCCGCTGACCGAGCCGCCGAAGCTCAAGAAGCAGGAGAAGCACGATATCGAGGTTGTCGTCGACCGCCTCACCGTCAAGGCCAGCAGCAAGCAGCGCCTCACCGATTCCGTCGAGACCGCGCTGAGTCTGGCCGACGGCATCGTGGTGCTCGACTTCGTCGACCGCGAAGACGACCACCCCCACCGTGAGCAGCGGTTCTCCGAGAAGCTGGCCTGCCCCAACGGGCACCCACTGGCCGTCGACGACCTGGAACCGCGGTCGTTCTCCTTCAACTCCCCCTACGGCGCCTGCCCGGAATGCACCGGTCTGGGTATCAAGAAGGAGGTGGACCCGGAGCTCGTCGTCCCCGACCCCGAGCTGACGCTCGCCGAGGGCGCCGTGGCCCCCTGGTCCATGGGCCACACCGCCGAATACTTCACCCGGATGATGTCCGGGCTCGGTGACGAGCTCGGCTTCGACGTCGACACCCCGTGGAAGAAACTGCCCGCCAAGGCGCGCAAGGCGATCCTGGAGGGCTCCGACCACCAGGTGCACGTGCGCTACAAGAACCGCTACGGGCGCACCCGGTCCTACTACGCCGACTTCGAAGGCGTGCTGGCCTTCCTGCAACGCCGCATGGAGAAGACCGACTCCGAGCAGATGAAGGAACGCTACGAGGGCTTCATGCGGGACATCCCGTGCCCGGAATGCGCGGGCACCCGGCTCAAGCCGGAGATCCTCGCGGTGACCCTGGCGGCGGGCTCGTTCGGTGACAAATCGATCGCCCAGGTCGCCGAACTGTCCATCGCCGACTGCGCCGAGTTCCTCAACGCCCTGACACTGGGCAGCCGCGAGCAGGCGATCGCCGGTCAGGTGCTCAAGGAGATCCAGTCGCGGCTGGGCTTCCTGCTCGACGTCGGCTTGGAGTACCTCTCGCTGTCGCGGGCGGCGGCGACGCTGTCCGGTGGCGAGGCGCAGCGCATCCGGCTGGCCACCCAGATCGGCTCGGGCCTGGTCGGCGTGCTCTACGTGCTCGACGAACCGTCGATCGGTCTGCACCAGCGGGACAACCGCAAGCTCATCGAGACGCTGGTTCGGCTGCGCAACCTGGGTAACACGCTGATCGTGGTCGAGCACGACCTGGACACCATCGCGCACGCCGACTGGGTGGTCGACATCGGCCCGTACGCCGGCGAGCACGGTGGGCGCATCGTGCACAGCGGCACGTACCAAGATCTGCTCAAGAACCCGGAATCGCTCACCGGCGCCTACCTTTCCGGTAAGGAAAGCATCGAGGTCCCGGCCATCCGCAGGCCGGTGGACCGCAAGCGTCAGCTCACCGTGGTGGGGGCCCGCGAGCACAACCTCAAAGAGGTCGACGTGGCCTTCCCGCTCGGCGTGCTCACCTCGGTGACCGGGGTGTCAGGGTCGGGTAAGTCGACGCTGGTGAACGACATCCTCGCCACGGTGCTGGCCAACAAACTCAACGGCGCCCGACAGGTGCCGGGCCGGCATCTGCGGATCAACGGGATCGATCAGCTGGACAAGCTGGTGCGCGTCGACCAGTCGCCCATCGGTCGCACCCCGCGGTCCAATCCGGCCACCTACACCGGTGTGTTCGACAAGATCCGCACCCTGTTCGCCGCGACCACCGAGGCCAAGGTGCGCGGCTACCAGCCGGGCCGGTTCTCGTTCAACGTCAAAGGCGGCCGCTGCGAGGCATGTTCGGGTGACGGCACGCTGAAGATCGAGATGAACTTCCTGCCCGACGTGTATGTGCCGTGCGAGGTGTGCCACGGCGCCCGGTACAACCGCGAGACCCTCGAGGTGCACTACAAGGGCAAGACCATCTCCGAGGTGCTCGACATGCCCATCGAGGAGGCGGCCGAGTTCTTCGAACCGATCTCCTCGATCCACCGGTATCTCAAGACTCTGGTCGATGTCGGGCTGGGCTATGTCCGGCTGGGGCAACCTGCCCCGACGCTGTCCGGCGGTGAGGCGCAGCGCGTGAAGCTGGCCGCCGAACTGCAGAAGCGATCCACCGGGCGCACCGTCTACATCCTCGACGAACCCACCACGGGCCTGCACTTCGAGGACATCCGCAAGTTGCTCAAGGTGATCAACGGCCTTGTCGACAAGGGCAATTCGGTGATCGTGATCGAGCACAACCTCGACGTCATCAAGACCTCGGACTGGATCGTCGACATGGGTCCCGAAGGGGGCGCGGGCGGCGGGACGGTGGTCGCGCAGGGCACGCCGGAGGATGTGGCGGCGACGCCGGAGAGCTATACCGGGCAGTTCCTCGCCGAGATGCTCGACACGCCTGCGCCCGCCCCGACCCGCAAGCGCCGCACCAAGGTCAGCGCGTAGTCAGCCCTTGCTCAACGGGGACGGGAACCGCGGCTTGATCTGCACCCCGTCCAACCACGCGGTCAGCTCTTCAGCCTTGCGCTGCAGCGCTTTCCGGGAGGTGGCGCGCACGTCTGCGGTCAGCCGCACCTGCACGCGGCCGTCGGCGTCGTGCACCCAGCCGCCCACCACCCGGCCGTCGACCCACGCCGTCGGCCCGGCATTGCCGTTGCGGTCGAACACCTGCTCGCGCTGACCGTCCAGATACCAGTCCCGGTCGAACCAGCCCATCGTGGTGACATCGAGGCCAGGCAGCAGCGCGCACCACGGCTCGGCGGCGGGTTCGGGCTCCAGGTCATCGGGCAGGGCGACGCCGGGGGATCCGTGCAGATCCACCCCGACCGCACCGAGCTCGGCCAGCGCGCGCCGCGTCCAGGTCAGGGTGTGGCCGAACCACCAGGCGATGTCGGCGACGGTGGCCGGGCCGAAGGCGCGCAACCAGGTGCGCACCAACGCCGTGGCCGCGGCGTCGGGGTCGGCCACCGCGGCATCACCCAACCAGGATGCCCGCGATGCCCAGCGCGGTCGCGAGGACGTCCATGCGCCGGTATTGGGCCCGCGCACGATCTCGCCACGCGCCCCCAGCACCGTCAGCACCCGGGGTGCCACCGGAGTGGCTCCGCCCCAGCTCTTTCCGGGCGCGGGGTCATAGCTGCCGGCCAGCTCGGGCAGCGCGGTGCGCAGCTGCGCCGCGGCTGTCGCGCCGTGCTCGTCGAGATGCGCCAGCACCGCCGCGCAGGCGGTGTCCAACCACGCCGCACCGTCGGCGGCGACCCCGCCCTTCTCGATGTCGGCGATCAGCTTGCGCCGTTCGTTGGCGGCCACCCGGTCACTCGATGCCGCCTGCACCGCGGGCAACCCGTCGGCGCCGAACACCCAGAGCGTGCGACGCATCGCCAAATGCTTGACGACGGAACGCCGTTCGTACAGCGCCTCGTCGAGATCGGCGACCTCGAACCCCGGCACCCGCGCCCACAGCGACAGATACGGGGTGGCCGGATCGGTGGCGTGCAGGCCGACCATCGCCGACGTCACGTTGTCGACGGTCCCGCCCTGCGGTGCCAGGAAGTGCCGCCGGGCCAGCCGGGCGCGTCGTTCAGCGACGCTGAACGACCTAGTCGGCACTCTTGTCCATCGACTCCCTGATCTGGCGTAACCGCTCGGCCGCGGCCTCCTGGCGCTTCTCGTACTGCTCGGCCACCGTCCGGCCCTCGGGAGTCTCCTCGGCCAGTTCGGTAGCGCCGATCGCGGTGCCTAATCGGTTCTCGATCTTCTCCCGGACGGAGTCGAAGGTGGGCACGCCGTTGGCGTCATACCCGGGATCCGGCGGAACAGAAGACTGCTGCTCATCGGCCATATCGCCACCGTACCCGCGGAGAAGTTTGGGATCGGTAGCAATGGCCCCCGGATGTACTTCTCACACGCCGCGCCACCGGGGTGCAGGGCGAAACGAAGGGATTCACACGACATGACGAAGAACCGTGTTCTGGTTGCCGGTATCGGGATGGTCGCGGCCGCCGCGGTCTTGGTCGGCTGCTCGGACGACAAGGGCAGCACTGCGACGTCGAGCACCGCCGCGGGCAACGGCAGCAGCCAGGTCAGCACCGGCGGCAACACCGAGGTCAAGGTCGAGGGCCAGGACCTGTCGGGCCTGGACGTCAAGACGGTGACCTGTGTGAAGCAGGGCGGGAAGATCAACATCGCCAGCGGGGCGATCGGCGGCCAGCAGGGCCTGGGCGTCGTGATGACCGACGAGGCCACCCCGAAGGTGGAGTCGCTGGGCCTGGTGGTCGACGGCAACGCGCTCGCCGTAGCCGCCATGGGCGGTGCGAGCACCGGCTCGGCTGACGTGAAGGTGGACGGCAGCACCTACACCATCACCGGTGAGGCCACCGGCGCCGATCTCAAGAACCCCATGGCCGGGATGATCAGCAAGAAGTTCGACATCAAGGTGACGTGCAACTGATCGTCTTCCCCTCCCACGGCGGGCGTGCCTGGCACGCCCGCCGTCTCCGGTTGCCCACTTATGATGGCGCGATGTCGATACCCGACGACCTGGAGCGGGCCCGCCGGATGGCCTTCGCCTCGGACGAACTCGGGGCCAAGGAACTGTTGCTCTCGCTGATGGAGCCGATCGAGGCGGCCGACCGTGACGACCTGATGCTGGAGGTCCTCGCTCAGCTCGGCGAGCTCTACCTGGTGCGGACGGCCTATGACGGCGTGACCGAAGCCGTCAAGCGCATCGACGACTGCCTGCAGACCTATCGCGGCATCCGATCGGGCACGCGGCCCGATGCGCAGACCACCATGTCGGCCGCCGAGATCGACCGGATGATCTGCCGCTACACCCGGCGCACCCGCTTCCTGCAGACGGGACTGGCCGCCGCCCACGGCAGGCACGAGGAGGCCGCCGCCGCCCTCCGGCAGCTCGTCGACGATCCCGGCACGGTCGAGGACCTGGCCGGCGAGCATGCCTACCTGGTGACCCACGCCCGCATCCTGTGCGCCGCCGCACTGTGTGACGACGACCTGCACGTACAGTCACTTCCACTGTGGGAGAAGGTTTTCGACGCGCTGGACGGTCCCGCTGACGGTACCGAATTCGACGACACCCTGCGGGTGCTCGCCGGGACCGGCTACGGCCGCTTCTGCGTCGAGACGGGCCGGCTGGCCGAGGCCGAACCCTGGCTGCGCCGGGCCGGGGCCCGCGCGCAGGCGCGGGGGTGGGACCTCGCCACCGCCAGAACTGAGTTGGAACGAGCCACCGCCGCATGGGCGGCGGGGGACCGGGGTCGCGCCCAGGATCTGGTGCACGGTGCCTACCCGGTCATCGCGCAGCATGCCCGCGCCCACGACGTCTCGCGCAGCTGGCTGTACTTCGGCCTGCTCAGCATCTCCGTCGGTGCGCTCGACGACGCTGACGAACGGTTCAGTCACGCCGAACGACACTGGCGCGAGATCGAGAAGCCCCTGCATATCCACCGGATCCTGTTGCAGCGCAGCTGGGTCGACGTACTGCGTGGCGACTTCACCGCCGCCGGGGACCGGGTCGCCGAAGCGCGCGAACTGCTCGACAGCTGGCCCAGGAGCAGCTGGTTGCAGCACGCCAGGCTCGACGACCACCTCGGATCGATCCTGCGGGCCCAAGCGCTGGCCGACCCGGCGGGCGCCGAGGAGAAGTTCGCCCGCGCCGCCGACCTGAAGGTGCCCGCCGCGCTGGCCGTCGACACGGTGCGGCACACCATCGCCGACGCCGACGCCCGGATGCGGTGGGCCACCCATGTGTCGGCCCGCCTGCTGGCGGGCGCGTTCGCGGTCGCCTGGGAGTGGGGCAACACCGCGCTGGTCAGTGAACTCATCGAATACCATTGCGCCAGAGGCTCGTTCAGCGTGCCCGAGTCGCCGCTCACCCTGGATTGGGCGGACACCGCGACGGCCGCCGTGCCCGTCGACGACGCCGAAGAGTACGCGCTCGTGGCGTCCGGGCCCGGCTCGGTGGCCGGGGGCGGGCTGACGAGGCTGGGTGCGCTGCCGCCGCTGCGGATGGACCCCACCACCGCACCCGTGCTGGCGCGCTTCCGCGAACTCGCCCACCAGCGGTACGGCAAGGCCGTCACCTCCACCGAAGCCGAATGGTCCACCTGGCCATGACCGACACCACCCTGGTCCTGCGCTACGCCGACGTCGGCGTGGCCACCTACGGCAGCCTGCGTGTCGTCGGGCAACCGGAGCGCACCATCACCTGGGTGCTGGAGGAGGCGGCCGTCGGCGCGGTGCGCGACCGGCTCGGCGGGGCACTGCCCGACCCGAGTCCCGGCGAGACGATCCGTGACGCGCTCGAACGTGCCCTCACCGCAGGGGCGTTCGCGACGCCCGAGGCCGAACAGGAGCTGGCCGACCTCCTCGGTGCGCAACTGATCCCGGCCGCCGGCTGGGAGCTGATCGGGGCGACGGCGCCGGCCACGCTGTTCGTCGCGCCGACCGCGGGACTGGCGCAGGTCCCGTGGACGGCGCTCGCGCGGCCGGACGTCGCCGGGCAACGCCTCGTCGACCTCGCCGACATCCTGCTGGCCGCGCCACCCAATATCGCCAACGCCCCGCGCACACCGGCGAACTGGGCACAACGGCGCACCAACGCCGCACTGCTGATCCTCGACCCGCGGGTGCCCGGTCAGCGGCCGGACTCCGCGCTCGGATCGGTGCTCGGCAGGCCCGACCCCGACGGCCGCCTGACCCGGCACTTCGCTCAGCGGCGGACCCGGCGCAACGTGCTGCCCCAGGTGGATTCGACGGTCGACCTCTTCCGCAGCACCGCCGCCGACCGTCGGTGGTTCGCCGGCCAACTCGCCACGGCGCCGAGCCGGTTGTTGTTCGTCGGGCATGCCACCGCGGCCGACGGCGAGATCGGCCATGCCGACCGTGCGGCACTACACCTGGCCGATGCCGACCCGCTGACGGCCGCGGACCTGATGACCGCGCAACTGCCGATCCCGCCGCGCGCCGCGCTGCTGGCCTGCTCGTCGGGTGGTGACTACCGGTTCGACGAGGCCACCGGGCTGGTCGCGGCGCTCATCCTCGGCGGTGCCGTGCTCGTCACTGCCACGCTGTGGTCGTTGCCGACCGCCGCCGGCTACCGCCAGTTCGTCGGCACCGCAACGGAATCCGCCGATCCGATGGCGGACGTCGTCATCGCCGTGGACTGCGCGCACGAAGCCGACGAGGCGGGCCGGGCGGTCAACACCTGGCAACGCGCCCAGCTGACCCGCTGGCGCGACGGTGACCGCGCCGCCAGCCCGCTGTACTGGGCTGCCCTGGCCACTTTCGCGGTGGACGGTGCGCGATGAGCCGTCAACGCAGGCCCGGGTCGGCCACCGCCACCGACGACTCGTCCCCAGGACGGTAGTAGGTGTCGACGATGCTGCCGGGCGTGAAGTTCGCCAATGACGATTCGGGGATCAGCGTCGTCTCGTGGGCCGGGAACTGCCCGCCGTCGGGCCGGGTGACCATGAGGTCGAGTTCCACCTCGTGGCAGTCGGCCGTGAAATCACCGGTGAGGCGCAACCCGACGATCACCCCGCGGGATCGGACCACGGCGGTGGTCGGGACGAGCAGCGCCGCCGCCGTCCCGCCGAACAGGAAGCTGACGAAGATCAGGACGTGCAGGCTGGGCATGCGTTCAGGCTGGACGACCCGCCCGGCTACCGAACCCAACTTCTATCCTGATCCGATGAGCGCAGCCCCCGACACCCCGGTGGCCGTGCGGCAACCCCGCCGCGCGGTGATCGAGCGGGCGTGGCGCGCCGTCGGCGCCGGGGTCGAGGTGCTCTCCGCCGATGACGGCGGACCGTTGAGCCGGACGGTGAAACGGATCATCGATCCGCTGGTGCTGCGGCTGCGCTCCAACACGAAGTACTCGGCACCGTTCGTGACCGCGGACATCGCCGCCGAGATCCACGACGCCATCGTCGGCCACGCGCACACGCTGCGGGCCACCGCGCTGTGGTTCGACACGCTCAAACGGGAACGCCGCAGGCAGCGCATCACGACCGGCAACGCCCAGGAGTTGTACTTCCCGCTGTGCTTCGAACTCGCGGTCACCAGGGGGGCACCGACGGCCGAGGATCTCGCGGGCGCCGGTCTGCTGCTGCGCGACATCCATTCCGACCGCGACCGCACGGCCATCGAGGTGCTCAACCGCCACATCGGTGACGACGCCGTGGTCGCGGCGCTGACGGCTCAGCTCACCCGCAGCTGGCGTGATGTCCGGGCGGGTAAGGAGATCACCGGTCCCTTCCTGGCGGGCCTCACCACGGTGCTCGGCCGCGCCGACGGGCACAACGCCGCGGTGGCGCGCCAGCGGGTGTGGTCGGCGCTGGTGGCCGACGCGACGCCGTACAACCTCGGGGCCGCTGCTCACACGGTCGGCGGCGAGCTGCCGTGGTCGATCGTGGCGCTGGGGTTGAGTTCGGCGGTGCCGCAACGCTGCCCGGTGATCGCCGGTGGGGACGGCGAGCGGCCGCTGGACCGCAGCGTCGTCGACCGGGTGCGGGCGACCCTGCGCCGAGCGCTGGCGCGTGACGAACTGCCCGATGTGCCGCTGCTGTGCGCCGAGGAGGTGGACCGCGCCTGCTCACCATGGGGCCTGCTCGGCGAGGACAAGCAGGCGACGCTGATCGCCGGCATCGAGGTCGCCGTCGAACTCGCGCCGCTCGACGACACGGCGCAGACCCGCCACGAGCTGTCGCGGCAGATCCAGGCCAGACTCCGCAAGGAGGCGTATGTGCTGCACGCGCGCCGCTACCTGGCCGGCGACGCCCCGATCCACCCGCGCCAGCAGCAGATCATCGACGAACTCGGCGCGTTCGCCCGGCCGTACCTGAACCGGTTGTGGGCACGCCTGCACGGGCGCGACGTCTGGCAGGAGCCGTGCTCCGATGTCGACGACGTGCGCGACCTACTGGAAGGCGTGTCTCGTTCGGTCAGCCTGGACCACCGGCAGCGGATCAAGGCCATGCTCGAAGTGCAGGACCTGCCGTGAGATTCGTCGAGGAATCCGGCTTGTGGACCTCCGGTCCGGCGCCCGCGCCGGTGCCGCTGACGGCCGTCCTCGAGGTCGCCGGCGCCGTGCTGTCCTGGCCGGTGCACGACCCGGACTCCGACGTGCACATCGCCCTGACCGACCTGGCGCGCGCGGACTGGCTGTGGCGGGTGGCCGGGGAGCGCGGGCACGACGCGATCGCCCGGGCGCTCGAGGCGGCCGCCGCCGATCCCGGCAGCGCCGGCGTCGATGTCGAGGACGTGACCCTCGACGGCACGGCCCTGGCGCCGCTGCGTCGGCTGGCGCTGGGACACTGGCTGCGCCGGTGGTGGCCGGCCAGCAGCCGCGACGGTATCGCCGAACTCGATCCGGCCATCCTGGCCGGCGAACTCGCGCTGCTGACCACCGCCGCGCAGGCGTACTTCGCCGACGACACCTTCGATTCCGATGTGGCCGCGCTGCTGCGCCCGCACATCGCCTTGCTGGAAGCGCAGGCCGCGCTCGGGGACCCGCGGATCGGTGAGATCGCCCGCGCCTGTACGGAATTGGCGCAGGACGTTGGGGCCGGTGTCGCGGTCGCACCGGTGCGCACCGAGCGTCGCGACGACTACGCGCTGGTCGCCGGCGACGGCCGCACCGGTACGACCGGGTCGGGGATCGCCGCCGGCGTGGCCTCGGTGAGCTGGACCGCCGTTCCGGCCGGCATCTTCGACGCGGCCGAGGACACCGTGGACTGGCGAGTTGAATCCGACGGCGCGGCCGTCGGCGTCGTCGTCCGGGCGGAGCTCGCAGGACCGGGCTCGCCCGTAGGTATCGCGGTCCGCGTCAGCGCCGGCGAGCTCGGCGGCTCGGGGTTGCTGGACGCCACCGGCGCCGTGACGATCCCGTTGTATGACGACCTCGGCGCCCCGGTGACCGAATCGGTGGCCTGGAGCCGCGATTGGCGGGACACCATCGTGACGGTCGGGGTCGGTGCGCCCGAGCCGGCGCAGGTGCGCCAACAGGTTCGCACCATGGTGCGCGGACGGCTGCGCCGGCCCGGTCCCGACGCCTTCCTTGCCGAACTTCTGGCTGCCGAAGCCGACTACTGAACCGCGGCGCCCCGCACACCGTGTATCCGGGAAGCAATTGTCGGCACCGGCGGAATTTTTGTCCGTTTCTGTCAGAATGAGAGCTCCCGTGCAGGGACAACGCTTCGAAATGCGGGACATGGGCAGCGCAACGCCGCCTCAGACGGGAAGGCGAAAGCCCGGGATGGCTGGAGATGGCGTGGGTGGTGGCCCGTCCTCGGCACAGGCGCGCATTGTTGCCGAACTGACCGATGCCGGACTCGCCGACGCCGTCGAAGTCGGTCGCGGCGGAGCCGGCGTCGTCTACCGGTGCTACCAGACGTCCTTGCGCCGCAGCGTCGCTGTCAAGGTGCTGGCGTCCGACCTCAACGAGGACAACCAGGAGCGCTTCCTGCGTGATGGCTACGCGATGGGCGGCCTGTCCGGGCATCCGAACATCATGAACATCCTGCAGGTCGGGGTGACCGACAGCAGTAGGCCCTACATCGTCATGCCCTACTACTCGGGCGGTTCCTTCGCCGAGCGGCTGCGCCGGTCCGGGCGGATCGGGTGGCCCGACGCGCTGCGTATCGGCGTGAAGCTGGCCGGCGCACTGGAAACGGCGCACCGCGCGTCCACACTGCACCGGGACATCAAGCCGGGCAACGTGCTCGTCAACGAGTACGGCGAACCCCAGCTGAGCGATTTCGGCATCGCGCGGATCGCCGGGGGCTACGAGACATCGACGGGATCCTTCACGGGCACCATCGCTTTCACCGCGCCCGAGGTCCTTGCCGGCGCGCCGCCGACCGTGCAGTCCGATGTCTACTCGCTGGGCGCCACGCTCTACGCGCTCATCGCGGGCACCGCGGCCCACGAACGCAAGCAGGGTGAAGAGGTCGTCGCCCACTTCCTGCGCATCAGTTCGACGCCCGTCCCGGACCTGCGGCTGCAGGGGATCCCCGCCGACGTGTGCGCGGCGATCGAGAAGGCGATGGCGCTGGAGGCCGGCGAACGGCACTCCTCGGCGGCCGAATTCG
>JAHFVC010000128.1 GCA_023264765.1 Mycobacterium sp. | reverse complement strand
CGGTGTCCTCGTCGTGCAGCGCGATCCCCCGCAGGCGCCGGCGGGGGAAGAACCCGGCCTGAGTCGGCCCGGTGAGAAAGTCGATGACGCGCGCCACGTCCTGCGGATCCGGCTCGTTCGGAAGGCCGAGCGGGATTCGGATGTCCGCGCCGTGTACCAGGACGTCCGTCAGGCCCGACAGCGGTCCAGTCAGTGGTGGACTGAGCCGGGTATCGGCGTCGCGGCGCAACGTATCGGCGATGTGCCCGGCCGGCGCCTGCGCCCGCCGTCGGGCGAGCGCGTCGATTCCGCGATCCATACCGCCGTGCCGGATCCCACTGGCAAGGAAACCCCAGAAGCCGTCGGTGAAGTCGCTGACCAGATGTGCGGCAACGGTTTTCACGTCCCAGCCACCGCACAGGCTCTGGGTGGCCAACTGCGCCGGATCCAGTCCGTCGATCAGATCGGCGATCACCCGGCGCTGCGCGGCGACGGCCGCGAAGACTCGCTCGCGTTCGGTCACGCTGAGGCGCATGTCCAGAGCCTATCGCTTCGGGTTGATCAATTCAGACTGATAAGTCTAGCCTGATGATATGGCTGCGACCCGGGAGACCGAGCAAGTGGCACGGTCCCTGTTCCTCTGCATGGGCCTGCTCCGTCGGCGGCTGCGGCAGAAGCCCGTCGCCGACGTCCTCACGTTCCCCCAGATGGCCGCCCTCAGCCGGCTGGACCGGTGCGGCTCCGCGACGTCCGCCGAACTGGCACGCCAGGAACAGATCAGCCCGCAATCGATGGGTACCACTGTCGGCGAACTGGAAGCGCGGGGTTTCGTCACCCGGCAGCCCGACCCGACCGACGGACGACGAATCCTGCTGTCCATCAGCACGTCCGGCCGGCGTGAGGTCAATCGCCGCCGAGACGCCAGGGTGGACCAACTCTCCGCGGGATTGGCCGGCTTCACCCCGGCCGAACTGGCCCAGCTGGCTGCCGCCGCGCCACTGATCGAACGACTGGCGCAGCGGCTCTAGATGACCGTCGACGACCAATCCATCGAAACCCGCGACAACTACCGCTGGGTGGCCCTGACCAACACCACCGCAGCAGTCTTCATGTCGGCGCTGGACGGATCGATCGTCATCATCTCGCTGCCGGCGATCTTCCGTGGCATCCATCTGGATCCCTTGGCTCCGGCCAACATCACGTACCTGTTGTGGATGATCATGGGCTACCGCCTGGTGCAGTCGGTGCTCGTGGTCACGTTGGGACGCATCGGGGACATGTACGGACGGGTGCGCGTCTACAACCTCGGTTTCACGGTCTTCACCGTGGCGTCGATCCTGTTGTCGTTCGACCCTTTTGACGGTGCCACCGCCGCCGAATGGCTCATCGGGTGGCGGCTGCTGCAGGCGGTGGGTGGTTCCATGCTGACCGCGAACTCGGCGGCCATCCTGACCGACGCCTTCCCGGCGGACCGGCGTGGCTTCGCCCTGGGGTTCAATCAGGTTGCGGCCCTTGCCGGGCAGTTCATCGGGCTCGTCGCCGGCGGCCTGCTGGCGGCCTGGGACTGGCGCGCGGTCTTCTGGGTCAACGTCCCCGTCGGGGTCTTCGGCACCATCTGGGCCTACCGGCGACTACGGGACAACGGTGAACGCCACCTCGGCCGCATCGACTGGTGGGGCAACATCACCTTCGCCGTCGGGCTGTCGGCGGTGCTCGTCGCCATCACCTCCGGGATACAACCGCACGGCGGCCACCCCACCGGCTGGCACAGCCCGTTCGTACTGGGCACGCTGGCGGCCGGGATCCTGCTGCTGATCGCGTTCGTCATCATCGAGTCCCGCGTCGCCGAACCGATGATCCGGTTGAGCCTGTTCAGAATTCGGGCGTTCAGCGCGGGCAACATCGCCACACTGGCCTCCGCGCTGGCGCAGGGCGGCCTGCAGTTCATGCTCATCATCTGGCTGCAGGGCATCTGGTTGCCCTTGCACGGCTACGACTACGCCGACACCCCGCTGTGGGCGGGCATCTTCCTGCTGCCGCTGACGGCGGGGTTCCTGATCGCCGGCCCCGCCTCGGGCGCACTGTCGGACCGGTTGGGCGCCCGCGGTATCGCCTCGGCGGGCATGCTGCTGTTCGGATTGAGCTTCGTCGGCTTGTTGTTGTTGCCGATCGACTTCTCGTACTGGATCTTCGCCGCGTTGATCGCACTGAACGGCGTGGGCAGCGGCATGTTCGCGGCACCCAACACCTCGGCGATCATGGGTAGCGTGCCCTCCGCCGAACGGGGCGTGGTCTCGGGGATGCGCGCGACATTCCTGAACAGCGGCACGGCGCTGTCGATCGGGGTGTTCTTCTCGCTGATGGTCGTCGGGTTGGCGGGTACCCTGCCCGGCGCCCTGATGACGGGCCTGCACGACCACGGCGTACCGACGGAGGTCGCACGGCAGGTGGCGGGGCTCCCGCCGGTGTCCACCCTGTTCGCGGCGGTGCTCGGCGTCAATCCCCTGGAGCATCTGTTGACGCCCAGCGGAGTCCTCCCGACGCTGCATCCGGGCGATCGCGATGCCATCACCGGCCGCGAATTCTTTCCACAACTCATCAGCGGGCCGTTCCATCACGGACTGACCGTCGTCTTCGGTGTGTCCATTGCGCTCGCCTTGGTGGCGGCCACCGCCTCACTGTCCAGGGGTCGGGTGAACGGACCCCGCTGATCGCGGTTTTGTGCATTGGATCGCACTTTTGGCAAATAAAACGTGCGCTGTTCTAGAATCCGTGACAAGATCCTTTTGGGGGTACTCAGTGCATGGATCAATGGGTCGTCCGCTGGGGATGCGCGGATCGGACACACGAGAGCGAATAGTTGCCGCCGGACGCAAGGTGTTCGGCGAACTCGGCTACGAAGGTGCCACGGCGGAAAAGATTGCGGACCGCGCGAGTGTCACCCGACCCGCACTGCGTCACCACTTCCCCTCGAAGCGCGCCATCTACGACGAGGTGCTCGCCACCACCACCGCCGACGTGACGTCCGCCGCGAGGGCCGCCGACCGCAAGGACACCCTGCTCGACCAGCTCACCGCCTTTTTGGGCACCGTCGTCACGTCCGAGCGGAAACGCGCCCCGGACACCGCCTCCTTCGCCGCCCTGGTCCTGGACTCCTATCGCCATCCCGATCTGAAGCGGGAGACCTGCGCCCCGCGCGAGGACACCAGGGCGTTCCTGACCGCCGCGGTGGGCAAAGCCGCCGAGCGGGGCGAACTGGCCGACACCACCGACACCGACGCGGTGGTCGAGATGCTCTTCGCCGTGATGCTGGGGGCGAGCTTCTATGGCCGGCTCGCGAGCGCCGACACCAAGCACTCCACGGTGGTCGACAGGTTGTCCGGCCTGCTGTCCGGCGGATTCCGCGGCTAGCCCATCCGCTTCGCTACCGTCGAAGCGATGACCGCTCGCCATCTCGAGTACCGCCCTGGCCGACTGGCCGATGTCTTCGGTGTGCCGTCAGCGCCGACTGCACTGTTCTGGCACGGCTCGCAGACGTGCTCGCGCGCTGCGGTGCGGGTGCCGGCCCAGGCCCTCGCCGAACGTGGGTGGGGCGTGGTGGCACCGGATTGGGATCCGCACGGGCCCGACGGTGGGCGGCGGGATCTGCTGAGCTCGGTGGACTTCGCCCGTGACCGGGCGGCGGGCGCACCGTTGGTGCTGATCGGCTGGTCGCTGGGCGGGGTCGCCGCGGCCGGGTTGGCGCTGCACGCAGCCGCGCTCGGTGTGGAGGTAGCCCGGGTGATCTGTCTCGGCGGCGCTTTCATGGCCCGGGATCCGATCTCCGGCGGGGCGGTGCTCGACGGTGTGACGCTCGGGGTGGCCCCGGCGCCCTTCCACCTGTTCACCGGTTCGGCCGACGACGTCATACCCGGCTATGCGGCAACCGAATTCGCGGCTGCGTTGGAAGCGATGCACTGGCCCGTCTCCATCGTGGAGGTGCAGGCCGACCACGGATCGATCGCCGGCGCGCGATACGACGCGGTGCACCACCGATATGAGCCGGCCGACGATCCCGCCACCCGTGCGGTGGCCGACGACATCGCAGCGCGGATCGACGCCATGGTCAGCTAGCCGACCGGCACCGCAATCTCGTTGCGGCGCAGTGCCGGAACCGTCCACGGTGGATCGTAGAACCAAGCGACGGGCGCGCCGGTCGCAGTGAGCTCGCGCTCTTGCAGCGTTGCCATCAGCCGTGCGGTCTCGCTCGCGACGGCCTTGGAACTGCGGCTCCCGGAGAAGCGGCGCGCCACGACCGTCTCCGCCGGCACCCGAACCAACCGCACCGCCGCATCGTCGGGTTGGGGCAAAGACTCCAGCACCGAGCCCTCGGGCAGGAAGAACCGGATGACCCATCCGCCGTCCCGAGCGGGCTGCTGCGTGAGCGCCTGCTGAGCTACGGGGGCCGTCATCGCGAACTTGGCACCCTCCTGGTTGCCTCCGAAGATGTATCCGGCGAGGCGCCGGAAGCCGATGTTGCGGGCAGTCTCCTCGCCGGCAACGACGATCGTCTCGGCGGCGAGCCGCTCACCGTAGCGCCGAATCTCGGTGTCCGGACAGAGGATCTCGGCACTGTGCGGTGGCTCCTCGGTACCGTCCCGCACGCCCACGATCGATCCGGCGGCCTCGCGCACCGTGTTGACCATCTTCGATATCGAGCCGAGCATCGCAGACAAGGAAGACCCCCTCACGTTCCCTCCATGATGCCGACGGTACGGCGATGTGTCGAACGTCGGGCCGCGCTCATCGGTCGCGAGGGTTCGAATAAGGCTCTGTCCCAAAGCAATTGACTCTCCATCCCGGTCGGGCCCGCGGAAGGACTACGCTGCGGTCCCATGAACACGCGCCGGAAATTCCTTGTGGTGGGTGTTGCCATCGGCGCGCTCCTCGTCGCCGTCGCCGCCGTGTTCGCCGCCGTGCAACTCCAGAACCGGCGGGCCGCGGAATCCTCACCCGTCGCTGCACCGGCCACGACATCCGCGGCACCGTCGGGTGATATTTCCGCGGGCGATCTCGCCGCGTTCGACCGGCAGCTGCTGACCAGCCTGCGGTCGAAAGGTCTCGCCATCGGGAATCCCGCCATGACGGCCCGCGATGCGCACCTGATCTGCGCTCGGCTGCAGCACGGGCAGTCCGTCGACCAGGTGAAGCGCGACTACGCGCAGGCGTCCCGGGGCGACGCAACCGTCGCCGAGTTGTTCGTATCGACGGTGATGACGGTCTATCCCAGCTGCCCGTGACCTGTTTGAGACCCGGCCGAAGTGGCTATTCACACGGCGGTCGGGCTGACGAAACGAGCCCGCTGATCGAGGAGACCCCTCATGCCAGACGTCGCCATCCGGGAAGCGACCTTCGACGATCAGTTGGGTGTCCTGCGATTCAGGCTCGAGCAGGTATGCGGACTGCTGGAGGCGTCGCTGCTGGCAGTGGGCGATCTCGGCGCCACCGACCCGCTGTTGGTGGTCGATGAGGTGCGCCGAGACAACGACCAAGTGCAGGCGCTGTGCGCCGAAGCCAGGCGCGATTCCGTCGCGCTGATGTGGCATGTCTCCGGTGCCTCGGATATTTCGTTGCTCTTCAACATCATCCGTGACACCCGCGCTCTCGCGCGGATGGGCTGGCTCGTCGTCGAACTGGTGGAAACCGGGGCACCGGTCGCGGTCTCCTGCGGCGAGATACTGTCCGCGGTGCAGGCGAAGATGCTCGCCGCGACCACGGACCTCTACGTGGCCATCGCCGATGGCGACCGAGACCGGGCCCACGACATCCATGCCCATGCCGCGTTCGATCGATCCCTGCTCGACGCGCAGCGACCGTCCTCTGCAGGCAAGAAGCACGCCCGACGCCTGGTGCGGGCCTGCGAGCGGTGGACCGGCCATGCGATGGCCATCTCGCGGCGGGCCACCGCGGCTGCTACGTGACGCCGCTGGACTCATCGCCTCGGCGGTTCACGCACATGTTCGAGTAGGTCACTACTCACCCCTGACGGCCCTTGGCCCCGAAGAATCTTCGCCAACAGCGCCGCGTATCGGGCGACAGGGGAAGATGATGCACCACCTCACGATGTCGGCACCAACGCGTCCATCCAGCCTGGCCGCGCTGACCACCCGACTCAACGCTCTGGCGATCACGGATCTGCAGCAGCGAGAGGTGAACTCGCTGGATCGGCAGTCGATGATCCGTGAGATGTACCGGATCTTCGCGCTGGTCGGCAGCACGGCCGGACTCGACCGCGCGAGCATCGTCGACGACGTCTCGCCCTTGCTCGCCACGATGGAATCGCAGTGCCTACCCCTGCACAGCGGCATCTGCCCGCTCTTGGCCAGCCACTACAACCTGTTTCTCGGCACCGTGCTGGAGTTGGGTGACCTCGACCACCCGGCGATCGCAGGTCTGGTGGAAGACGCGCTGGCGATGCGCACCCACGGGATCTATATGGTCACCGAGATCGCACGCGGCAACAACGCGATGAGCTTGTCCACCGAGGCGCGCTTCGACCCGGCCACGAATACCTTTGAGCTGCACACGCCGACACGCGACGCGGCGAAGATGATGTCGTACCTCGCTCTCGATGGACTGCCCAAGACCGCGATTGTGATGGCCCGCTTGAAGGTGGGCGGCCTGGATCACGGCGTACATCCCTTCGTCGTGCCCTGCCGTGATGCCGAAGGCCACCTCTATCCGGGCATCCGTGTGTCACGGCCGGGTGTTCTCGAGCTGCCTTACTACGGGGCGGTGGACCATGCCATCACCACGTTCGACCGGCTGCAGCTACCTCGATGGGCGCTACTGTCCGGCAAGGAGAATCACCTGTCGCCGGCCGGCGAGTTCAGCTCGTCACTGACCGGGTCCCGTGAGATCTTCTTCAATTCGTTGCGGCGGGTCGACTGGGGCAAGTTCGTGCTGACCGCGTCGATCATCCCCGGCCTGAAACTCAGCCTTGCCCTGGCCGCGCACTACGCCCAGACCCGCGCCCTCAGCACGCACGGCGGACGACGGGTTGCGCTGGCCGAGAATGCCTATCACCGGCGGACACTGGCGCGCGCCTACGTCCGCGGGCTCGGCTCGATCGCACTGTACGAAGGGCTCAAGGCGAAGCATCTGCCCAACGGTCTGCGCGACCCGGCGCGTTTTCGCACGGATGCCGGAATCGTTAAATCCATCTGCGTCGAGCTGGCACGGGAGGTGGTCGGCGACTGCATGAAGCGCTGCGGCGCGCAGGGGAAGTTCATGCGGAACCGAATCTCGACCACGCTGGCCCTGTGCGATGCCGTGGCGACGGCCGAAGGAGACAGCGTGCCGGTGATGATGATGGTCGCCAAAGATGTGCTTTCCTGGCCGGAGTCGGATCTGCACGACGGCAGTGCGCTCGGGACACTCGCCGTCCGCATCCGCGACGACATGACGCGTGAACTGCTGGCCGCCTCCGACAGGACGGCGACGTGGAACGAGCTGAGCGAGCAGGCCCGTCACCTCGCGTGGGTCACCGGCCTGATCGCCGCCGCGCACCATCTTTCCGCTCGGCCGGATATCCACCGGGCGTTCATCAACGCCGCCATCTTGGAGATGGCGCCGGAGTTTCTTCGTTACGGCGCGCTCAATCCTGCCGAGATCGCCGCGATCGGGGCGCGCCACCCCGCCGAACTCGACGCGATCTGGGAGCGCAATGCCCATTCGATGGCGTCTGAATTCGAGGTCGAGGCACTGATGGCGACGACCCCGCTCGGAAGCGCGGATCTGGGGGCAGCGTGGTTCGGCCTCGCCCCTGATTTGATCACCGAAGAGTTGGCGTGAACTCCTCGGCCAGAAAATCCAGCAGCGCCTTGTTGAATTCGTCTGCGTGACTGACGTTCACGCCGTGCGGGCCGCCGGCGATGACGTGCAGCCGGCTCGCGGGTAAGGCGTCATGGGTTCGCCTGCCTGATCCCTCGAAGGGCACGATCTGGTCGGCATCGCCGTGTAACACCAGCGCCGGCACGGACACCCTCGGCAGGTCTTCGCTGAAGTCATGGCTCCCGAATGCCGTCAGACAGGCCAGGGCGGCCACTTTGCCCGCCTGGTGGCACATCTCGAGTGCCAGTTTGCGGTGTTCTTCATCGACCGTGACCGTGCCGTCGGCGGTGAAGAAGTCGGTGACGAACTGCTCGTAGAAAGAATCGGCATTGGTCGTCAAGCCCGCGGCCATCTGCGCTGCCTGCTGTTTGCTCAGCGGTCCGGCGGGATTGTCCTTGGAGTGCAGCATGTAGGGCGTCACCGATGACGCGAACACGACGCTGCGCAGTCGGGCCACCCCCATGCGCGCGCAGTAACTGGCGACCTCGCCGCCGCCCATGGAGAAGCCGACCAGGGTGACGTCGCTCAGATCCAGGCCGTCGAGCAGCGCGGCCAGATCGTCGGACAGACTCTCGTAGCTGTACCCGACGATCGGTTTGTCACTTCGGCCGAATCCCCGGCGGTCATAGGTGATGACGCGATAGCCCGCCGACTCCAGCACGTCGATCTGCTCCGACCACGCCTCGCCCGTCATCGGCCATCCGTGGATGAGCACCACGGGGCGTCCGTTTCCGCCGGTGTCATCGACGTGCAGATCGGTGGTGCGGAACAGGCCGCGGTGGGCGGTGATCTCTGCCATGGGCACAGTCCTCTCCTCGAGTTGAAGCCTGGATTTCGGAGAGAGGTACCCGCGTCGGCAGAAATTTACGCGCGGCGGCGAGGCGTCACGATTAACACCAGTCACTTTGTTAACATCTCGCCGTGTCAGACTCGCTGTGGACCAGGGACCAGCGGACTTCTCGCTCGGTGTCCCGGCGTGACGCACTGCGCTATGCCGCTGCGCTGAGCGCGCTGGGAGCCGTGTCGGTGGGCGCGGGAGCTCCCGAAGCCGCGGCGGCCGCCCCGACGCTGATCGACTTCGCCATGCGCCAGATCCCGGCCCAGGACATCCGCGCCGCCGGCCACGCCGGAGTGATCAACTACGTCTCGACGTCACGGCCCGGCTCGTCCTTCGGCGCCAAGCCGATCACCCTGCCCTACGCCAGAGCGCTCACCGCCGCGGGCCTGGTGATCGTCAGCAACTACCAATACGGCAAGCCCGGGGGGACCGCACCGTCGGACTTCACCCGAGGGTTGGCCGGCGGTATCGCCGACGCGCGCACCGCGTGGCAGCTGCACACCGCGGCCGGTGGCGGGCAGAGCGCACCCGTCTTCTTCTCCGTCGACGACGACATCGACCGCGAGACCTGGAACAACGTCGCGCTGCCGTGGTTTCGGGGCATCAACTCCGTCCTCGGCGTGCAGCGCACCGGTATCTACGCGGGAATCCGGCCGTGCCAATGGGCCACCGCCGACGGGGTGATCGGGCGCTCCAGCACGCCGGGTCGGGTGTGGGCGTGGCAAACCCGATCGTGGTCGGGCGGCCAGGTCTTCCCCGGTGCCGTGCTGTTTCAGCGGATAGTGAGCACCGCGTCAAATCCCGGGCCGGTGGTCGGTGGGCTCGAAGTCGACGTCAGCGACGCCCTGGCCCAGGACGTCGGCCAGTGGAACCTCCATCCTTGAGGGCTGCACGAGTTCTCACCCTCACACCGATGTTCCGCTCCGTTTAGGCTGAGGCAAGGTTCCGGCGAGCGCAGCGTTGATTCAGCTCCCCCGGTTCGTCACCTGTTCGGAGGAGATTTATGCGTCGGCGGCCGCCCACATGGGCGAAGGCAACCATGGCAATCAGTTGTGCGGTACTGCTCGTGAGCGGTTGCGAGGCACAGGTGTCGGAGGCGCCGCCCGCCCCGGCGAGCAGCTCGCAGGCCTCGCACGTCGCCCCGCAGAGCTGGTCCGTGCCACCCGCGGCGCCGCCCGCCCAGCCGACCGCCGCCCTCGACGGGCTCGACGCCCGGGTTCGCCAAGCGACCGCCGACGCGGCCAAGTCCGGGGCCGACATCGAGACCGTCATACTGGACCGCGACACCGGCCAGACCGTGTCCAACGGGGCGAACAAGCCCCTCCCCATTGCGTCCGTGGCCAAGCTGTTCATCGCCGACGACCTGCTGCTGCAAGAGTCCCAGGGTGAGACGAAACTGTCTGCGGCCGACCACAAGTCACTCGACATCATGCTGCGTTCGTCCGACGATGGTGCGGCGCAGACCTTCTGGGACCGCAGCGGCGGAAACGCCGTCATCGCGCGGGTGAAGGCGCGCTACGGGTTGACCGGCACGACGGCGCCTCCCAACGGCCACTGGGACGTCACCCTCAGCACCGCAAACGATCTCGTCCGCTACTACGACAAACTGCTCAACGGCTCCGGTGGACTGCCGGCCGAACAGGCCGAGGTCATCCTCGGCAACCTGGCACAATCGACTCCCACGGGGACCGACGGATATCCGCAGCGATTCGGCATTCCTGACGGGCTCTACGCCGAACCTGTTGCGGTCAAGCAAGGTTGGTTCTGCTGCTGGAACGGCTCCAATCAGTTGCACGTGTCCACCGGCGCCATCGGACCCGAGCGCCGCTACGTGATGGCGATCAGTTCCCTGGAATCCGACGACGCCGCCGCCGCACGCGAAACCATGACGCAGGCGGTCAAGACAATGTTCCCGGGCGGCCGGATCTGACACTGCGGCACCGGGTCAGCGGCGCGGCGTCGTCGTGATGTGCACATGGTCGAAGTGGCCGTAACCCGATGCCTGCGGACCGGCGGGCGTGTAATAGGTGCCCCGCCAGATCACATCCTGTAACCCGAACCGGGCCGCGTTGCTCATCGCGAACGCGAGAATCTGGTCGCCGAGCGCGATGCCCTCGGCGCTGCCGGAATTCGGGATCATGATGTCGATCGCGAGACCACTGGGGTGCCACGGCTTCGAGTCGGGCCGCACCCCGTCGATCTCGGCGATCTGGGGGAACTGCGCACTGACGGCGCGGGCGGCCAGGACGGTGTTGGGCTGCAGCCCCGCCTCGAAGGCGACGCCGACGGGCAACGCCTCCGGGATGTCGACGCGGGCAGCCGCGAGGACCGGGTCCTCGGGAGCGGGCGGGGCCGGCGGCGGCACCGCGTTGTCGATGACGGCTTGCTGCTGCGGTGTCAACACGGCGTACTGGGCCTCGGCCGCGGCGATCTGCTTGAGCATGCCGCTCAGCTTGGCCTGCAGGTCGGCGCGCACCGCGGCGGCCTGCTCGGCCGCGCCACGGGCGGTGGTGGCCGACTTCTCGGAGGCCGCCGCGGCCGTGACGGCGTGGTCACGTGCTGCGTGGAAGGCGTCCAACTGGTCGGCTGCGCTGGTGGCGACCGCCCGCCGCAGTGATAATCCGTCGATCAGCTGCTGGGGGGAGTTCGCGGTGAGCAGTGCGGCGAACTGACCGGTGCTGCCACTCATGTACGTCATCGCCGCCACTTTGTCGACGGCGTCCTGGTAGGGCTGAAGCTGGGCGTTCGCGGCGCCGAGAGCTTCCAGATCGGCCCGGTGGCGCTCTTCGGTCACCGCCTGGTCGGCCAGCTTGGCTTCGACATCGCGCTGGGCCGCGGTGACGGCCTTGCGGCTCTGCAGCGCCTGCTGGGACAACTCGTCGAGTTTCGCCAGCGCGTCGGCGGCCGGATCGGCCTGGACACTGCCCGCGGCCCAGATCGCCGTTGCCACCAGTACGGTCACGCAGCCCCGCGCAACGTGGCGTACTCCCGTGCTGTGGATGGTCGCGATCCTTCGTTGCAGGACCGCCTTCGGTCCGACTGCTGGCGTCGGCCACGTTACGAAGTCGCTGTGCGGATGTCCACTCGGGCGGCGGTATCAGCCACCGGGATGGCGTTCTCGATGAGGACGGTTGCGATGGCGGCTGCGGTGGCGAAGCTTTCGGAGTCGAGGACCCGGTTGCGGGCCGAGGCGCCGTCCAGCAGCAACGCCAACTGTTCGCCGAGCTGTTCGGGATCGGCAGCGCCCGCCTCGCGCGCGGTTTCGGTGAGCCGTGCCGCGAAAGCCAATTTGTAGTCGCGGGCGTGGAGACGGGCCGGGTGAGCGGGGTCATGGATTTCGACGGCCGCCGCGATGTACGGGCACAGCGGTCCGTGCAAGGCGAAAGCGGCGAGCAGCCGTTCCCGGGCCGTGAGGTCGGCCCGGTCGAACACCTCGGGCAGGATGTCGGGATCGAACCGGCGCAGATGTTCGGCGATCAGCGCGTCCTTGCCGGTGAAGTGCTGGTAGAAGGTGCGTTTGGACACCTGTGCCACGGCGCAGAGCTGATCCAGGCCGGTGCTGTTGATGCCCTGATCGCGGAACAGCTGCCGTGCGGCGGCGAGGATGCGCTCTCGTGCACCCCGGCCGCGGCGCACACCCCGTGGCCCCTTCTCCAGCTCCGTCACGTTCCCAGGGTAGCCCGTTTGGTACGGATCGGTGTGCATAGCTTGCGCGCCCCGTTCGTCGTCGTTACGTTAAGCACGCGGATCGGTGTACATAACACCGGCACTATCGAGCGGACGGAGTGATCGTGGGAAAACTCGACGGCAAGGTCGCGGTGATCACCGGAGCGACGAGCGGTTTGGCCCTGGCGGGTGCGAAGTTGTTCGTCGACGAAGGCGCGCACGTCTTCATCACCGGCCGACGACAGGATGCGGTGGACGAGGCTGTCGAACACATCGGCAGGAATGTGACCGGCGTGCAAGGAGATTCAGCCGATCTCGACGACCTGGACCGATTGTTCGACACGGTCGAACGGGAGAAGGGGTCCATCGACGTGTTGTGGGCCAGCGCCGGGACCGGTGCGCAGAGCAGTCTCGGCGAGATCAGCGAGGAACACTTCGATGCCACCTTCGGGCTGAACGCGCGCGGCACGCTGTTCACGGTTCAGAAGGCGCTGCCCTTGTTCAACGACGGCGGTTCGATCTTCATGACGGGGTCGAACGCGTCGCTCAAGGGCTACCCCGAGTGGAGCGTGTACGCGGCGAGCAAGGCCGTGCTGGTCGCCTACGCGCGGGTGTGGGTGTCGGAGTTGAAGGACCGCAAGATCCGGGTGAACGTGTTGACCCCCGGCCAGGTCGCCACGCCGATCCAGGAGCAGTTGTTCGACGCGGAGACCAAGGCTCAGTTCGAATCCTTGATCCCGCGCGGAAAGATGGGCCGCCCCGAGGAGATCGCGTCGGCCGCGCTGTTCCTGGCCTCGGCGGACTCGAGCTATGTCAACGGCGTCGAACTGGTCGTCGACGGCGGCGTCGTGGCGGTGTAGTGCCAAGCGAAAGACGTTGCGCGGCAGCAGAGGTGAGCTTCAGTTGATGATCGCACCGCCACTGGTGTGCAGCGCCGACAGGCGTTCCCGCCACGTGTGCAGCTGTTGGGGGGTCAGTCTTGTCCACTCGGTGATTTCGCCGACGATCCGCAACGGCGCCGCACTGCGGTAGGACCGGGTGGGGTTGCCGGGAAACTTCTTGTCGGTCACGTTCGGATCATCCTCGAAGACGCCGGTGGGTTGCACCTGATACACCCGCGGAACGCCGCCGCCCCCTGCGAGTTCCGCTGCGATCTGGGCGGCGAGTCCGGCTCCGTCGACCAACGCGGTGAAGTAAATGTGGTTCATCACCACCTCGGGTCGGTAGTTCGACGGACGGCCCGCGGTGAGTAACTCACCGACACCCAAATCCGCGATCGTGCCATGGAAGAAGGGGCCTTCATCAAGCGCTGCGGACACCGGACTCCTTGTGCCGTACTGGTGGGACCGGCAAGTATGCAGCACCACCTGGCCCTTGCCACAAGCCCCCGGCCACGGCTTATCCTGAAGGTAGAAAGCAGCCTTCAGTCCGGCGGCGGGGTGGTGCTGAAGATCGGCCAGCAGATCTCCGTGGCGGTGAACGTCATCGGGTTCGTGGGGGTGGAACCGAGGTAGTGCTCGCGGATCGGGCCCTGGTGACTGATCAGATGCTCGTTCACGTAACTTCCCAACGCCCCGTAGCTGCGGTCGATGCCGTCGTGGCCACCGGAGTGGGCGAGCACCGCGAACTCGGCCTGAGGTAGCACCTCCGCACGGACGCCCTCCGGAGGATGCGCCAAAGGCGGCGCGGGGACGAAGAGGGTTGCGCCTCCTCGTGATTCGAGAAACAAAGCTCGGTCGTAGAGGCCGCCCGGCACGACCGCGAAGGGTGCGCTTCCCGCCGTGGCCAGTGCGTCTCGCAGCGTCCCCAGCGTCACCCCGAACCAGCTGTCGATCTCGGAGACGTCGATGGTGGTGCCGACGGACCAGACGGCGAGCGCCGGCTTCTGATGCACCTCGACGTGAGCGGGGGTGCGTACGGGTGACAGCAACTCGCGCAGCGCGCCGACGGTGTCACGAGTCTGCTGCAATTGCACCTCCATCTGTGCGAGATGAGTGGTGATGATCTCGGTGCGGGCCGCGGCGTCGTCGGTGCTCAGCAGCGCCTTGATGTCGGGAATGGACATGCCGAGCGCTCGGAACCTGCGGATGATGTGCGCATGATCGACCTGGCCGGTGTCGTAGAAGCGGTACCCGGTGTGGGGGTCGATGTGGGCCGGTTCGAGGATGCCGATGTCGTGGTAGTGCCGTAGCGCCTTTCGGCTCAGGGTGGTCATCACCGCGAAGTCACCGATCGAAACCCGTGCGCTCATGGCAGCCATCGTGCATCCTCCCCCTAGGGCAGGGTCAAGCTGTTGACCTTTCCCTTGGGGGAAGCCCCAACGTGGGTTCATGACCACCGAATGGGATGCACTCCCGGACACCATCACAACGTTCATGACCGCACTCGACGCCCGAGAAGGCCACCGAGCGCTCGCGACGTTCACCACCGATGCCGTCGTGACCGACGAGGGCCATGACCACGCGGGCCATGACGAGATCGGAACCTGGCTGACCACCTCGGTCAGTGAGTACACCTACACGACCGTGTTCACCGGTGCGACAGTGCTCGAACGGCAGACCGACACGACCGTCGACGTCGCACAGCACCTCGAAGGGAACTTCCCCGGCGGGGTCGCCGACCTGCACTACCGCTTCACACTTGACGGCGCGCTGATCAGCCGGTTGGTGATCGAGCCATGACGCGGCGCTGGTTCATCACAGGGGGCACACCCGGCGGCTTCGGAGTGGCCTTCGCGGACGCGGCACTCGAGACGGGTGACCGCGTGGTACTCACGTCCCGGCGTCCGCAGGAGTTGGCGCAGTGGGCGGGCCAATACGGCGACCGCGTTCTGGTCGTGCAGCTGGATGTCACCGATGCGGCCCAGGTGCAGCGTGCGGTGAATGCCGCCGAGGCGCATATGGGCGGAATCGACGTGCTGGTGAACAACGCCGGCCGTGGCTGGTTCGGCTCGATCGAGGCGATGGACGAGTCCTCGGTGCGGGCGATGTTCGAGCTGAACTTCTTCGCGGTGCTTTCCGTGACTCGCGCCGTGCTGCCGGGCATGCGCGCCCGCGGGAGCGGGTGGATCGTCAACGTGTCCTCGGTGGCCGGGCTCGTGGCAGCGCCCGGATTCGGCTACTACAGCGCGACGAAATTCGCCGTCGAAGCCGTCACCGACACACTGCGCGACGAAGTCGCCGGCCACGGCATCTCCGTGCTGACGGTCGAGCCGGGGGCATTCCGCACGAACGCCTACGCCGGCTTCGCCGATGAGCCTGTCGCGGAGTCGATTCCGGACTACCACGACATGCTGGAGCAGGTCCGCGCCACCTTCGTCGAGATGAACGGCGTGCAGCCAGGCGATCCGCACCGCGGTGCCCGAGCGGTGATCGCTGCGATGGAGCAGGACGCCCCTCCCCGTCGGCTGGTCCTGGGCAACGGCGGATACGAGGCTGTGATCGATGCGCTGGAGCAGAGTCTGGCCGATATCCGGACGAGCGAAACTCTGGCTCGCAGCGCGGATTTCCCGGCCTGATTACTCAGGAGCCACCACCAGGGTGGAC
>JAHFVC010000127.1 GCA_023264765.1 Mycobacterium sp. | reverse complement strand
GGCGTCATGCCGCAGACGGTGGAGGCCATCAACCACGCGCAGGCGGCCGATGTGCCGATCGTGGTGGCGGTCAACAAGATCGACAAGGAAGGTGCCGACCCGCAGAAGATCCGGGCGCAGCTCACCGAGTACAACCTGGTGGCCGAGGACTTCGGTGGCGACACCATGTTCGTCGACATCTCGGCCAAGAACGGCACCAACATCCAGGCGCTGGAGGAAGCGGTCCTGCTGACCGCCGACGCGGCCCTGGACCTGCGGGCCAACCCCGACATGGAGGCCCAGGGTGTGGCCATCGAAGCGCACCTGGACCGCGGTCGCGGTCCGGTCGCCACGGTGCTCATCCAGCGCGGCACCCTGCGGGTCGGTGACTCGGTCGTGGCCGGCGACGCCTACGGACGCGTCAGCCGGATGGTCGACGAGCACGGCGACGACGTCGTGGAGGCCTTGCCGTCGCGGCCGGTCCAGGTGATCGGTTTCACCTCGGTGCCGGGCGCAGGCGACAACCTGCTCGTGGTCGACGAGGACCGCATCGCCCGTCAGATCGCGGACCGCCGCAGTGCGCGCAAGCGCAACGCACTGGCTGCCCGCAGCCGCAAGCGGATCAGCCTGGAGGACCTGGATTCGGCTCTGAAGGAAACCAGCCAGCTGAACCTGATCCTCAAGGGCGACAACGCCGGTACGGTCGAGGCGCTCGAAGAGGCACTGCTGGGTATCCAGATCGACGACGAGGTGGAGCTGCGCGTCATCGACCGCGGTGTCGGTGGCGTCACCGAGACCAACGTCAACCTGGCCTCGGCCTCCGACGCGATCATCATCGGCTTCAACGTCCGCGCCGAGGGCAAGGCCACCGAGCTGGCCAACCGCGAAGGTGTGGAGATCCGGTACTACTCGGTGATCTACCAGGCCATCGACGAGATCGAGAGTGCGCTCAAGGGCATGCTCAAGCCGGTCTACGAAGAGAAGGAGCTCGGCCGCGCCGAGATCCGGGCCATCTTCCGGTCGTCGAAGGTCGGCAACATCGCCGGTTGCCTCGTCACCTCGGGCATCATGCGCCGCAACGCCAAGGCTCGGTTGCTCCGCGACAACGTCGTGGTCGCCGAGACGGTCACCATCTCCTCGCTCAAGCGGGAGAAGGATGACGCCACCGAGGTGCGTGACGGGTACGAATGTGGTCTGACGCTGACGTACTCCGACATCAAGGAAGGCGATGTCATCGAGGCGTACGAGCTGGTCGAGAAGGCGCGGGTCTAAGGGATGGCAGACCCGGCGCGCGCCAAACGGCTCGCCAAGCGGATCTCCACGATCGTCGCCTCGGCCATCGAGTACGAGATCAAGGACCCGCGGTTGGCGGGTGTGACGATCACGGACGCGAAGGTGACGGCGGACCTGCACGATGCCACGCTGTTCTACACGGTGTTGGGGTCGACGCTGCAGGACGAGCCGGACTACGCCGGCGTCGCGGCGGCGCTGGAGAGCGCCAAGGGTGTACTGCGGTCCAAGGTGGGCGCCGGCACCGGGGTGCGCTTCACCCCGACGCTGGCGTTCACCCGGGACACGGTGCCCGACGCCGCCAATCGGATGACGGAGCTGCTGTCCCGGGTCAAGGCGGCCGACGCCGATTTGGCCAAGGTCAGGGAGGGTGCCGTGCCGGCAGGTGATGCGGACCCGTACCGTGTGAGCGGGGTGGAGGACGACCGTACGACCTACGCGGCTGAGGACACCAGTGACGACGACCGATTCGAGGACTGAGGTAGGGCTGACTGGCGCGCGAGTCGATGCGTCGGGCGCTGCAGAACTGTGCGCCGCGGCCGGGACCATCGTGGTGGTCTGTCACGTCTACCCGGACGCCGACACCATCGGCGCCGGTCTTGCCCTCGCTCAGGTCGCGGCCGGAGCAGGCAAGGACGTCCAGGTCGGCTTCGCCACGCCCGCCGAGCTACCGGAATCGCTGCACAGCCTGCCCGGCGTGGACCTGCTGGTCGCACCGGACCAGTTGCGCCGCGATGCCGACCTCATCGTGACCGTCGACATCCCCAGCGTGAACCGTCTCGGCAGCCTGTCCGAGCTCGTCGACGGTAAGCGCAGTGTGCTGGTCATCGATCACCACGCGTCCAACGCGCTGTTCGGAACCGCCAACTACGTCGATTCTTCGGCCGATTCGACGACCATGATGGTCGCCGAATTGCTGGACGCCTGGGGTAAGCCGATCGACGGTCCGGTCGCGCACTGCCTGTATGCCGGACTGACCACAGACACCGGATCGTTCCGCTGGGCGAGTGCCCGCGCACACCGGCTGGCCGAACGGCTGCTGGACCTGGGCGTCGACAACGCCGCCATCAGCCGGACCCTGATGGACACCCATCCCTTCCAGTGGTTGCCGATGCTCTCGCGCGTGCTGGGTTCGGCCCGGCTGGTCGCCGACGCCGCGAACGGTAGTGGTCTGGTGTATGCCGTTGTGCCGCATGCGGAATGGGCTGGCGCGCGGTCGGAGGAAGTGGAGAGCATCGTCGACATCGTGCGCACCACCGCCGAGGCGGAGGTGGCCGCGGTCTTCAAGGAGACCCGGCCCGGCAACTGGTCGGTCTCCATGCGTTCCAAGACTCTGGACGTCTCCCAGGTGGCCGCCGAGTTCGGTGGCGGCGGGCACCGCAAGGCGTCGGGCTTCACGGCCACCGGCACCGCCGACGAGGTGGCCGCCGCGCTACTCGGTGTTCTTGGCTGACCAGCCCGTCACCGCACGGCGCATCGCCGGTCTGGCGCTGCCCGCCCTCGGCGTGCTCGCGGCCGAACCCCTCTACCTGCTGTTCGACATCGCCGTCGTCGGGCGACTCGGGGCGCTGAGCCTGGCCGGACTGGCCATCGGCGGGCTGGTGCTGTCTCTGGTTTCCTCACAGGGCACGTTCCTGTCCTACGGCACCACCGCACGTTCGGCACGATTCTTCGGCGTGGGTGACCGGGCCGCCGCCGTACGCGAGGGGGTGCAGGCCACCTGGCTGGCGGTCGGTCTGGGGGTGCTGATCGTCGCGGTGGTCCAGGCCGTTGCGGTGCCGATGGTCGCGGTTCTTGCCGACGGTGGGGCCATCGCCGCCGAAACTCTGCCGTGGTTACGCATCGCGATCTGCGGCGCTCCCGCGATCCTGATCTCGCTGGCCGGTAACGGCTGGATGCGTGGCGTGCAGGACACCGCGAGGCCGTTGCGCTACGTGGTCTCCGGGTTCGCCGTGTCGGCGGTGCTGTGCCCCTTGTTGGTGTACGGCTGGCTGGGATTGCCGCGACTGGAACTCGAAGGCTCGGCGGTCGCGAACCTCGTCGGTCAATGGCTGGCGGCACTGCTGTTCTGCCGGGCCCTGCTGGCCGAGCGGGTGCCGTTGCGGGCCGACGCCCGGGTGGTGGGTTCCCAGCTGGTGATGGGTCGCGATCTGCTGTTGCGCTCGTTGGCCTTTCAGGTGTGCTTCGTCTCGGCCGCCGCGGTGGCCGCGCGTTTCGGCGCGGCCGCCGTCGCAGCACATCAGGTGGTGCTGCAGCTGTGGAGTTTCCTTGCGCTGGTGCTGGACTCGCTGGCCATCGCGGCGCAGTCGCTGGTGGGCGCGGCACTCGGCGCCGGGCACCTGAATCTGGCGAAGTCGGTGGCGTGGCGCGTGACGGCGTTCTCCGCGGCCGCAGCCGTCATCCTGGCGCTGTTGTTCGCCGCGGGCGCGCCGGTGATGCCCGCCCTGTTCACCGACGACAGAGCGGTGCTGGACGCCATCGACGTGCCGTGGTGGTTCCTGGTTGCGCAGATCCCCGTTGCCGGTGTGGTGTTCGCGATCGACGGCGTGCTGCTCGGAGCCGGCGACGCCAAGTTCATGCGCAACGCGACGCTGCTCAGTGCCCTGCTCGGGTTCCTGCCGTTGATCTGGTTGTCGCTGGCATTCGGCTGGGGGCTGGTCGGAATCTGGTCCGGGCTGAGCACCTTCATGGTGCTGCGCCTGGTGTTCGTCGGCTGGCGGGCGTTCTCCGGCCGCTGGCTGGTGGCCGGGACTTAGCGCACCTGCTCGCGGCCCCGCTCGAACACCGATGCCCGGCTGGCGGCGATGTCGTCACCGGAGGTGTCGGCCATCCAGGCCCGCGCCGACTCGGCTTCGACCCACAGTCCGGCCTGGGTCTGCTCGGCATCGATCCGGTGATACGAATCCAGAAGGGCCCGAACGGCTTTCTGATTGTTGCCGACGATCGAGGCGGCGACCTTGCGCGCCGCGGGCAACAGTTCGTCGTGCGGTACCACCTCGGTGACCAGCCCGGCCCGCAGCGCATCGGTGGCCGACAAGTAGTCCCCGGTCAGGCTCATCCGGCGGGCCAGCCCGACACCGACCTTCTGCGGCAGGCGCACCGACAGGCCCCAGGTGGGTAGTAGGCCGACGCGGGCGTGGGTGTCGGCGAACCGCGCGTGCTCCGAGGCGATCAGGATGTCGCAGTACAGGGCGAGTTCCAGGCCACCGGTGACGGCGGCGCCGTTGATCGCACCGATCACCGGCTTGGTCATCGGCGGCCATTTGGGGGAGATGTCGGGAAGCTCCGTGGTGTCGCCGAGTTCTTTGAGGTCCAGCCCGGCGCAGAACACCGGATCTGCGCCGGTGAGGATCACCACGTCCACGTCGTCGTCGGCCTGGGCGGTCCGCAGCGCGGCGTAGAACGTGGTGCGCAGCCGCGCCGAGAGCGCGTTGCGCGCCTGCGGCCGATTCAGCGTCAGGGTGCGGACGCGGTCGGTGGTGTCGACGAGGAGCACTTCGGCGGTAACAGCGGCAGTCATGCGATGAACATATCGTGGAGGCATGTGCCGAAACATCACCGAGTTGCGCGGCCTGGAACCGGCCGCCACCACCGAGGAGATCGAAGCCGCCTCGCGTCAGTTCATCCGCAAGATCAGCGGTATCACCCGGCCCACCGCCGCCAACGAAGAGGCGTTCGAGGCGGCCGTCGTCGAGGTCACCGAGATCACCACCAGGCTGCTGGAACAACTGCCGCCGCGTCGGCAGCCGCCCAAGACCGTTCCGCCGCTGCGCCGCCCCGAGGTGCGGGCGCGCCTGGCGGCCAAGTGAATTCACCCGCTCTCAAGGAGTGGAGTGCGGCGGTGTGGGCGCTGCTCGACGGCCGCCAGACGATACTGCTGCGCAAGGGCGGAATCCACGAGAAGCGGTTCTCGGTCCTGGCGGGGGAGTTCCTGCTGTTCCCGACCGTCGCGCACAGTCACGCGCAGCGGGTGCGTGCCGAACACCGCGACCTCCTGGACGCGGCGTCTTCGGCCGCCGACAGTACCGAGGATGCCGTGGTGCTGCGGGCCGGCGCGAAGGTGATGGCCGCGGTGCAGGTGAACCGGCCCGAGGCGATCGACGAGATCGCCGACCTGCACATCTGGACTGCCGAGTCGGTGCAGGCCGACCGGCTGGACTTCCGGCCCCGCCACCGCCTGACGGTGCTGGTGGTGCAGGCGTATCCGCTGGTGGCGCCCATCAGGCTGCCGCGAGTTCCCGAGTACGCGGGCTGCGCCAGCTGGGTGGACCTCGACGCGGGCGGCGATTTCGGCGCACCGGTGCACGACGCGCAGACCTTGGCCGGGGTCGCGGAACGGGTGCGCGCCTCAGTCGGCTGAGGGCGCGGTGGCGCTCGCCGGCAGGATCAGCCTGGACCGCCCGTCATGGGCGATGGTGTGGGTGGCCGACCGCAACGTCTGCCCGGTCTCGGTGGGTTCGCCGGTGCCGAGGTTACGGGCGAACCGCGGATGCGAACCCCCGGCCACCATCACCCTGATGCGGCTACCGGCGGCGAAGCGGTGCGCGATCGCGTCCAGCTCCATCCGCACCACGTCTTCGGTGTCCTCGGGGGTGGATGTGTACCGGCGGAAGCCGTCGGTGACGTTGTGGGACCGGCCGTCGGCGTCGACCTCGCTGACGCGGACGAACAGGTCATGGTGCGGGTTGTCGCAGTGGTGGGCCAGCTCGATCAGCGGAATGCCCACGGCATAGAGATCTTCGGGCAAGGGGGCGCCGGTGAAGGTCAGGACGTCGGCGCGGGCGGCCAGTGCGGTGTCGTCGCGGTAGCCGCCCTGCCCGGACAGCAGCCTGCCGCCGATGGTGGGGGTGGGATCGGTCGGCTGGTAGGTGAACTGCGAGGTGTGCTGCCCGTCGCCCGGGGTATCGGTGAGCTGTCCCGCCGACTCCAGGTACAGCGACCGGACCACGCCGGCCGGCGGCCAATCCGGGAGATCCACCCAGCCGTGATCGTTGATGTGGATCCGCACGGGGCTGCGCGGCGTGCTGGGTCGGCCGGCCAGGTGGGTGCCCAGCCAGTCCAGTGTCTCGCGCAGGACCACCGAGGCGCCCCGCTGCATCAGCTGGCCGTGGGTCCAGGACCCGACGGTCAATGCGGTGTCGACGCCGCGTGTACGCAGGTGCCGGTATTGGTCCAGCGTCTGGTCCAGGAACAGGTCCTGCCAGCCGCTGATCAACAACACGGGGATGTCGACGCGGTCCAGCGCCTCGGTCGCGGCCAGCCCGGCCCACTGCTCGGGATCCTGTTCCGGCGGCTGCAGCCACGACTCGTACCACGTGGCCCCGTCGCCCAGCAGCCGGCGCCCGGCCGCGCCGACCGGTAGATCCATGGTGGCGGCGTCGACCCGTCGGCCGGCCTGGGCCTGACGCACGAGCGCGCGAGCCAGGTTCGGGTCCTCCTGGTGGGACATCATGTGGCTCCAGCCCAGGAAGTCGTTGAGCGAGAACGACCCAGTGCCCCAGGAGGATTGCGCGAAGTCGTGCGGCCCGACACTGATCACTGCGGCGACGAGTTCGGGGGGTGGATCGGTGAGCAGCGCCCACTGGGTGAAGCCCAGGTAGGACAGCCCGATGGTGGCGAATGTGCCGGTGAACCACGGTTGTTCGCGTAACCAGGCCGCCGTGTCGACACCGTCGGAGGCTTCGTTGACCATCGGCACGAATTCGCCACCGGATCCGAATGTGCCCCGCACGCTTTGGAATACGACGTGGTACCCGCGGCTGGCGTAGATGCTGCCGAACAGGACGGTGAACGGGAACCGGCGTCCGTACGGGGCGCGGACCAGTAGGGTGCCCGCCGGGGTCGCGGTCAGTGGCTCGTAGTGGTCGGCGAGCAGTTCCACGCCGTCGCGCATGGGGACACCTACCGCGCGGTGCGTGGTGAAGTCGCACGTCGGAGGCGGGAGGTGCAGGGCCCGGCCGAGCAGCTGCCGGGACAGCTGCGAGATTCTGGAGCTCACCTAATAAAGGCTACCGATCAGAATTTGTAGAACGGGGCCAGCTCGTTGGCGCGCTGCAGGTTGGTCTGCAGGCAATCCGGACCGTCCGGTGAATGCACCGGCGAGTAGAACAGCGATTGCTGGATGACGCCGTAGCTGGTCTTGAACGCGATCATGCAGGTGATCCACCAGCGGTCGTTCCAGTCGGTGGGCTTCATGATCCAGTACTGGGCCGCGCGGTGACCGCCGATGTTCAGTTCGACCGCATCGGCGGGCAGCGTCTGCTCATAGGTCCGCCACACGAACGCCTCGATCGCCATCTGATAGTTGCCGGCGTCATAGTGGCAGCGCAGGCTGTCCTCCGGGGTGGGCGGCGTGAACGCCAGCCCGATGCGCTGCACCACATCCAGTGGGATGTCGCGGCACGGATCGAACGGCGAGGGGTCGGTGGTCTCGATGACCGGCCACTTGATGGTGGTCGACACATTGGTCAGCGGCAGGTCAGCGGCGCGGACCTGCGCCGGAGCGCCCGCCGGATGGGCCTGCCACACCACGATCACCGCCGTGACGAGCGCACACAACGCCGACAGCAGTCGCAGTTTGGCAGCCATCACACCCCCATACATCGTCATCCGACCCGAGAGTCCGAGCCGAACCCTGCGGGGAGTCTAAACGAGAACAAGTTCTAGTTGCCCCGCTTCGGGTATCTCGCGGGCATCCGGGCACCGCAAGTAGGCTGGACCGTTGTGTCCCCGACGTCACGAGATCAACGCCGGCCTGTGCTGTGGGCCATCAGCGACCTGCACACCGGTCACACGGGGAACAAGCCGGTCACCGAATCGCTCTACCCGTCTTCGCCCGAGGACTGGTTGATCGTTGCCGGCGACGTCGGCGAGCGCACCGACGAGATCCGCTGGGCGCTGGATCTGCTGCGCAGGCGATTCGCCAAGGTCATCTGGGTGCCGGGCAATCACGAGTTGTGGACCACCAACAAAGACCCCATGCAGATCTTCGGGCAATCCCGGTACGACTACCTGGTCACCATGTGCGACGAGATGGGCATCGTGACCCCGGAGCACCCGTTCCCGGTGTGGAACGAAGAGGGTGGCCCGGCCACGATCGTCCCGATGTTCCTGCTGTATGACTATTCGTTCCTGCCCGAGGGCACCGCGACCAAGGCCGAAGGGCTCGCGGTGGCGCGCGAGCGCAATGTGGTGGGCACCGACGAGTTCCTGCTGTCCTGCGAGCCGTTCGCCACCCGCGACGCCTGGTGCCGGGACCGGGTCGCCCAGACCCGCAAGCGGCTCGAGGACCTGGACTGGATGAACCCGACCGTGCTGGTGAACCACTTCCCGCTGGTGCGCGAACCCTGCGACGCGATGTTCTACCCCGAGTTCGCGTTGTGGTGCGGCACCACGGCGACCAAGGATTGGCACACGCGGTACAACGCCATCTGCTCGGTGTACGGGCACCTGCACATCCCGCGCACCACCTGGTACGACGGTGTGCGATTCGAAGAGGTGTCGGTCGGCTACCCGCGAGAATGGCGGCGCCGCAAGCCATATCGCTGGTTGCGCCAGATCCTGCCGGACCCGAGTTATGCGCCCGGCTATCTCAACGAGTTCGGCGGTCATTTCGAGATCACCGCCGAGATGCGTGACAACGCCGCGAAGATGCAGGAGCGCATCAAGACCCGGCGGGGGTACTGAGCATGAGCTTGTTGCGCGCGTTGGTGCCCGAGTCCGTGATGTCGGCCGAAGCCTATGCCGACCCTCCGGGTCTGATGCCGCTGCCGGAGGAGGAGCCGCTGGTGGCGCGCTCGGTTGCCAAGCGCCGCAACGAGTTCGTCACCGTGCGGTACTGCGCCCGGCAGGCACTGGGTGAGCTGGGCGTGGCGCCCGTGCCGATCCTCAAGGGGGACAAGGGCGAACCCTGCTGGCCGGACGGGGTGGTCGGTAGCCTGACCCACTGCGACGGTTTCCGCGGGGCGGTTGTGGGCCGCAGCGCCGACGTGCGCTCGCTGGGCATCGACGCCGAACCGCACGATGTCCTGCCCAAGGGCGTGCTGGACGCGATCAGCCTGCCCGCCGAGCGGGTCGAACTGTCCGGCCTCCCCGGTGGGCTGCACTGGGACCGGATCCTGTTCTGCGCCAAGGAGGCCACCTACAAGGCATGGTTCCCGCTGACGCACCGCTGGCTGGGGTTCGAGGACGCCCACATCAGGTTCACTCCCGACGCGTCGGGTTCGGCGGGCACCTTCGAGTCCAGGATCCTGATCGATCCGGCAGCCGAGTCCGGTCCGCCGCTGACGGTGCTCTCCGGTCGCTGGTCGGTGGCCGATGGGATTGCGCTGACGGCGATCACGCTGTGAATGCCGGCGTACAACCGGGCCTGGTCATCGTCGACAAACCGGCGGGTCTGACCAGCCACGACGTCGTCGGCCGGTGCCGGCGGTTCTTCGGCACCCGGAAAGTGGGTCACGCGGGCACCCTCGATCCGATGGCCACCGGCGTCCTGGTCGTCGGGATCGAACGGGCCACCAAGATCCTGGGCTTGCTCACCGCGACCGACAAGTCTTACGCCGCCACCATCCGGCTGGGCCGGACGACCTCCACCGAGGATGCCGAAGGTGAAGTGCTGCAAGATATCTCGTCGACCCACCTCACCGGCGCGCAGATCGAGACGGCGGTCGCCGCCCTGCGCGGCGACATCGAACAGGTTCCGTCCGCGGTCAGCGCCATCAAGGTCGGGGGACAGCGGGCCTACAAACTGGCCCGCGAGGGGCAGACCGTCGAGCTGGCCGCCCGTCCGGTACACATAGCGCGCTTCGACGTGCTGGCGGTGCGGCCGCAGGACCCGTTCGTCGACGTCGACGTCGAGGTGGACTGCTCGTCGGGCACCTACATCCGGGCACTGGCCCGCGACATCGGCGCCACCCTGGGTGTCGGCGGCCATCTGACCGCGCTGCGGCGGACCAAGGTCGGTCGGTACGGCCTGGACGAGGCCCGCACGATCGACGAATTGGGGGCTGCGGCCCGGCTGTCCTACAGCCTGGACGAAGCCTGCCTGCTGGGCTTCCCCCGGCGCGACCTCACCGATGCGCAGACCGAGGACGCCCGCCACGGCCGGGCGCTGGAGCCTGCCGGGATCGGCGGCGTCTACGCCGCGACAGCGCCGGACGGCCGGGTGATCGCGCTGCTGCGTGACGGTTCGTCGCGCACCAGTTCGGTCGTCGTGCTGCGGCCGGCCACGCTGTAGGCCCGCCCGGCGTTGTGTGGTCATCCCGGCGTCGAGACCAATTCGAGACCAGTGCCACAAGAATTCACGGGAACCGGGGTCGCCCGGGTTGCGTTGTTACGTGTATGACGATGCAGTTGCCGGCTCATCCCTCCGAATGGTTCGGGTACCCCGCCGATCGCACGGATGGACGGCGCTTGGCGCCCAAGCGCGAGGGCGCGCGGATCTTCCATCACCGCGAACGTGAAGTGCCCATCGGCTACATCGACGCCTCCCAGCATCTGGCCGCCTCGCCGTCGGCGGTGTGGAAGGTGCTCACCGACCCCCGCACCTGGGACCGGTGGTTCGCGGTCCACGACAGCTGGGTCACCCCGCCACCGTCGGATCTGTCGGCCGGAACCTCCCTGAGCGCCACGCTGAGCATGCTGGGCGTCACCAACACCCTGGACTGGGTGGTCGAGTCGATCGAGCACGGTAGCCGTATCGAACTGGCCGCCACCGGTGCCGGCGGGCTGTCGGTGCGGTTGATGTTCCGCGTCTCCCCGGCCGGTTCGGGGTCCTGGATCACCGCAAGTGGCCAGTTCAGTGGCGCGTTGCTGAGCCCGGCACTTCTGGACGCCGTCGAGGCCGAAGGCGTCGCCAAACTGGTGGAGAGCCTGGCCGGTCTGGACGCGCGCGCACGCGAGGTGCAGGCCCAGGAGGCCTCGGCGCGGCCGCAGTTGCGCGTGGTGCGCTGAACGCTAGGGAACCACCCAAATAGCTTGTGCCGCAGGGCTTCCCAGGTCGATGACGGCATGCGAGTCGTCGGTCTCGTCGTCGGAGTCGATGCCGACCGAGATCATGCCTGCGAAGTCGCGTCGGGCCAGCACGCGCAGCCGCGAATCCAGGCTGATCCCCACGCTGTCGAAATACCGCAGCATTTCGGGGTCGGCATCGGAGATGCGCGCGACCGTCCCGGTGTCGCCGTCGTTGCACGCTGACAATTGGCGGGCGGGCGGTGTGGGCACCATGCCGTCGGCGGCCGGAATCGGGTCGCCGTGCGGATCGCGGGTGGGGTAGCCCAGTTTCGCGTCGATGCGGTCCAACATCCGATCCGACACCGCGTGTTCGAGGATCTCGGCCTCGTCGTGCACCTCATCCCAGCCGTAGCCGAGTTCGCGCACCAGGAACGTCTCCATCAACCGGTGCCGGCGCACCATCGCCAGGGCAGCGCTGCGGCCCGCCTCGGTCAGCGTCACCGCGCCGTACTTCTCGTGATCGACGAGACCCTGGTCGGCCAGCTTGCGGATCGATTCGGACGCCGTGCTCGCCGACACGCCGATCCGCTCGGCGAGCAGCTTGGTGCTGACCTTTTCCCTGGACCACTCCTGCGCGGTCCAGATGACTTTCAGGTAGTCCTGCGCCACCGTCGTCAGGTCTTGCGGATTGCCGTTGGGACTCACGTGGACCTCACAACCAGAGAGTTTAGGCAATCATCACCTGATCCGGGGACCAGAGCAGACGGCGGGGCGTGCGCGCCGTAGGCTTGCGTCGTGCAACGGTGGCGGGGCCGGGAGGACATCCCCACGGACTGGGGGCGATGCGTCGTCACCATCGGCGTTTTCGACGGCGTTCATCGTGGACATGCCGAGCTGATCAATCACGCGGTGAAATCCGGCCGTTCGCGCGGCGTTCCCACCGTGCTCATGACCTTCGACCCGCACCCGATGGAAGTGGTCTTCCCCGGAAGTCATCCGGCGCAGCTGACCACGCTGACCCGGCGGGCCGAACTGGTCGAGGAAACGGGCATCGACGTCTTCCTGGTGATGCCGTTCACCGCGGACTTCATGAAGCTGACCCCTGAGCGCTACATCCACGAGCTGCTCGTGGAAAGCCTGCATGTCGTCGAAGTGGTCGTGGGCGAGAACTTCACCTTCGGCAAAAAGGCTGCGGGCAACGTCAATCTGCTGCGCAGGGCGGGTGAGCGGTTCGGCTTCGCCGTGGAGGGAATGTCACTGGTGGCCGAGCATCATCAGGATGAGAGCGTGACGTTCTCCTCCACGTACATCCGGTCCTGCGTCGACGCCGGTGACGTGGTGGCCGCAGCCGAGGCGCTGGGCCGGCCGCACCGGGTCGAAGGCGTGGTGGTGCGCGGCGACGGGCGTGGCCGGGTACTCGGCTTCCCGACCGCCAATGTCGCACCGCCCATGCATTCGGCCATCCCGGCCGACGGGGTCTACGCGGCCTGGTTCACCGTCCTCGGGCACGGCCCGGTGGTCGGCACCGTCACGCCGGGGCAGCGCTATCAGGCCGCGGTCTCGGTGGGCACCAACCCGACTTTCTCCGGCCGGACCCGCACGGTCGAGGCGTTCGTCCTGGACACCGAGGCCGACCTGTACGGCCAGCATGTCGCCGTCGACTTCGTGGCGCGCATCCGCGGCCAGGAGAAGTTCGATTCGGTCGACGACCTGGTGGTGGCCATGCAGGGCGATACCGCCCGGGCCCGCACGATTCTCGCTGCGCAGTAGCGGGCTGCTAGACTCTCCCGCGACCCAGCGCGTGCTGCAGTTCGCGGCGGCCACGCTTTTAGTTTCATCCTCGCGATACCTATTTGATGGAGTTGTTTCGTGGCGCTCACTGCCGAACAGAAGAAGGAAATCCTCGGCCAGTACGGCCTGCATGACACCGACACCGGCTCGCCGGAAGCTCAGGTGGCCCTGCTCACCAAGCGGATCTCCGATCTCACCGAACACCTGAAGCTGCACAAGCACGACCACCACTCGCGGCGGGGGCTGCTGCTGCTGGTCGGCCGTCGGCGCCGGCTGCTCAAGTACGTCGCGCAGGTCGACGTCGAGCGCTACCGGTCGCTGATCGAGCGCCTCGGTCTGCGTCGCTGACGCCCAGAAGCGCGGCCGCTGTGGCCGCGTTCTGTGTTCTCGTGGGGGGACTCACCACCGGTTGTTCGTCGGCTGCTGCCGCGGATCTGCGCGCCGGGGACTGCCTGAAAGTGGGCGGTCCGCCGGACCGCCCGGAAGCCATCAAGGCGCAGTGCGGCAGTCCGGAGTCGAACTACAAGGTCGTGTCGAACGTCGCCACCGGTGACGAATGCCCGACCGACGTCGACTCGTACTACTCGATGCACAGCACGTTCGGCGACGGCGGCAGCACCATCTGTATGGACATCGACTGGGTGGTCGGCGGTTGCATGAGCATCGACCCCGAACATGACCGCGATCCCGTCCGGGTGAACTGTGCCGACGCCGCTCAGCCGCACCGGCAACGCGCGACGCAGATCCTGACGGGGGTGGCCAATGCCGATCAGTGCGGCAGCGGCCTGGGGTACCCGTACGACCAGCGCGAGTTCACCGTGTGCGTCGAGGACGTCAGCTGACCGGCGTGCCGGGAGTCATGCAGCCCCGGTGTAACATAGGGGTGTTTTAGGCCACTGGGCCTTGGCACTTGGTGCGGTTCGCGTGTTTCCGCGCGCACCGTTCCTGTGCGTCACCGCACCGTCTGAGGGATCGGGCGGTCTTCGGTAGTGGCTGCCGGGAGAAATCCCCGGCAGCTTCGATCGACGGCCGTAGCCGCATCCGGGACGGGATCTGAGTTCGCTGACGCGCGAAACAGTTGAATACCCGAGCAAGAGAGGCTGTACGGACACATATGTCTGCAGTTGAAACCGACGAAGGCGTGTTTGAATCCACCGCCGTCATCGACAACGGGAGCTTCGGCACCCGCACCATCCGCTTCGAGACGGGCCGGCTGGCCCAGCAGGCCGCCGGTTCGGTCGTGGCCTATCTCGACGACGAGACCATGCTGCTGAGCGCGACCACCGCCAGCAAGTCCCCGAAAGACCATTTCGACTTCTTCCCGCTGACCATCGACGTCGAGGAGCGGATGTACGCCGCGGGCCGGATCCCCGGCTCGTTCTTCCGCCGTGAGGGCCGCCCCTCCACCGACGCGATCCTGACCTGTCGGCTGATCGACCGCCCGCTGCGCCCGACCTTCGTGTCCGGCCTGCGCAACGAGATCCAGGTCGTCGTCACCGTCCTGAGCCTGGATCCCAAGGATCTCTACGACGTGCTCGCCATCAACGCCGCGTCGGCGTCCACCCAGATCTCCGGCCTGCCGTTCTCCGGCCCGGTCGGCGGCGTCCGCGTCGCGCTGATCTCGGGTCAGTGGGTCGCGTTCCCGACCGTCGAGCAGCTCGAGAACGCCGTGTTCGACATGGTGGTCGCGGGTCGTAAGGCCGGCGACGACGTCGCCATCATGATGGTCGAGGCCGAGGCCACCGACAACGTCATCGACCTGATCGCAGGTGGCGCCGGGGCGCCGACCGAGTCCGTCGTGGCCGAGGGCCTGGAGGCCGCCAAGCCGTTCATCGCCGCGCTGTGCGATGCGCAGCAGGCGCTGCACGAGGCCGCCGGCAAGGAGACCGCGGTGTACCCGCTGTTCCCCGATTACCAGCCCGACGTCTACGAGCAGGTCGCCGCGGTGGCCACCGAAGCGCTGTCGCAGGCCCTGACCATCGGTGGTAAGGCCGAGCGCGATGAGCGCACCGACGAGATCAAGGGCGAGGTCCTCGAGCGCCTGGCCGGTCAGTTCGAAGGCCGCGAGAAGGAGATCGGCGCCGCTTACCGGTCGCTGACCAAGAAGCTGGTGCGCCAGCGCATCCTCACCGATCACTTCCGCATCGACGGCCGTGGCGTCACCGACATCCGTGCCCTGAGCGCCGAGGTCGCCATCATCCCGCGGGCGCACGGCAGTGCGTTGTTCGAGCGCGGCGAGACCCAGATCATGGGCGTCACCACCCTGGACATGGTCAAGATGGCCCAGCAGATCGACTCGCTGGGCCCGGAGACCTCCAAGCGCTACATGCACCACTACAACTTCCCGCCGTTCTCCACCGGCGAGACCGGCCGCGTCGGTTCGCCGAAGCGTCGCGAGATCGGGCACGGCGCACTCGCCGAGCGCGCCCTGATGCCGGTGCTGCCGAGCGTCGAGGAGTTCCCCTACGCCATCCGCCAGGTGTCGGAAGCGTTGGGCTCCAACGGTTCCACCTCGATGGGCTCGGTCTGTGCCTCGACCCTGTCGCTGCTGAACGCCGGTGTGCCGCTGAAGGCGCCGGTGGCAGGTATCGCCATGGGCCTGGTGTCTGATGATGTCGACGGTGAAACCCGCTACGTCACCCTCACCGACATCCTCGGTGCCGAGGACGCGTTCGGCGACATGGACTTCAAGTGCGCAGGCACCAAGGACTTCGTCACCGCGCTGCAGCTGGACACCAAGCTCGACGGCATCCCGTCCAAGGTGCTGGCCGGTGCGCTGGCCCAAGCCAAGGACGCACGCCTGACCATCCTCGACGTGATGGCCGAGGCCATCGACGAGCCCGACGAGATGAGCCCCTACGCGCCGCGCATCACCACGATCAATGTGCCGGTCGACAAGATCGGCGAGGTCATCGGGCCCAAGGGCAAGAT
>JAHFVC010000126.1 GCA_023264765.1 Mycobacterium sp. | reverse complement strand
CATCGCGTTGGTCTTCGGTAACTCCACCGCGGGCGGCGCCTACATCCCCGGCATGTCCGACCACGTCGTGATGATCAAGGAACGCTCCAAGGTGTTCCTGGCCGGCCCACCTCTGGTGAAGATGGCCACCGGCGAGGAGTCCGACGACGAATCACTGGGCGGCGCGGAGATGCATTCCCGCACTTCAGGTTTGGGTGACTATCTGGCCGCCGATGAGCTGGACGCCATCCGGATCGGGCGGCGCATCGTGGCACGGCTGAACTGGCGTAAGCAGGGCCCGGCGCCGGCTCCGGTGTCCGAGCCGCGCTTCGATTCCGAGGAATTGATCGGGCTGGTCGGGGCCGATCTGCGCATCCCGTTCGATCCGCGGGACGTGATCGCCCGCATCGTCGACGACTCCGATTTCGACGAGTTCAAACCGCTGTACGGCTCGTCGCTGGTGACCGGGTGGGCGCGGCTGTACGGCTACCCGGTGGGCATCCTGGCCAATGCCCGCGGTGTGCTGTTCAGCGAGGAATCCCAGAAGGCCACCCAGTTCATCCAGTTGGCCAACCGGTCTGACACCCCGTTGTTGTTCCTGCACAACACCACCGGCTACATGGTGGGTAAGCAGTACGAAGAGGGCGGGATGATCAAACACGGGTCGATGATGATCAATGCGGTGTCCAATTCGACGGTGCCGCATATCTCGCTGCTGATCGGCGCGTCCTATGGCGCCGGCCATTACGGGATGTGTGGACGGGCCTACGATCCACGCTTCCTGTTCGCCTGGCCCAGTGCGAAGTCCGCGGTGATGGGTGGTACCCAGTTGGCCGGGGTGCTGTCGATCGTGTCCCGCGCCGCAGCGCAGGCCCGCGGCCAGACCGTCGACGAGGACGCCGACGCCGCCCTGCGCGCCGCCGTGGAGGCGCAGATCGAGGCGGAGTCGCTGCCGGTGTTCCTGTCCGGCCGGCTCTACGACGACGGGGTGATCGACCCGCGGGACACCCGGACCGTGTTGGGAATGTGCCTGTCCGCCATCGCCAATGGCCCGATCGAGGGGACGTCGAACTTCGGCGTCTTCAGGATGTGAACCATGATTACACGAGTTCTGGTTGCCAACCGCGGTGAGATCGCCCGCCGCGTCTTACGCACCTGCCGCCGGCTCGGGATCGGCACCGTCGCGGTGTACACGGATCCCGATGCCGGCTCGCCACATGTTGCCGAAGCCGACACCCGGGTGCGCCTGGAGGGTCGCAACGGCTATCTGGACAGCGCGCAGCTGATCGCCGCGGCGCGCGCCTCCGGGGCCGACGCGATCCATCCCGGCTACGGATTCCTCTCGGAGAATCCCGATTTCGCTGCCGCGGTGACGCAGGCCGGGCTGATCTGGATCGGCCCGCCGGTGGCGGCCGTGGCCGCGATGGGCTCGAAGATCGAAGCCAAGAAGTTGATGTCCGCCGCCGGGGTACCGGTGCTGGCCGAGCTCGATCCGGACACCGTGACCGCCGATCAGCTTCCGGTACTGATCAAGGCGTCGGCCGGTGGCGGCGGTCGCGGTATGCGCGTGGTGCGCGAATTGGCGACACTGCCCGCCGAAGTGGCGGCAGCCCAGCGGGAGGCTCAGTCCGCGTTCGGCGACCCGACGGTGTTCTGCGAGCGCTACCTGGCCAGCGGGCACCACATCGAGGTGCAGGTGATGGCCGATGCGCACGGCACGGTATGGGCAGTCGGGGAACGTGAATGCTCCATCCAGCGCCGCCACCAGAAGGTCATCGAAGAGGCGCCGTCGCCGCTGGTGGAACGCACCCCGGGGATGCGCGAGAAGTTGTTCGAGGCGGCCCGGCTGGCTGCGGGGGCGATCGGCTACACCGGCGCAGGCACGGTCGAGTTCATGGCTTCGGGTGAAGGCGACGACTTCTTCTTCCTGGAGATGAACACCCGTCTGCAGGTCGAGCATCCCGTCACCGAGGAGACCACCGGCCTGGACCTGGTCGAGCTGCAGATCGACGTGGCCGACGGCCGGCGACTGGATCCGGAACCACCTACCACGCAAGGGCATTCGATCGAGGCGCGGTTGTACGCCGAGGATCCGGCGCAGAACTGGCAACCGCAGGCCGGTCCCGTGCACCGGTTCGGCGTCCCCGGTACACGCACCGAGTTCGGCACGCTCGGCGGCCGTAGCGGGGTGCGGGTGGACTCCGGCATCGTCGACGGCTCGGTGGTCTCGGTGTTCTACGACCCGATGCTGGCCAAGGTGATCTCCTTCGCCCCCACCAGGGACCGAGCCGCGGCCATCCTGGCCGACGCCTTGGCCCGCACGGAATTGCACGGGATCACCACCAACCGCGACCTGCTGGTCAACGTGCTGCGCCACCAGGCGTTCCGCGCCGGCGACACCGACACCGCGTTCTTCGACACCCACGGCCTCGCCGAGCTGGCCGCGTCACCCGTTGCGGCCACCGTTCCATCGTGCGTGGCCGCCGCGCTGGCCGACGCGGCGCACAACCGTGCCACCGCAACGGTGTTCGCACCAGCGCCGAGTGGTTGGCGCAACCTCGCCTCGGGTTATCAGACCCGGACCTACCGGGACACGGCCGGCGGCGAGCACCTGGTCCGTTACCGGTTCACCCGAACCGGTGTCGAACTGCCCGACCAGGACACGTTGTCCGTGGCGGCCGCGGCACCCGACCGCGTGGTACTGACCGTGGACGGCGTGGAGCGTGCATTCCGCGTAACCCGTTACGGTGCCGATGTTTTCGTCGATTCGCCGGTGGGATCGGTGCGCCTGACCGCGGTGCCGCGCTTCCCCGATCCCGACGACGCCGTCGCGCACGGGTCGCTGCTGGCCCCGATGCCCGGGTCCGTCGTGCGCCTCGGCGCTTCGGTCGGCGACCCCGTCACCGCCGGGCAACCCCTGATCTGGCTGGAAGCCATGAAGATGGAGCACACCATCACCAGTCCGAGCGACGGTGTACTCACCGAACTCAATGTCACCGCCGGCCAGCAGGTCGACGTCGGCGCCGTACTCGCCCTTGTCCAGACCCCCGAAGGAGAATAACGATGTCTTTCGTCGAAACCGAGGAACAGCGCGCCCTGCGCGACGCCGTCAAGGCCATGGCCGCCAACTACGGCCAGGACTACTACCTGGAGAAGGCCCGGTCCGGTCAGCACGCCACCGAACTGTGGAACGAGGCAGGCAAACTCGGCTTCATCGGGGTGAACCTGCCTGAGCAGTACGGCGGCGGCGGGGCAGGCATGTACGAGCTGAGCCTGGTCATGGAGGAGATGTCAGCGGCCGGGTCGGCGCTGCTGATGATGGTCGTCTCCCCGGCCATCAACGGCACCATCATCTCGAAGTTCGGCACCGAGGACCAGAAGAAGCGCTGGATCCCGGGCATCGCCGACGGCTCGATCACCATGGCCTTCGCCATCACCGAACCCGACGCCGGTTCCAACAGCCACCGCATCACCACCACCGCGCGGCGCGACGGTAGCGACTGGATCCTGTCCGGCCAAAAGGTGTATATCTCCGGCGTCGACCAGGCTCAAGCCGTGCTCGTCGTCGGCCGGACCGAGGACCACAAGACCGGCAACCTCAAGCCCGCGCTGTTCGTGGTGCCGATCGACACCCCCGGGTGGCACTGGACCAAGATCGAGATGGAGATCGTCAGCCCCGAGTTCCAGTTCCAGGTCTTCCTCGACGACGTCCGGCTGCCCGCCGATGCACTCGTCGGCTCCGAGGACGCGGCCATCGCCCAGTTGTTCGCCGGCCTGAACCCCGAACGGATCATGGGCGCCGCCAGCGCGGTCGGCATGGGCCGGTTCGCCATCGATAAGGCCACCGAGTACGTCAAGACCCGCCAGGTCTGGAAGACGCCGATCGGTGCACACCAGGGCATCTCACATCCGTTGGCGCAGAATCACATCGAGATCGAACTCGCCAAGCTGATGATGCAGAAGGCAGCCTCGCTCTATGACGGCGGGGACGACTTCGGTGCCGCCGAGGCCGCGAACATGGCCAAATACGCCGCCGGCGAAGCATCGGTACGCGCGGTCGATCAAGCCGTGCAGTCCCTCGGCGGCAACGGCCTGACCAAGGAGTACGGCATCGCGTCGGTGCTCACGGCCTCTCGCCTGGCGCGCATCGCCCCCGTCAGCCGCGAGATGATCCTCAACTTCGTCGCCCAGACTTCGCTGGGTCTGCCGCGTTCCTACTGATGACCGACACCCTCGTCCGCTACGACACCGACGGTCCCGTCGCGCGGCTGACCCTCGACTCACCTCACAATCACAACGCGCTCTCCACCGCGCTGGTGACGCAGTTGCGCGATGGACTGGCGCGGGCCGCGGCCGCAACGGACATCCGCGCGGTGGTGCTCGGGCACACCGGCAAGACGTTCTGCGCGGGCGCGGACCTGAGCGAGGCGGCCGGTCGTGATCCCGGCGACCTCGCCGTGGACCGGGCCCGCGAGATGACGGTGGTGCTGCGCTCGATCCTGGAATTGCCCATCCCCGTCATCGCGGCGGTGGACGGGCATGTGCGGGCCGGCGGGATGGGACTGGTCGGCGCATGCGACATCGCGGTGGCCGGGCCGGCGAGTACCTTCGCGCTCACCGAAGCCCGGATCGGGGTCGCACCGTCGATCATCTCGTTGACTCTGCTGCCGAAGTTGACTGCTCGTGCGGCGGGCCGCTACTTCGTCACCGGTGAGAAGTTCGATTCCGCGCAGGCCGCCGCCATCGGTCTCATCACCATCGCCACCGACGATGTCGGCGCGACGGTGGCGGCCTTGGCCGCGGAGATCGGGAAGGGCTCGCCGCAGGGACTGCGGACGTCAAAGGCCCTGACCACGGCGCGGACCCTGGCGGATTTCGACACGCATGCCGAGGATCTGGCGGCGCAGTCGGCGCGGCTCTTCGTCTCCGACGAGGCCCGCGAGGGCATGCTCGCCTTCTTGCAGAAGCGTCCGCCGAATTGGTCGTCCTGAACCGGTAGATGCAATTACAGCAAACATCGATGAGCGTGACGATATTTGGCGGTCGGTATTGCATGTGCCGCGATTCGTCGTAGGCTCGTCAGTGATGAGCGCCTGCGCAAAGAACAGACGGCACTGTTGAGCACCTCAGCGCCGCGGAGCGGATCGGTACGGGCTGCCGACACCGACAGGATCCAGGTGGCTCAGTTGCTGACCGATGCCGCCGCCCAGGGTCGCCTTTCGCTGGACGAGTACGAGACGCGGCTGTCCAAGGCGTATGCCGCGCAGACCTGCGCCGATCTGGAGCGGCTCAGTGCCGACCTGCCCGGCGGAAGCGCCACCGGCAAGGGTGTCTGTCGACCCGCGCCGTCGACTCTGCTGCTGGCCATCATGAGCGGCTACGAACGGCGGGGGCGCTGGAACGTGCCCAAGAAGCTGACCACCTTCGCCCTCTTCGGCGGGGGCGTCGTCGACCTTCGCTACGCCGACTTCACCACCCCCGATGTGGAGATCCGCAGCTACTCGATCTTCGGCGGGCAGACCATCCTGGTACCGCCGGAGATCAATGTCGACATCGGTGGGGTCGGGGTGATGGGCAGCTTCGACCACAGCGTGGACGGCAGCGGCTCGCCCGGCGCCCCACGCGTGCGGGTGCGCGGCTTCTCGTTGTGGGGCAGCGTCGGCGTGAAGCGTAAGAAGCGCCGCCACCCCGGCACCGACGACGACTGAGCGCTATCGACGTCGCGACGTCAGGTAGTCGCCGACCACGGCGGCACCCAGCCCGTCCAGATCCGGAACGACCACCCGGCCCTGCACGCGGCGCGCCACCTGGTCGATGAATCGCGCCAAACCCGGGTCGTCGCCGAGCCGGAAGATGGTGACCTGCGCGCCGAGCCGGGCCACCTCGTCGAAACCCTTGACCGTGTACGCGATCGTGCGCCGATGCGGCGGGTAGTCGAAAAACACCTGTGAACCCTCGGCGCCGCCGAAGTCCTCGAGATGCGCGGTGGGTTCACCGTCGGTGACGATCATGATGACCGGCTGCGCATTGGGGTGCCTACGGAGGTGCCGGGTCGCCAGCGCCAGCGCGTGGTGCAGGTTGGTGCCCTGCTCGTACACGCCTTCCAGGCCGGTGAGTTCGGCGGCGCTCACGGTTCGCGCGTACCGGCCGAACGCGATGATCTGAAGATCGTCGGACCGGAACCTGGTGCTCACCAGATGGCTCAGCGCCAGTGCGGTGCGCTTCATCGGCAGCCACCGATTCTCCATCACCATCGAGAAGCTGGTGTCCACCAACAGCGCCACGCAGGCCTGGGTGCGGGTCTCGGTCTCCGAGATCTCGACATCGTCGACCGTGATGCGCAACGGGCCGTCGTCATCGGTGCCCGCACGGCGCAGCACCGCGTTCGTGAGAGTCCTTGTGACATTCCAGGGTTCGGTATCGCCGAACTCCCAGGGCCGGGTGGCGCCGGTCAACTCGCCTGCCGCGCCGGCCCGCCGGGTCTGGCGTTCCCCGTTACGGCCCGACAACTGGCGCGCAACGTCGCGCAGCGCGGTCTGACCGAGCTGACGCATGGCCTTGGGCGAGAGCCGCCACTTTCCGTCCGAACCGCGGTCCAGGAAGCCTTGATTCATCAAGGCGCGCTCCAGGTCGGCGAGGGTGCGGGCGTTGACGGCCGCGTCCTCCCCGAGCTGGCGCGCCAGCGCATCCAGATCGACGTCCTCCATGGTGGCGCCCGCGTAGCTCTGCGACAGCTGCTCGGCCAGTTGCTCCAGCTCGGCGATATCGGCCAGCGCCTGCGCGCCCTCGCCCATGCCCAGCGGGTCACCGCCGGAGAATTCCTGCGAGCCCGACCAGTCCTCACCGGGCCGGGCGGCCTGCAGGTGGGAGTCCAACCGCTCCAGCGCGTTCATCAGCGAGGGTGAACCGAAAGCCTGCTGCGCCAACGCATCCAGCTCGGCACGTTGCTCGGCGGACAGGCTGTTGCGGAAACGCTGGGCGGCCGCGGCGCGCTTGGCCAGCGAGTCGATCAGCTCCTCGACGTTCTGCGGGTTCTCCGGGAAATGCTGGCCGTGCTTGGCCATGAAGTCCTGGAAATCCTGTTCGGTATCTTGTCCGTTGGCGTGTTTGTCCAGCAGTCCGTTGAGGTCGTCCAGCATCTCGTTGACAGCCTGACGGTCCTCGTCGGTCGCGTTCTCCAGTGCCTGCTTCATCCCGGAGAAGCGTTGGTCGAGCATCTCCCTGCCGAGCAGATCCCGGATCTCCTCGTACTTCTGCTTCGCCTCCTGCGAACGCCAGTCGTAGTCGGCGAGTTCACGCACCGCCTTCGCCGGCGACGGGGAGAGCGCCTCCATCTGCATCTCACCGAACCGGGCGTCGTCGTCGAGGGCGCGCGCCAGTTCCTTGCGTTCGGCCAGCACCGCTTCGTCGAGCAACTTCTTGATGTCCTGCAGCGTGCCGTCGAGGTTGTTGCGCGCCAACAATTCCCGGCGCTTGCGGTTGGCCTCGGCGGCGAGCTTGTCCGCACCCGCCATGTCGCGGGTGCCCCGGCGCAGCAGTTCGGAGAGGGCACGGCGCGGCGAGCTGCCCTCCATGACGTCCTGGCCGATCTGTTCGAGCGCGTCACGCAGATCGACCGGGGGCGCCAGCGGATCTGGTCCGCCGGTGTATCGCGAGTACCGCGAGAGGTGTTTAGCCATAAACAGTTTCGCCCTCACCCGAGGTCTTGTCGATCCGCTTCGCCAGGTACAACGCTTCGAGCGCCAGCTCGACGGCGGCGGCGCGCTCCCCGTCGGTCTCGGCGCCGAGGCGTTCGGCGATGGCATCGAGCACCGGCAGTTCCGGCAGCGCAGCCAACACGTCCTTGGCGCTGATCCGCTCGCCCGTCGTCACCGGCGAACCACCTTCGACCGCAACCACGAGCGGGCCCACATCTATTCCGCCGAGCGCGCGTGACGCGGTGTCGGCCGTCGCCCGTCGCAGCAGATGTTCGAGCACGACCTGTTCGCGGCCCTCCTCGCCCGACTCGAACTCGAGTTTGCCGCGCAGCACGTCGATCACGGTGCCGAGGTCCACCACGCGGGCCACGGGTTCCTGTTCGCCGAGGAGCGCGCCGCGGTGCCGCGCAGAGGCGGCCACGGTTTCGGCCGCGGCGATCGCAAAGCGGGCCGACACCCCGGAACGCTGGTCGATGGCGGTGGATTCACGCAGCGAACGGGCAAACCGGGCGACGATCTGCAGCAGGTAATCGGGCACTGGCGCACTCAGGTGCGCCTCCTGCTTGATGACGGCCACCTCCGCCTCGAGCTCGAGTGGGTAGTGGGTGCGGATCTCGGCGCCGAAGCGGTCCTTGAGCGGGGTGATGATGCGACCGCGGTTGGTGTAGTCCTCCGGGTTGGCGCTGGCGACGACGAGGACGTCCAAGGGCAGGCGCAGCGTGTAGCCACGGACCTGGATGTCGCGTTCCTCCATCACGTTGAGCATCGACACCTGGATACGTTCGGCGAGGTCGGGCAGTTCGTTGACGGCGACGATGCCGCGGTGCGAGCGCGGGATGAGGCCATAGGCAATGGTCTCCGGGTCGCCGAGGCTGCGACCCTCGGCCACCTTGATGGGGTCGATGTCCCCGACCAGGTCGGCGACGCTGGTGTCGGGGGTGGCCAGCTTCTCGGTGTAGCGCTGGCTGCGGTGGCGCCACGAGATCGGGAGGTCGTCGCCGACCTCGGCGGCACGCCGAATCGACTCCGGGGTGATGGGGCTGTAGGGATGCTCGCCGAGTTCGGAGCCGGTGATGACGGGAGTCCACTCGTCGAGCAGCCCGGCGATGGACCGCAGCAGACGGGTCTTGCCCTGTCCGCGTTCGCCCAGCAGCACGAAATCGTGCCCGGCGATCAACGCCCGCTCGACCTGGGGCAGCACCGTGTCCTCGAAACCGAACAGACCGGGCCAGATATCGTCGCCGGCTGCAAGGCGGACCAGCAGATTCTCCCGGATCTCCTGCTTGATTCCGCGCTCGACGTGACCGGAGGCACGCAGCTCGCCGACAGTGCGGGGCAGATTGTTAGGTGACGTCACCACTCCACGCTACGACTGCTCTCGGGTACTGGCATGGCCACCTGTGATTTCCAGCCGTCAGATACCCGGTACCATGGGTATCGTGAATTTGCTCGAATGGCGTGATCGGCCGACCACCGTTCAGTTCGGCCCTGCCTCGCGACAGTCCAAGCTGCTCGGTTTGCTGACCTCCATCCTGCTGCGCCCGGTGCTCGGCGCGCTGACGATCATCGGCCTGGTGTTCAACAGGGTGTGGCCGGCCGGGTTGCAACGGGCACACCTCGATCTCATCGACCGGCCGTTGCGCATCATCCCCGCCCTGCCGGGGACCGCGGTCACCAAGGAAGCCCTGCCCCATTGCCCCGCCGAGTGGATCGTGGCCCCGAACGCGCGGGACTCCGATCGCGTCATCGTGTACTTCCACGGGTCAGCGCTGGTCACCCTCGGGCTCAACTCGCACCGGCGGTTCGCCTCCAAGCTGTCGGAGTCCACCGGCGCGCAGGTCTTCAACGTCGGATACCGGCTGGCCCCGCAGGCCAGCATCGACGAGGCCGTCGAAGACGGGCTGGAGGCGTACCAGCACGTGCTGGCCCTGGGCTTCTCGCCGGATCAGGTGGTGCTCGCCGGGGATTCGGCGGGTGGGTTGATGGCCGCCGATACCGCACTGGCGATCCGCGACGCCGGCCTACCGGTGCCTGCGGGCCAGGTCCTGCTGTCCGCGTTGACGTCCGCCGACATGCAGCTGAAATACGATGCGCTCAAAGAACACATGGATGTGCTGTTCCCGTTCATGACGGTCAAGTTCATCTACGACGTGTTCGCCACCGTGAACGGGACGCGGCCGGTACCGGTCATGCCCTCGGAGGCGAACATGCGTGGGCTCGGCCCGTTCCTGCTGCAGATCGGCACCAACGAGATGCTGCGCAACGACACCTTCACCTTGGCCGACCGGCTGCGCGCCGATGGTGTCCCGGTCTGGGTTCAGGTGTGGGACAAGGCAATGCACATGTTCCAGTTGTCCTTCGACGTGAATCCGGACGCGCGCCGCGCCGTCGAGGAGATCGCCTCGTTCGTGACGTACGTGACGACGGTCGAGCGCGACGAGGCCAGCGCCTAAGCGTCGAGTGGCCAGTTATTACACGCTTTTTCGAGTTTGGCGTGTGACAACTGGCCACTCGTTTGTGCACAGTCGACGATTCATCCACAAGTAACCGCTCTAGTTAGCCGAGTTGCAGCCGATGTGTCGGTGAGCAGCGACATCGTCGGCGCATGACCAGACCATTCCTCGGCACGGAGGCGTTGGCCGACGGGCGTGTCACCCGTCGCGCACTGCTCCAGCAGCACCGTGTCTACCGTGATGTCTACCTGCCATCGGGCAGCGATCTGACGCCTTCGACCCGCGCTGAAGCCGCGTGGCTGTGGTCGGGGCGCAGCGCGGTGGCCGGCGGGCTATCGGCTGCAGCCCTGTACGGGACACGATGGATCGACTCCGCGGACCCGGCCGAACTCTTCCTGGCCAATGGGAAACCGGTGCACGGCATCGTCATTCATCGAGACGTGCTCACCGACGACGAGTACCGGACCGTCAGCGGTATCGCTACGACGACGCCCGCGCGGACCGCGTTCGACCTGGGCAGGCGTAAGGGCCGGACAGTTGCCGTCATCCGCCTGGATGCGTTGTCCCGCGAGACCGGTGTGACCGATGTCGATATCGCGCCGTTGATCGATCGACACCGAGGAGTCCGCGGTCTGGTCCAACTGCGCAAGACCATCGGCCTCATGGATGGCGGCGCCGAATCACCACAGGAGACCAGAACAAGGCTGGTTCTCATCGACGCCGGCTTGCCCAAGCCGTTGACCCAGATTCCCGTGCTGCGGTACCGGGTGGATATGGGATACGAGGAATGGAAGGTCGGCATCGAATACGACGGGGAGCAGCACTGGCAGGACCCGAGGCAACACGCGAGGGATATCGATCGGCTCGCCGATCTGGCCGCCGAAGGCTGGCGGATCGTCCGGGTCAGCGCCGAGATCCTGCGCTGCCGGCCACGCGTGCTTCTGCAGCGAACATGCGAGGCCCTGTGCGCGACGGGCGCCGAATGGCCTGTTATTACCCGCATTCTCGAGTTTGGCGTGTAATAACTGGCCAGTCGGCCTCAGTGCGCGAAGTGCCGCGCCCCGGTGAGGTACAGCGTGATTCCGGCGGCCTCGGCGGCTGCGGTCACCACATCGTCGCGCACCGAACCGCCGGGGTGCACAACAGCTTTCACGCCCGCGTTGGTGAGTGTCTCCAGCCCGTCGGGGAACGGGAAGAAGGCGTCCGATGCGGCGACGGCACCCTTCACCCGGTCACCCCCGCGCTCGACCGCCAACCGGGCGGCGTCCACGCGGTTCACCTGACCCATGCCGACGCCGACCGTGGCGCCGTCGGAGGCGACGACGATGGCGTTCGACTTCACCGCACGGCAGGTGCGCCACGCGAACACCAGATCGGCCAACGTCGCGGGATCGGCGGGGGTGCCGGTCGCCAGCGTCCAGTTGGCCGGGTCGTCCCCGGCAGCGTCCAGTGCGTCGCGCTCCTGCAGCAGCAGCCCGCCGCTGATCTGACGGAACTCGACACCGGACTCCTGCGGTTCGGAGGCCACCAGGATGCGGATGTTCTTCTTGCCCGACAACACTTCCACCGCACCGGGCTCGAACGCCGGGGCCACGATCACTTCGGTGAAGATGTCGGCCACCGTCTGCGCCATCTCCACGCTGACCGTGGTGTTGGTGGCGATCACACCGCCGAACGCCGAAAGAGGGTCGCATTCATGGGCTTTGCGGTGCGCATCGGCCACCGACACCGACGAGATCGCGATCCCGCACGGGTTGGCGTGCTTGATGATGGCCACACAGGTCTGCTCGTGGTCAAACGCGGCGCGCCACGCGGCATCTGCATCGGTGTAGTTGTTGTAGGACATCTCCTTGCCGTGCAACTGCTCGGCCTGGGCCAGCCCCGGCCAGCCGGCGTCGTTGCGGTACAACGCGGCACCCTGGTGCGGGTTCTCGCCGTAGCGCAGCACCTCGGCGCGCCGCCACGTCGAACCGACCCACTGCGGCGGACCATCGGGGGCGCTGCCCTCCTCGGGAGACAGCACGGTACCCATCCAGCTCGCGACCGCCACGTCGTACTCGGCGGTGTGCCGGAAAGCCAACGCCGCCAGCCGCTTCCGCTCGGCAAGGGTGAACCCGCCGGCACGCACCGCCACCAGCACGCCCTCATACCCCAGCGGATCGACCACCACAGCCACACTGGGGTGGTTCTTCGCGGCGGCGCGCACCATGGACGGTCCACCGATGTCGATCTGCTCCACACACTCGTCGGGTGCGGCACCGGAGGCGACCGTCTCGCTGAACGGGTACAGGTTGACCACGACGAGTTCGAAGGCTTCGATGCCGAGCTCGTCGAGTGCGCTCAGATGCTCGGCTTTGCGGGTGTCCGCGAGCAACCCGGCGTGCACCTTCGGGTGCAGCGTCTTCACCCGCCCGTCGAGCACCTCGGGAAAACCGGTGACGTCCTCCACCGGCGTCACCGGAACACCCGCGTCGGCAATCGTTTTCGCGGTCGAGCCGGTCGACACGATGGTCACGCCCGCGTCGTGCAGCCCGCGGGCCAGCGCCCCCAGCCCGGTCTTGTCGTACACGCTGATCAACGCGCGCCGGATCTGCCGCTTGTCACTCATCCCAGGATCGCCTTTCGCCCCGTCCAAACGAGGCCGCGGGTAGCCACCGCGGCCAGCACGTCCACCAGCAGTCGACGTTCGACCACCTTGATGCGTTCGTGCAAAGTTTCTGCGTTGTCATCATCGAGCACGGGCACGGCTTCCTGCGCCAGAATCGGCCCGGTGTCCACCCCGGCATCGACGAGGTGCACCGTGGCGCCCGTCACCCGCACACCGTAGGCCAGCGCCTCGGCAACGCCCTGCGCGCCGGGGAAGGCAGGCAGCAGGGCCGGATGAGTGTTGACGACACGACCGGAGAATCTCGAAAGAAACTCGGGCCCAAGTATTTTCATGAAGCCGGCACTGACGATCAGGTCCGGCTGGTAACCAGCCACAGCCGCGGTCAGCGCGGCATCCCACGCCGCCCGGTCGGCATGGTCGCCCAGCCGCACGGTGAACGACGGCACCCCGGCCCCGGCTGCGATCTCCAGCGCACGGCAGGCCCGATCGGTGCCGACGGCGACCACCTCACCCGGAAAGTCCCCGGCGGTGGCGGCGAGCAGCGATTCCAGCAGCGAACCGGTTCCCGACGCCAGCACCACCAGCCGCGACGGTGCAGACGGAGGCACTCGAAGCGGGGGCTGCACGCCCAGCAGCCTAGTCGGCCTGCTCGCGTGGCTTTTCGGCCGGATCCCCGTCGGCCAGGAAGTGGTCCTCCGGATCGAACCCGGGATCGAATTCGGCATCGAGTGGCGGCTGATCGGAGGGCACCGGTTCGGCGATCGGTTCCGGCTCGTCGGGTTCGGCGATCATCTCGAGTCCTTCGGGGTCGCCGAACACCACCGTGACGACGTCATCGGGTTCGGGATCGGGGTCGGGTTCCGGTGCGGCCACCGGCTTGGCCGGTTTCGGCAGGCGCGCCAGACCGCCGGCCATCGCAACGGTCAGCCCGCCGATGGACACGAACCACAGGAACACCGCGGGACCGAACGTCACCTGGTCGACCCCGACGTCGCCGAAGTTGCCCAGCCGTCCGCCGCCGGCGTAGCCGAGCAACGCCATCACGGCGGCCGCCAGGGCGGCGGCGACCGTCAGTTTCGCGGCGGCGGCCGGTAGCGGCACGGGACGCCGCGCGCATTGCTGCCCGAGCGCCACCGCGGCGACCGCGGCGACGATCAGCAGCGCGACCCAGATGGGTCCCAGTGGTGGTGTCGGGACGGCCGCCAGCACCGGCACGGCCGGGATGTCACCGCCCAGCACGGTGAACGAGCTGAAGGTGGCCAGCCCCACGTGCACGCTCGACCCGACGGCCACCGCCGCGGTGCCGACGATGACGTTGGGGATGTACAGCGCGGACAGCAGCGACAGGCTGAACTGGCCGAACATCGAATCGGTGATCCCGAACAGGTCGTGCATGGTGCCCCAGTGCACGACCAGCGATCCGACCGCGACAACGCCGGACAGGCCGAGCAGTGCCAGCACGCCGGCGCCCGCCGCCCGCAACGCGTCGGGCAGCCAGCGTGGGAGCCATGGGATGGTCTGCAGTTTCCCGGTGAGGATCACGCCGATGACGGCACCGATGGCGTGCACGGCGAGCACGCCGGCAAAGGCACGCCCCGCACTCGGGGTCTGCAGTTCGGTGAGCACCGATGAGGCGTCGTGGATGACGGCCAGGGCCAGCGCCGCGATCAGCAGCGGGCCGCCGAGCGCGGAGGCCACCACCCAGCGGATGACGAACCAGGACGAGCGGGCCGCGGCCGCGGCCGTCGTTCGCGCGGTACCCCACACCATCAGCAGCACCGGGAGCAGCGGCATCACGCCGAGCTCACGCCCGCCGATCGACACCGGCACCTGGTGCACCCCCAGCCACATGCTGGCGATGGCGCCGAACGCACCCGTCATGTCGCTGTTGGCGATGAGCAGCTGCAGCAACGTCACCGCGGCGATGATGCCGAGGGCGACGACGGACGGACCGAACGCGACGCGTAGCAGGTCACGTGCCTGCCGTGTGCCGACCGAACGGTTGTCCACTAGCTGAGTCGCTCCTCGCCCGCGCTCACGCACCCGACCGCCGGGTGCGCGACGCCCAGACTACGACGGCGGCGGCCCAGCTTGCTGTGAGGACGCGGCGTGAGGTTGCGCGGGCACCACGGTGGTCGGCTCCGACGAGCCGGCCGGCTGCGGCTGGCCGAATGCGGGGAAGCCGGTGGGCGGCGTCGGGGGGCCACTCTGCGGGCCGGGCGCGGGGACGGCGGAGAAGCCGCCGGTGTTCGGGCCCTGGTATCCGCCGCCGTACTGCGATGGCGGCGCGTAGCCCGGTCGGCCTTGCTGCTGCGGCGGTCCCTGAGGAGCGCCATAGGGCTGACCCGGCTGACCAGGCTGCCCGTAATACGGCGCACCGTACTGCCCGTAGGACTGCTCGTAGCGCGGCTTCGGTGCCGGGGCGGTGATGACGCCGGCTTCCAGGAGCAGAGCCGCGATCGCGACGCCGGCCTGCAGCACGGTGGTGATGATCACCAGGTACAGCGCCCAGCCGATGGACACCCCCTGCGGCGCGTTGATCACTTCACCGAGGACGAGAAGGAAGGACAGCAGTGCGATGGCCGCAATGACGCCCGCGGACACGGCCTGCTTGGGCAGCAGGCCCACCGCGGCGATCAGTCCGGCGAGCACCGATGCGGCGACGGCCAGGCCGATGCCGATGGTGCTGCCGCTGGCACTCCCGAACTGCGGGAAGTCCGAGCTCGTGATCGTCAGCAACGGTCCGAAGTTGAACGCGTAGGTCAGCAGGCCGAGCACCGCGACCGCGGCGAACAGGTAGATCGGCAGCTTGGACGGGCCCGCCGGATCGGCGGGCTTTCCGAACTGCTGGGTCGGAGCGGGGTACTGATTGCTCTGCTGGGCGGGCGGATATCCGGGACTACCGGGTGGGTAAGTCATGACTCTCCTGTATCAGCGATCTCGACCACCCACGCTAGCGCACCCTCGTGTGAGGGACGTCAGGCCGATACGAGCACCGGGGCGTTCACCGAGTCCTCCTCGGACGCTTCGATTTCGCGGACCAAGGGCAGCACGTGCTTGCCGAAGTACTCGATTTCTTCCTGGAAGTGGAGGAAGCCACCGAGGATCAGATCCACCCCACGTTTGCGGTACGCGGCGATCCGCTCGGCGATCTGCTCCGGGGTCCCGATCAGCTGGGTCCGGAAACCGTCGTTGTACTGAACCAGATC